>DATKHJ010000417.1:0-3219 GCA_035510335.1 Flavisolibacter sp. | reverse complement strand
TGCCAGACCTATATGTAATTTCTGGTGGGCTTTCGCAGGATGATCACATCTTGCTGGAAGGCATACAAAAAGTAAAAGAAGACGACAAGGTGGAGCCGCAGTTTGTTGCCCCCAAAGAGGTCATCTCCCGCCTGAAATTATACACCGAATAAAGCATTCCATTTTTAAAACATTTATCCATGTTCAACAAGTTTATACACCGGCCGGTGTTGTCTATTGTCATTTCGATCATGATCGTTTTCCTGGGCGTGTTGGCGGTACTGCACCTGCCGGTCACACAGTTTCCTTCCATTTCGCCACCAAAGGTGAACGTTACCGTTGCTTATCCCGGCGCCAACGGCGAACTCATGACCAAAGCTGTATTAATTCCACTGGAACGAGCCATCAATGGCGTGCCGGGCATGAAGTACATGGCCTCCGATGCCGGCAACGATGGTGAGGCCACCATCCAGGTCATATTTAATTTGGGTACCGATCCAAACCTGGCCGCGGTAAACGTACAAAACCGCGTGGCATCGGTCACCAACAAACTGCCGCCGCTGGTAATTCGCGAAGGGGTAAAGATCACCCGTGAAGAATCGAACATGCTGATGTACATAAACCTGTACAGCGATGAGAAAGACGCCGACCAGAAGTTTCTTTTCAATTTCGCCGACATCAACATTCTATCCGAACTGAAGCGGGTAAACGGTGTTGGCTATGCCGACATTTTGGGTAACCGCGAATATGCCATGCGCATTTGGCTAAAGCCAGACCGCATGCTGGCCTACAAGATATCGGCAGAAGAATTAATGAAATCATTAGAAGAACAAAGCCTTGAAGCTTCACCCGGGAAGACGGGCGAAGCCTCCGGCAAACGTTCGCAGGCCTTTGAATACGTATTGAAATATTCCGGCCGCTTTAACACCAAAGAGCAATACGAAAACATTGTTGTGCGGTCGAGTGCAGAGGGTGAACTGCTGCGGCTGAAAGATGTGGCCAACATCGAGTTTGGCAGTTCCATGTACGATCTCTATTCAACTCTCAACGGGAAGCCGTCGGCAGCCATCGTGGTAAAGCAATCGTACGGCAGTAATGCTAGCCAGGTAATTGAAGCGGTAAAAGAAAAAATGAAAGAGATTAAGGCCTCTTCGTTTCCTAAGGGCATGAACTACGAGATCAGCTACGATGTATCAAAGTTTCTGGATGCGTCGATTGATAAAGTGATTCACACGTTGGTGGAAGCTTTTATACTTGTGGGCCTGGTAGTTTTCCTGTTTCTCGGCGACTGGCGGTCAACGCTCATTCCCGCCATTGCCGTTCCGGTTTCGTTGGTCGGCACGTTTTTCTTTATGCAGTTCTTTGGCATTACGCTTAATCTCATTACGCTTTTTGCGCTGGTGTTGGCCATTGGTATTGTGGTAGATGATGCCATTGTTGTAATTGAAGCCGTTCACGCCAAGATGGAAGAAAAACATCTCTCACCGTACAAGGCAACGAAGCAGGCCATGCACGAGATCAGCGGCGCGGTAATAGCCATTACGTTTTTGATGGCGGCGGTATTTATCCCGGTGGCGTTTATGTCAGGGCCTGTGGGAACGTTCTATCGTCAGTTCTCCATCACCATGGCAACAGCCATTATTCTTTCAGGTTTAGTAGCGCTTACACTTACACCGGCGCTCTGCGCCATGATCTTAAAGAACAACCACGGCAAGCCGCGGAAAACAACGGTAATGGTTCGTTTTCTCGATGGCTTCAACAACGGCTTTAACCGTCTGACCGGAAGATACCAGCGTGTTTTGCGTGCCATTGTTTCGCGACGAGTGATTACGTTTGGACTGCTGGTTATTTTTTGCGTGGGTACTTTCTTTATGAGCACCACGTTGCCCACCGGCTTTATCCCGAACGAAGACCAGGGAATGTTTTATGCTGTGATTCAAACGCCACCGGGATCCTCGCTGGAACGCACCAACCAGGTTGCAGAAGAACTGCAGAAAATTGCAGAAGGCATTGATGGTGTGCAGTCGGTTTCTTCCCTTGCCGGTTACGAAATTTTGACCGAGGGGACAGGCGCCAACTCCGGTACTTGCCTGGTGAATTTAAAAAGCTGGGAAGACCGCAAACACTCCTTGCAACAGATCATGGAAGAACTGGAAGAAAAAGCGCAGGAGATCACCGGTGCTACCATTGAGTTTTTTCCACCACCTGCTGTTCCGGGCTATGGTGCCGCCGGTGGTTTTGAATTGCGACTGCTCGACAAAGCCGGCAGTGGCGATTATCACAAAATGGAAAGCGTGAGCCGTGACTTTGTAAAGGAACTAAGCAAGCGTCCCGAGTTGTCATCGGTGTTTACATTTTACAGTGCGTCATTTCCGCAGTACATGCTGCGCATCGACAACGACATTGCGCAGCAAAAAGGAGTAACGATCGAAAATGCGATGAACACACTTTCTACGCTGGTAGGAAGCAATTACGAAACAAGTTTTATCCAGTACGGAAGACAGTACAAAGTGATGGTGCAGGCTTCACCGGAATACCGTGCCTTGCCCGAAGACATCTTAAAGTTGTATGTGAAGAACAACAAAGAAGAGATGGTACCTTTTTCCGCCTTTATGAAAATGGAAAAAGTGTATGGCCTTTCTGAAATCACACGGCACAACATGTACAACGCGGCGGAGATCAGTGGTGCGGCCGCATCCGGCTACAGCAGCGGCGCTGCCATCAATGCCGTGAAAGAAGTAGCGCAGAAAACATTGCCACGTGGTTTTGGTATTGATTGGGCAGGCATCTCGGCCGATGAAGTGGCAAGAGGAAATGAAGCGGTTTACATCTTCCTTATTTGCTTGGCGTTTGTGTACATGATCCTCGCGGCGCAATACGAAAGTTTTATTCTACCCCTGGCCGTTATTCTTTCGCTTCCGGCAGGCGTGTTTGGTTCTTTCTTTTTATTAAAAATAATGGGATTGGAGAACAACATTTATGCGCAGGTGGCCTTGGTTATGCTCATTGGATTGTTGGGAAAAAACGCTGTACTGATCGTGGAGTTTGCCGTGCAGCGGCACCGTTCGGGAGAAAGGGTTTTCAGGGCAGCCATGCAGGGCGCAGTGATTCGTTTTCGTCCCATTTTAATGACCTCGTTTGCGTTTATCGCTGGACTCATTCCGCTTGTATTGGCACACGGCCCGGGTGCATTGGGCAACCGCACCATTGGCACAGCGGCCCTCGGTGGCATGTTGTTCG
>DATKHJ010000416.1:0-68718 GCA_035510335.1 Flavisolibacter sp. | reverse complement strand
AATGGGTCTAGATTACCCTTAAGGCATGTTAATGCGCCCAGACAGCCTGGATTGTTTGAAATAGTGTTGACTATAAAATATACAACTTAATACGGTGATAGAAGTACTTAGAAATCATGGAGAGGTGAAACTAAAGGAAGGTGGGGAAATAGTATTCCGTCTGCCCATAACCGCTGCTCAATTTATAAATATTAGTTCATTGTTTGTTTTGGTGTCGAATGTTGTTCGTAACGATGGAACTTTAGCCGATGCTTGCACATAGCCGAAGTAACAACGTCGTGCCCCACTTGCACAAAGCTCCATGTTGGCAGTAAGCCCTTCTGTGTCATACCGAAAGAATTATTATATAGTTTCTCTCTCTCATTGGTGTGTCCCAAGTATCATTAACCAATATGATGTCTTGTCGTTGCTTTGTTGTCCTGTTGAAACAAGTTTCAAAAAGATGCAATTCTTCTCGTTCTCTGATTTCTAACTCTGCTGATTGCCTCGCAAACTTTCCCATGATATCGCCCCACATTTCATATTGCTGCCTATCTTTTTTGTTTTTCAAAATCATCTTCCAATAATGCATATACCTGTCAATGCTGTCGTTGCCCCAAAAGAAGATTTGAATGTCTGGCTTTGCACTGTCAAGCGAACCATAGTCCATAATGCCGTAAGAAATAAAATTGTCTGCTCGGTTTTGTAACTGTTCTTTGGTAATGGTGATGTGTCCGTCTTTGTCACTTAAGAAAGGTGACAGATTAATGTTGTTTTTGTGTGTCGCAAAAGTGTGGATGCCTATTAAGATGTTTTCTTGTCGCAAAGCATTGCCGTCCTTGTCGTGAAAGTCAATATGAATTATGTCTGGAAGAAAAAGTGTCTGCATGAATTAGTTTGGTGTGTCCGACAGGGTGACTGCCAACAGTAATTTTGCACATCTTTCCAGTTGCGCTTTTTTGTATTCAAAATACGCATTTTCTTCAAAAACAAAAACTTACACCCGCGTTTCTTTTGTTATTCAATTTACACTCACAGGCAGAAAGCGCAATTTCAATAACAAAGAAACGCAACTGCCCAAGCCTTATATAGAAAAGCACCTGGCTATTTGCAGGCAGCAGAAGTGTTTCTTTTGGATATTCCGGTAGTTGCCTTTCCGAAGAACAGACTACGGAGATATTTGCACCGCACTCAAAAAAAGCACCAAAGACAGACCAAACGATAACAACGGAGGCCTCACCGGTAATGCCGCCGGCTAAAAAGAGAATGCCGGAAGGCTCACCGGTAAACAAGTTGAGCCTGGCGGAAACAACGGCAGGCTCGCCGGCAATCCTGGTGAAGCTTCCGTTAATCTCGCCAGGCTTGCCGGAGACGCCGCGGTGATTGCCGGAAGCTGGAGGGAGAATCTCTTTTCGGCAGTTGTTGGTGTGCCGCTGCGCATAAGCAAACCGAAACAACAACGGTGTAAACATTCTGTAAACAGAATTTATGGCTCCCAGCCCCAAATTGGTTTAACAGCGACAAAACAAACTCAGTGAAACAATCCCATAAAAAAAGCCCTCCCGCATCAGCGGGAAGGCTTTCCGATTAGAACATATAGCAAATCTTATTTCGACGGATTCAGCACTTCTGTAATCCGGTCGTTTACGTCTTGCAGGTGGGCACGGCTGGCAGCGTCTTTGTACGCTGGCAGGCCCGCACGAATTTCGGCCTGCAAAGTACGCAATTGTGCTTTTGCAACAGAAATGGCATCGGTAGTTTTGCTGTAGTTGGCAGCGCTTACACCAAAGGCAGCCAGTGCGGCAGGCACTTCAGGTGCTTCCTTCAGGTTGCCAATCAAACGCTCAACAAATACCTTCTGCAGGTTTCTCCTGTAAATGTCAATGGCCTTGCGGGAAGCCAGTTCGCTCCAGATGCCTTTGCGCAGATCGGTTACCATATCAGTCGCCGTGTAAGCGTTTGCTTCGCCACTGGCTTCGTAGCGGAACAATTTGTTGAACGTGGTATTGCTCAGCAAACGGTTCAGCACATTGTTCTGCACACCGCTGATGGTGGTCATGGCGTTTGTGCCGGTCAGTTCAGCAATATTCTTCTGAATAAGCCAGTTTGGCGTTGCAAACAGGTTTTCCTGTAAAAACTGGATGGCTTGTTTTTGCTTTGCCTTCGGCGTAAACTCAACCACTACGCCGCCTTCTTCACGCATTTTTGGCGTGGTTTGAATACCACCAACGTTTTTGGCAACGTGGCCCATGTAGCGGTTAAACTGTGTTACCACTTGTCCGTACATCTGGCTCAGGCTCGAGTAATCTTTGTTTGCTTCGGCTGTCCACTCAGGCAGCTTAACGGTAATGCGCTGCAGGTTTTTAATGCCGTAAGCACTTGCTTTCATTGCATCATCACCCAGGTCTTCGTTTTGTCCACGCGGATCATCAGGGTCAGATTCTGTACCAAACCAAAGACGCTTGTTCTTTAAACGCTCCATGGTCAGCTTGTTCAGTGCTACTCTTTCTTCTTCTGCGGTTCTGTACTCCGGCATCCATTTGTAACCCCACTCAATGGCCCACATGTCGTAGTCGCCAATGCGGGGGAACAAACCTTTTTCAGAGATGTTGTCTTCGGGCTGTGCCACGTAGTTAAAGCGGGCATAGTCCATAATCGATGGTGTGTGACCGTTGGCCTCAACCCATGCTTTGTTGCGCAGGTTTTCTACCGGTACGGTAGAAGAAGATCCGTAGTTGTGACGCAGGCCCAGTGTGTGACCAACTTCGTGCGAAGACACGAAACGGATCAACTCTCCCATCAGTGAATCAGGGAACATCATTTGGCGGGCACGGGGGTCAACCGCTGCTGTTTGAATAAAGTACCAGTCGCGGAGCAGGTTCATTACGTTGTGGTACCAGTTAATGTGCGACTCCAGGATCTCACCGCTTCTTGGATCGTGTACGTGGGGACCGCTGGCGTTTGCCACATCAGAAGGCTTGTAAACAATGGCGGAATAACCGGCACCTTCCAGGCTCCAGCTAGGGTCGTTTGTTGGCGCCATTTTAGCCATGATGGCATTTTTGAAACCGGCTTTTTCAAATGCTTTCTGCCAGTCGTTTACACCCTGAATCAGGTAGGGAATCCATTTCTTCGGCGTAGCCGGATCGATGTAGTAAACAATTGGCTTTTGCGGCTCAACCAGTTCGCCACGCTTGTATTTTTCTACGTCTTCTGCTTTTGGCTCCAGCTTCCAGCGGGTAACCATGCGAATGCGCTCAATACCCTGCGGGTTCGCATCGTAGTCGGTATAAGAAGTAGCAAAATAACCAACACGCGGATCGAAGTAACGCGGCTTCATGGCTGTTTTCGGCAAAAGAATGAGCGAAGAGTTCAGCTCAAATGTAGAAGGAGAACCGGCGCTTGCACCACCCAAAGAAATGGTAGGAGCACCACCAGCACCGCTTGGCGTTGGGTTGCGCATGTAGGTTTTCACTGTTTTCACCTCAATGTTGTTCGGGAAAGAACGCAGGTCGGTGATGTACGAGTTATCACGCTGGTAGGCGCTTAAACCCAGGCTTCTTTTTACTCTTGATTCAAAGAAAAGAATGTCGTTGTCGCCCATGAAATAGTCAGTCATGTCAATTACCGTGCTCTTTGCCCTGGTGGAAGAGTCGGTCCGGTAAGAAGCGACGCTGAACGAAGCAGCAATGGGCGACAGGTTAGAGTTGCGTACCGCCTGGTACATACCCGAAGAGTCGCGGCCCGCTTCGGAGAAGGAGCTGCTGCGCAGGAAAATTTTGTTGTTTGGACCTTTTTCAAACGTAATTACGTTTTCGCCAATCTGGTCGCCGGCATAACCGGTAAAGCCGGCACGCGGGCCCGCCGGTGCTTTGGAAATACGGTTTACTACAAGAATCTCACGTCCCAGTAATTCATCCGGAATTTCAAAATAAAACTTATCATCAACCTTGTGCGTGGTAAACAGACCTTTGTCGGTTTTGGCTTTCGCGGTAATGACTTCGTTGTAGGGCTTTGGACTGCTGCTGGAGGAGCGGTTCATCCCGGGAAACCCGGCCGGTGTGGCTCCACCTGCTGGTGTTGGTGGTGGTGTGGTTTGTGCAAACCCAACGGCACTAGAAAAGAGAATACCCGTTGCCATGGCAACGGCAATGCGACGGTTCATTGGCAATTTTTTAAATGTTTGAGAATTCAACTCAGGAGAAAAAATAAAGCTCGGAAATTACTAAAGGAGACCTTACCCGCAAGAAAAGAGTTGCAATTGGTTAACCTTTATTAACAGTCCGGTTGCAAACGCAAGATAACCGCTTACGTTGCCGATTTTCGCTTCATATTCGGAAAGACGTTTATTTGTGTCATGAAATTTTTCTGCTCTCTTCTTTTTGTTTTAACCTTTCAGCTTGCGGGTGCGCAAAAGATGAAACAAGATCTTTCCAAATCGCTTTCCAACCCGGAGAGAAAGGCACTTTTGGAAGCATTGAAGAAAGGACTGCAACCACAGCTTCGCCTGAAACCGCAACTGGTAGTAAAGCAGCTTATGCTGAAAGAAGGTTTTGCCTATTTTGTTGGGCAGGTAAAAAACGGGGAAGGAAAATCGATTGATTTTACGAAAACCGCTTACAAGGACGAAGTAGAAGCTGGCCTTTTTGACGGCGACAACACCAATGCGCTGTTGAAAAAAGTAGCAGGGAGATGGAAGCTGTTGGTGTTCACCATCGGGCCAACCGATGTGCCCTGGGGATGCTGGTGGAAAGAATACAAAGCGCCGAAAGAAATTTTTGACTACGCCGAAAAAGACTGCAGCTACGCATCCAACAATTAAAAAGCTCTCCCCGGAGAGCTTTTTGCTTATTCAAAATCCATCATTTTCTTTCGTTTCATATTCAGGTAGCGATCGAGCAAAAGAAGCCCGAGGATAACATTCACCCCCATAAACATATTGACAAGCGTGTTATTGAACATCTTGGAATAATCAACCGCACCCAGGTCAACGCCAAACGGGCTTGCCGTACTTCCGGCTTCCGACCAATCGATTTGCGCAATGCCATAACCCAGGAAGCCAACAATCATGG
Source organism: Flavisolibacter sp. (assembly GCA_035510335.1). Classification (GTDB taxonomy): domain Bacteria; phylum Bacteroidota; class Bacteroidia; order Chitinophagales; family Chitinophagaceae; genus Flavisolibacter. The sequence continues at coordinate 63,667 of DATKHJ010000416.1, read as the reverse complement.
TTAAAAAGAAGGCTGCCAGCCCCCAGATGATTTTTTTGTTAATGTATTCCTTCGCCGCCGGCGCAATCTGGTGGCGGGCAATTTCTTCCATCACCGATTTGGTAAACCGCATCGAGGGCTGCTCCAGTTCTAGCCCCAAAACCATTTGGTGCACTTCCAGCAGTTCGGCATACTTTTCCCGCCAGGCACGGTTTTCAGCCAACAATCGTTCAATCACCGGCGACTCTTCGCTCAGCCCATCGATGTAAGCCCAAAGGCGGGCCTCCATTTCTTCTTCATTCGGCGTCTGAAACTCATTTTCAGTTTTCATCGTTTGCTGTTTTATGGTTTAATAAATATCCCGCACTTCTGCCGGGAAATGCTTTTGCATTTTTTCCTTCAACCGTGTCCGGGCCCGGTGTAACTGCACTTTAATGGTGTTCGTCTCTTTGCCCATAATGCGGGCAATTTCTTCCAGTGTTTGCTCGCCTTTGTAAAAAAGCGTAATCACCTGCGCATCGTCCGGACTTAAAAGTTTAATGGCCTGGTTCACCATCGCCACTTTGCTTTTTTGTTCAACCTGGTTGGCGCTCATTCCGCCGTCAATGTTATCCGCAGAGGCAAAAACATTCTCATTGTCCAGCGACTGCACTTCCACTTTTTTCTTCCGCATAAAGCTCAAACAACTGGTGGTGGCAACCGTATAAAGCCAGGTGCTGAATTTTGAAGCGCCTTTAAAATCGGCGAGCGACCGGTAGGCTTTAACAAACACATCCTGCGCTACTTCTTCCGCATCTTCCCGGCTTTTTACATAGCGTAGCACAATGGTGAACACAAAGTTCTGGTAACGCTCTACCAATTGCGCATACATCGCCTCGTTGCCACGGAGGACCAGTTGTATCAGTTCGGTATCGGGAGTTTCGGTGTGCATGTACAGTCAGTAAGACGCCGGTTGATGAAGCGAGGTTACAAAAAAGTTTGGAGTTTGGGGTTTTGAGTTTAGCGTTGGTGTTTCACAAGGCCAGGTTTCTCTGCTGTTACGCTGGTTGCCGGCTTGCAAAGGGAATGTTGGCTATCTTTTGTCTGGAGCAGAAATACGATGATATAGTTGTTTATTGCTAATTGCAAACTACCAACTAATCGTCTTTCTTAGTTACAGTAAGAAAGAAGTTCGCTATTTTGGGATTTCCTGTAACCTCGTGTGATCAGCCGTCGTCAGATGCTTTGAAACCAGTTCTTAAAAAATATTTCAAACAATCTGTAACCTGGGTTAAATGTATGTCGTCAGATGGTTTGAAGCCACGAAAAGGCTGGAAACAAACAATCATCACTAACAATAAAAAATTACTTTATGGAAGGTCCAGAAATCTTAATCCCGATTACCATGTTCGCCGGCGGCTTCGCCATGATCTTTGGCATTGTGTACCTGCGTACAAGAGAAAATATGGCCATGATAGAAAAAGGCATGAATCCTAAACGCCACGCTAACCTGCCGGCTCCTTTCCGCAGCCTGAAGATTGGTTTGCTGTTGGCCGGTGCCGGACTTGGGCTACTGCTGGCTTATATTATTGACCACAACATTACCCGTCCGCACAACCCTGCCGCTATTTATTTCAGCTTGCTGGCCATTGGCGGCGGTTTAGGACTGATTGGCTCGTACGCCATGGAAAAGAAAGAATGGGAACGCAACCGCGAGTTTGAATCGAAGCAACGGGAAATTGAAATGCGGGAAAAAATAAGAAACGAAATGGCCGGGTAAGGCCGCAACCAAAATCAACGATAAAGAGATACCTCGTGGTATCTCTTTTGCTTTTCTGCAACGACCGTTTTACACGCAAAGAAGAAATTTATGCAGACATACGATGTTTTGGTAGTTGGCGCCGGCGCCGCAGGCCTCATAGCGGCCTTGGAGTTAGCCCTTGCCGGCAGAAAAGTGGCGGTGCTGGAAGCAGGCGAAAAAGCCGGTGGCAGAATGAAAACCATTTATTCAGCGCAAGGCCTTCCCATTGAGCTGGGCGCCGAATTTGTGCACGGCAATCTACCCATTACAAAAGAGCTGGCGCAGAAAGCGGCCATCCTGATGTACGAAGTGAAAGGCAGCATCTGGCAACACAAAGAGGGCCAACTGCAAAAGCAGGAAGATTTTATCGAAGATTATTCCGTCCTTCAAAAAAAGTGGAAAGACCTGCCGCATGATATGTCGGTGAAAGAGTTTTTGGAGAATCACCTGGCCGGCGATGAATACGAGGAACTGCGTTTCTCCTTACAGAATTACGTGGAAGGTTACTACGCGGCCGACATCAGCAAGGCCAGCCTGTTTGCCATGCGGGAAGAACTGACTGAAGGCGATGAAGAGCAATACCGATTAGAGGGTGGCTACGCGGAGTTGGTAGGTTACCTGGAAAGAGAATGTAAAAAGAAAGGCGTTGAATCTTTCTTTGGCCAGCCGGTGTTGCAAATGAACTGGCAGGCCGGAAAGGTAGAAGCCATCACAACCAGCGCTTCGTTTTCTGCGGCAAAAGCATTGGTAACGATTTCTATTGGGGTGCTGCAAAAAGAAGGCATCACCTTCTCTCCTTCTCTTGACAAAAAAACGGAGGCAGCAAAAATGCTCGGTTACGGACACGTAGTGAAAACAAACTTCGTGTTTGAAAAAGCTTTCTGGAAAGAAAAAGAGCATACGGCAAACAATGATCTAACTAGACTGAATTTTTTATTTTCAGAAGAGACGATCCCAACCTGGTGGACCCGGCAACCAAAAGACTTACCGCTACTTACCGGTTGGCTTGGCGGACCAAAAGCAAAGGCTCTCTCATCACTTGACGAAGAGTCGTTGCTGGCCAAAGGACTTCATTCGCTGGGCGCCGTCTTTGGCAAGGATGCGATATTTCTCCATCAATTGTTACAGGAAAAAAATCTCTATAACTGGTCGGCCGACCCGTATTTTGAAGGGGCTTATTCTTATGCCGTCATCAACGGCGAAGCTTACATGAAAGAGATACTGCAACCGGTTGACAACACCCTCTATTTTGCGGGTGAAGGTCTGCACAACGGCCCCGAGATTGGCACGGTGGAAGCGGCGCTGCAAAGCGGAAGAACGGTGGCACAGGAACTTATTGCAGCTTCTTAAACGGCCTCAATTGAGCCTGTTTCGACATTAGCAATTGAAGTAACTACTTTGCTTACGAGAGAGTTTTGCACAGAGTGAAGCAGGAAAGGAGAAAAATAAATCCCTCCTTCGCTCCTATTCCCTGTGCGAAATACATTTCACGCAACCTCTAAAAAATTCCCTGCGGGGCAAGTTGGGGAATGGTATGATTTTTCGACCTCTAACAAAAACACTTAACCATGAAACACAGCAGAGATAATTCAACCCGGCAAAACAAAACCCTGCCCAACAGTCATATTCCGCGTCCGCAAAACAAGGACGACATTGACAGCAGAAGCAACCTGGAGCAGGACGACAAAGGACAGGACGTAACACACAACCGGAAAGAGCACCGCAGCGACCGGAAAAATGTAAAAAACGATTAATAAAAAGCCCTGCATTTTGCAGGGCTTTTTCAAATATGTTGAAATACTGCCAACATTTTCCCTCTTATCTTTATCGCCACCAAAGAGTGATTGTTCATGCAAACCCAAACAACTGAAATCAACCTCATCGACGCATTTGAAAGAATTCCCGTACAGATCTTCCCCACCCTTCACGAAGGCTCGCATTATGCGGCGCAGGAAATTGCGCGGCTGATTCGTGATAAGCAGGCAAAGAACGAACGCTGTGTGCTTGGCCTGGCAACGGGTTCTACCCCAAAAACTTTGTATACCGAATTGGTGCGCATGCACAAAGAAGAAGGACTGAGTTTTAAGAATGTGGTCACCTTCAACCTCGATGAATATTATCCGATTGACAACGATGCTTTCCAGAGTTACAATGCCTACATGCAGCGTCACCTGTTTCAGCAGGTTGATATCGATCCGCAAAACATTCACATTCCCAACGGGCAACTTCCGAAAGAAGAAGTAAAGGCACACGCTGCTGAATACGAACGCAAGATGGAAGAAGCCGGTGGCATTGATTTGCAGGTGCTGGGCATAGGCAACAATGGCCACATCGGGTTTAACGAGCCGGGCTCCAGCATCTATTCCAAAACACGGTTGATTAATTTGGAGAACTCTACCCGTCTTGCCAACGCATACGAGTTTGCCAATATTTCGGAAGTTCCCCGACTGGCCATTACGATGGGCATTGGCGCTATCCTGAAAGCAAAAAAAATCATCCTGCTGGCCTGGGGACAAGGCAAGGCCGATGTTGTGCAAAAAGCAGTGGAAGGAAACGTAACAGAAAGCGTTCCTGCCAGTTTGCTGCAGCAACACAACGACTGCACATTTGTGCTTGACGAAGCCGCTGCATCGCAACTCACCCGCTACAAATCGCCCTGGCTTACCGGTGATATTGAGTGGACATCCAAGCTGATAAAAAAAGCCGTGGTGAACATGGCGCTACAGTTAGGAAAGCCCGTTCTTTCGTTAACCAATAATGATTACAACGAAGCGGGCTTAGGCGAACTGTTGGTGGAAGAAGGCGATGCCTACGAAATCAACCTGAAGGTGTATTACATGCTTCGCGACAGCATTACGGGCTGGCCCGGTGGCAAACCCAATGCTTACATTCCTGGTCACCCCGAACGCTCCGAACCTTATCCAAAAAAAGTCATCATCTTCTCCCCCCACCCCGATGACGACATTATCAGCATGGGTGGCACATTTCAACGCCTGCACGACCAGGGGCATGAAGTGCATGTGGCTTACCAAACATCCGGCAACATTGCCGTGACGGATGAATTTGTCACCCGCTTTTTAGATTTCGCCGTTGGCTTTGAAGACATCATTGGCAGCAACAACGATAAAACAGAAAAAGTTTTTGAAGAAGTGCGGCAATATCTTGCCAGCAAAAAATCGAACCAGATTGATACGGCGTTGATCCGTTCAATCAAAGGATTGATTCGTCGTGGTGAAGCAAAAGCAACCTGTCGCTATGTTGGTATTAAAGAAGAAGGCATTCATTTTCTCAACCTTCCGTTTTACGAAACAGGCACCATTGAAAAAGCGCCAATGGGTGAAAAGGATATACAGATAACGGTTGACCTCCTTCGTGAAGTAAAACCGCAACAAGTATTTGCCGCCGGTGATCTTGCCGATCCGCATGGCACACACAAGGTTTGCCTTGATGTAATTTTTGAAGCACTGAAACGCATTAAAGCAGACGGCGATGAGTGGATCAACGATTGCTGGTTGTGGCTGTACAAAGGCGCCTGGCAGGAATGGGATATTTCGGAAATTGAAATGGCCGTGCCCATGAGTCCCGACCAGGTGCGACAAAAACGTTATGGCATTTTTATTCACCAGTCGCAAAAAGACATGGTGCCTTTCCAGGGCAGCGACAGCCGCGAGTTTTGGCAGCGTGCCGAAGAGCGGAATGCCAACACGGCTAACCTGTATGCACAGCTGGGTCTTACTCACTACGCCGCCATGGAAGCATTTGTGCGCTGGCATTATTAGGCCGGTTTGCTACAATCACTTATTTTTAAAAGACAAACCTGTAAACAAGAAATTAGGATATGAAAAAACTATTGATCATTTGCTTTGCGCTGTTTACCATCGGTGCATCTGTTCAGGCACAAACCACAGTGCCTGCCAAAAAAGTGCAAAAGAAAACAACCACCAAGCACAAAGCTGTAAAAGCGCTGAGCGATAAAGCAACGCAGCAAAAGCTGGAGAAGTTGAAACAGCAAATGCGAAAAGAAGGCGAATAAAAAAATTCCTTGCACTGCGCAAGGAATTTTTTTGATAAAGATTTGGCAGTCAAAACCATTTTCCCTTATTTTTGCATCCCGCAAATGGCTGCGTAGCTCAACTGAATAGAGCATCTGACTACGGATCAGAAGGTTTCAGGTTTGAATCCTGACGCGGTCACTCTGAAAAGGCAACTTGAAAAGGTTGCCTTTTTCTTTTGCTACCCTTTCTCAACGTAGTCTCCTTTTCAATATAAACACTGGTTTTCAATTTGTTGCAAACAGATTAGTTTTTTAAAATGAACCAATCTCCTTCTTCTTAAAGCTGTGTTCTGCGTCTGTTTGGACGTCGCTTTGACGTTGAAGCCAATTGTCAAAACATTCCTTAGTAGCCATTTGCAAACAATTTGCAAACAAATGACCCGTAATAGAATGAAAGGCTTTGCAACCAACATTGATATTATGATGTGAAAGAACTGGTGATTAAAGTTACGATTTCTCCTAAAGATTTTGGCAACTCCATTGACAAAAAAGCCTGAATTTCTTCAGGCTTTTCACAATTTCCGCTCATGCGATTTCTTGCCGTAGATGACGCAGTTTGGAGCCTACTCCACACTGCCGCATCTTCTTCTCCTTGATGTAATCTAATACCTCCTTTTTATCAAAATATATCTTACCACCTTGCTTGTGGGAAGGCAGTCCCCGCTTCATCCAGTCAGTTAAAGTGACTAACGAAACCCGTAAGAACTTGGCAATCTCCTTCCGATTGAACAAGTCCTGTTCACTCTGGTCATTGTTTTGTGCTGTTGTATGCTCAGCCATATACTCCTGCATGGCCTCCTTTACCCATCGCTTAATGTCTGTCTCGGTTGGGATGAACAACGTCTCCATAGAATCTTACTGGATGGATTTTAAATAAATTATACTTTGTCTGAACGAATTGGAAGAGGGTAAATATTTTATGTACCCATACTCCTGCAAGTTGTTGATGCATTTGTTGTAGGTGAACCGTGCATTGATTTTCGCAGCCTTCATAATTGTCTCACGGTTGATTGGAAAGGGATTCTTGCCACCCTTTAAATTCCACTCTTGCGTGAGAGCCATGTAAAGGCTGATGTGCGTAGCACTGATTCGGGCATCTTCCGACATTTGCTTGTAACAGGTTGTTAGAAACGAAAAGAGTTCCATAGCATATCACTTCTTTGCATTATTGTTTAGATGTTCTTGCTTTTCTTTTGCGCTTTTTACGCAGAAGCCCGGTTCCATGACCGTTGCTTTCGGTATCGTTGTTCTCTGAACCGTCGGCTTGTTTCTTCTTTGCCAGCATCTCCTTTTCAAGCCATCGATTTTGCAGATAGCGGCAAGCTTCATCAACAGAAATACTTGGCTGACCTTCCAATATGTAGAATCGCTGGCTTACTTCAGCCTTGCTTTTCGGAATTGAAATGTGGCCGTATATTTGATTGTAAGCAGTTCCCTGCCAGTGTTCCTGCTTCAAAACTGATCCCGCAAGCCGTCCTTCGGTAGTCGCTTCCAAAGCCATTAGAGCGTCAATGATTGATGCTATCTTTAACTCCTTCTCAAAGGCGTTTTTGTCGCTACCCGTTAGTGGCTTCTTTTCGTTGAAATCAAACGCTTTTGTCCAGTCAAGCTCCGACATTTGCTGTGAGAGCAACGACACGTCTACACCGTTTACAGTTCCTTCAAATGGCTTGTTCCGTTGAAAAATAGCGTCATAATACACCAGCACATAGGTATCACCAGACTTTTTATCTTTTTCAAACGAAAGTTGAAAGCTCAATACATTACCACTCTTCTCAACTTGATAGTTTAAAAGGAACTGTTTGGGCTTGAAACAAACCCGCTTAGCCAAGGGATATCCCATATCGGCAAATCCCAAACTCTTTAATTGCTCTGCTAATGCAACGATGTTTTGAATGTTCATGACGCTATTTTATCACGGAAAACAAAAGACTGTCTTAAGCAACGCTTAATCCCTTTTTCGGGCTTTCACGTTTTTTTGGCATAAGGCTGTTCTTTTTTTCCACCTTCTGCTTATCCGGTTTCTTCTCCTGACTCAACTCTTTTTTTTTATCCTTACTTTCTTCGTTCACGGCTTTCACGGCAGCACCTTGGCCAACGGCCTGATACCGGGAAAGGTCGTCCTTTGCCACCATCTTCATTTGTGCATCGTAAAGCTTCACGGTTTTGAACCGTGGGTCAGCTTCTATGAACATTTTGTTAGCGCTGCCGTCCTTCTCAATGGTGATAGACTGAACGTTGCCTTTTTGCAAAGAGGCCATTAGTTCGTCTTTCTTCTTGGGATCATTCAGTTCCGCTACGGCAAGCTTGCCAACAGCGGCTTCCAGGTTGTAGCCGTACTTCTCATGGATTTGCTTCACTTCGGCGTTGTTGTTTTTGTCCTTCACCTCCGTGTTGAGTTGAAGCCAGGCTTTGTAAGGTTGACCCTCCTTGGTCACAAGGTCCTTATGTACCGCCCTTCCGTCAAGAAGGTTGAAGGCTTCTTTTGCGGTGATGCCTTTGCCGTTGTTGAGATAAAACTTCTGCTCTACCTTTTCTCCATCGTTTCTTGTAAGCGAGGCATTGTAGCTGTTGAAGAAGTACATGTCGGTTTCATCTGACTTGCGAAAGTTCAGCGTCGCCTCAAACGGCTTTTTATTGAACTCCGTGGCAAACTGCAACTGAAACTCCGGCTTACCTTCTTGCATTGCTTTTTGTAAACCGGCGTTTAATTCCTCGCCGAAGCCGGCGAACTTTATTCTGTCTGAGAGGAACTTTAGATTGTCATTGTTCATGATTGTATGATTTAAAGTTTGTAATGCTTTTGCGTTTAGCAGCGTGTAGGTTTCGGAAGCAGTGATGTTGAAGCGGGGACAGATTTGTGTCTTGAATTCGTATTTGGCTTGCAGCGCATTCACCTGAGCTGTTGGCATTTCAAAAGGCGTCTCCGACCAGTATTTATACTTCAACATAGCCTGTACTTCTTTTCCTAAATCCGATGAACGCCAAATGGTTTGTAGATCAGCCAAGACACCATCAACTTGTACCGCCTCCTGCATGGCCTGTTTTACATCTCTCTCGGGGCCATACAAGGCTTCGCCGGCATAATCAATGGTCCAATCCAACTTTGCCATGCGGTCAGCCAGATCTTTTATATCCACTCCTGCTATCAACAGGTCTGGAATTGGGAAGTCTTTTCTCAATACCGCATCATAGCTCTCTATGAAATACCGATCAGTCTTTTCATCTTTTTCAAAATGGATGTTGTACTTCATCTTGTCAGGCCCAAACTCTTTCCAATACGGAAGTGAAAACGATGGGCGATTGTCATTTATGAAGTATTGAATGAGCGGCTTCATTGTCTCATCAAACTCCAACACCCGCAGATGCCGCATCAAATCCACTATTTTTTCCTTTGCCGTCATAACCCTGTCCTTCAGTTCTTTAATACTACTTCACCGGCCTGGCTTTCATTAGCCGACCATTACTTAGTTTCAGATTAAGGTGTCGGCCACCGTTCTTCTCCAATAACTGTACGCCTAAAAACTTGGCATCGGGAATGGTAAACTTTTCTAAAGCCACTACGATGGTGGATGATGTGCCTGCTGCAACTAAAGCACTATTGCCACTGGTGTGCAAAGGCTTCAACTCAGCCTCTTGCACACCGGTTCGTTTACCTTTCTTTTTGTCAGCGATGTAAAACCGCAGCAGTTCAATGTCGTAATTGATGGAGCTTTGATTAGTGAGCAAAAGTTGGTAGTACATCACATCATCTTTTATGTAAATGCCAATAAGTTCCGCCTTCATATCCCAGCGTTTATCCTTTACCCACTTAATGAACTTTGGATTGTCCGCAATGGCGGCTGCAGTATTGGCAATGCTTTCCTTACCTTGAACGGGTAGATGATACACCCAAGTAGCAGGCTTGTCATCATAACAAACCCGGAAGGAATAAAGGCTGCCATCTTCGGTTACTACGCTCAAGTTGGTTTCGGAGAAGCCTTTTGTGCCGGCTTTTACGAGCAAAATAGATGGAGCATCTTTTACCTGCTGCGCCAACACAGTTTGTGTTCCCCGGTCAACGTGCTTGATGGCAAAAGGAAAAATCAAACTGGTGGTTTTGTCGGTGGAAATACAAAGAGAAGTTTGGGCAGAGGCCGAAACGCAAAGCCAGAGAACCGCAATCAAACACATAAATCGTTTCATAAAATCGAGGTTTAAGAATAAAAAGTTTTAGAGTTCTTGTTTGTTTTTAAGCAGCACCTTGTAGCCTGCTTTTAGCGACACCTTAACCTGCTTCACCTTCCGGCTAAGAAGGTTTTTTGCAGCATTGACGCCGGCAGCGGCGGCTTGTGCTTTGAGCGTCGGGTCCATTGTAGAAAGTTCCAGTAATTGCAAGCTGTTATCGGCCGATTGTTTAACCACATCACGGGAGATAGCGCCGGGGATGTAAATACCGGCTATGCCGTCCAAATCATACACTTCCAATTGAACGGGTAGGATTGATTTGCCCGATTTGACTGCTTTAATTTCTACCTGAAGGCGTTCATCGTTTAGCGAAGCAATGCCATTGACAAAACTTCCGGCAGGCATCAACTTGCCGTTGATATAAACATCATTAGTAAGACGTAATCTCACAACGGCGCCATTCACGATGGTTTGTGCTGAAGCCACTTCTGCCTCAATTGCATTATCGTCAGGTTGTTCCAATCCGGCTTCTTCTAATCCAAAAAAACCAACCTTAGATTTTACATTTAACCTTGGAGTATCCAGTAGACTGATACTGGCGCCTTTTGCGGTTTTTGCTACGGAAAATGCAGCTTCTTTATGTTGGAGTGATTTCTCTTTCAGCTTCGCTTTCACCCGGTCCGGGTGCTGGATGTCCAAAATCTTATCTAATGTACCCGACAATTGAGCCATCTCTGGGTCGCCGCTTTCGGAGCCACCCATTGTTTGCATCATGCTTTCCAAACGGTTCATCTGATTGGCCAAATCTTCATCCGGTTCTGTCTTTAAAGACTGGGATGAGCGTTTGGACTTATCATCTACCGGTTTGCCTATTTCCTTTTGCAGAAGCGAAATCTTTTGCATCAGCTTTTGTTCGGCGTTGTCGCTGCTGGCTTCATAAGGCGATGTGTTCAATTGTTGCTTAAACTTGGATGCAGTGCTGGCAGTGAGGTTTTCCAACTCGTTAGTAGAGCCTTGCGGCAGCGTGTCCCGGCGACCGTTGTAGTATGGATCGTTCCGCATCATTTCTTCCATCTTCAAGCTGTCCTTTGCAGCCTTATCATAAAAACTTAGCTTACTGTCCGAACCGCCATCTTTCAGATTTGATGAGGGAAGATTTAGATTAAGACCAGCACTTTTATTCGTTGAAGTGCTTTCACTCCCCTTGCCACCACCGAAGGCCCAAAATGCCATTGTGAGGAAAGGGAGTGTTAATAGCGGCAACACCAACAGCATTTTTCGTTTTCGCAAGAAGGCTTGCGACCTCATTTCACTTTTCATATTCACTATTTTGTTTTTGCAGGTTGTAAACTTGTTCCAATATGGCAACACTGTCCATCAGGTGTGGTCTCGCACTTATGATGCTATCGTATTGCGACCGCTTGAATGTTTTTAAACTGTCCATGTATTGTCTAAAAGCAGTGATGTTTTGAAACGTTTCTTCGTCAACATAGCCGGAGCCAACAGTTTCCTCATCACCTGCCTTGTTGAAATGTTTAGGTACGTTCACTTGGTCAACATGGAGCTTGGGAACTGCTGGCCGTGTTATAGCGTTAATGACGAGATAAAAGCTTATGCCGCCAAAGACAATAGCGAATAAAACAACCGTTGTCTTAAGCCTCTTTGTATTCATGTTATCAACTGTTTTGGTCATTCGCTTTGCGAAGCTGTTTTGCAGCCGGTTGAATGCAGCAGCAATTTTATTTGCCACCTTATCCGACACAGAAGCTTTCGGCTTTACCTGTTTTTCATCAATGAAGAATTTCATATCACCTTGTTTGCGTGTTCAAGTCTGTATTTTCCAGAGTACGCCATCGTTCGATGAGGAAACCATGAGAGTTGTTGTCAGAACGTGATACATTTCGTAAATAGCCTTCTGTTACCAGGCTCCGAGTGATGATGGTTGTTGGCCGGATGATTTTCTGCTGCCCTTTTAAACGGAAGTAAAAAGGATAAATGTTCACGTTGATCTCAATACTGTCCACTTGCAATTCCTGGCTGATGTTGCCGGAGATAAGATTGGAATAGTAGCCGTTTTCTTTCAGATTGTCGTATTGCTGCTTAGCCGACGCATCGGCCAAATACAAGGCCTTGTTGATATTGCTCTCTATCACTTTGTCGTCCGGGTCAAGGGTAAAGAAGAAATGATGAAACATTTTCACATGGTCTCTTGCTTCCACCGGAACATTGTCCTTGCGGTCGGCGGCATAGGCTTCCAAGGCCTTGCCATTGGCAAGGATAAAAACCTTTTGCTGCGATTGAGAAGCTAACTGGTAGCTTTTGTAGGCGACAAAGCCTGAACTAATCACGCATCCCAAAAGAAACAGCAGCGAAAACAGACGGATGTACTGAAAGGCACTGTCAATATTTTTCATTTTCTGAAACATCACTCACACATTTTCAAATTCACACGAAACAAAAGCAAATTGATTTCCAAGTTGCCTAGTTTTAGGGGTAAGCGCGGTAGTACTACCCCAGACAAACTCATTGATACTTAAAAGAATTTTTCAAAAAAAATTTTTAGAAAACGTAAAGCTTACCAAGCGTTACATTTAGAAATTTGATATGTTGCGGCTTAGTCGATGGTGAATTGAATAGCGGCTGCCATTAAAAAGGCATGAGAAAGGTTTATTTCAGGCGTCAGCTTGTAATCGCACAGATTCACTCAACGAATTTGGGATAAAGGTCATTAGGTGTACGACTATTGCGCCAATAAAACCTGTTGGGCGTTATTTTATTTGATAAACTCTGCTATTTTTATTTACAAATTTCCAATTTAATAATTTCCATATCGTATGAAAAAATATATTGTTGGTTTGCTGATTACTTCACTGTCTTACATGACAATACATGCACAGGATACCATCCCTCATGTAAAGGGAAATGTTACCATCTCCGTTAAAAAAGGAACCATTGAGTGCGACCTCATATTGTCAAATATGCCGCAGCTTAATGATTACTATTTCCGAATAAATTCGGGCATGAATATCCGCTATATTAAAAATGCGGAACCTAACATGCAACCGCTCAGATATGAAAGATCACTGGACGATACTTTATCTTCCGGCGAATCGTTGGCCTACTATATTCCTTCATACAACGAATCGGGCAAATATCTCCCGCATGCTGTTCGCTTTAATTATGTAGGAATGTACCCGGTGATTACCGATACCACAAGTGCAGTAGACTGGAGAGGTAATATTGCCTTCAACGGTACCACTTTGCGTGCCGATGGCATTCAAAGTGCATGGTGCCCAATACTTTACGATGTTAAAACAGATAGGAGATACGAAAATGTAACGTACGACCTTGATGTAACTTGTAATGATTGTAAAGTGATCTATGTAAATGGCAGTGAGCCAGTTTCCGGCACATATGCGAAAGTCAGGAGCAACGCTCCACAAGACCTTACTTTATTTGCCGGTGATTTTAAAGCAGTTTCTATAAATGGCAATTACTTTCTAAATCCGGATGCCGAGGATCAGCAACTCGCCGAACTGGAAAATATGCTTGCATCTTACCAGAAATACTTAGAAAATAAATTGGGTATTCCCTACAAGGGGAAAGCGGTGTATATCCAAACCACACCGGTATCCAAAAACAACTCGTGGTTGTTTGCGTCTTATCCAACCATCGTTAAAGTGGGATGGGACGAAGGCATGAAATCGTTTGCAAACAAAAGCACAGGAGCTGGCTTTCTGCAATTTATGGCCCATGAACTTGCTCATTATTATTTTGGAAAGGTTCGTCCATTCAATTCGGAAATAGGCGGTCTAATATCCGAAGGTTTTGCCGAGTTTTTGGCACTGCGTATTACCAAGACGCTTATCAGTGAAAGCCAGTACAGCGAAGAATTAAAATCAAAAGTCCGTGCAATGAATAATTTGAATCCTGTACCAATGCAAAAAATCCGCTCAGAAGCCGATTACAAGAACCGGGAACTGTATCTCTATTATCATGCACCACTTGTTTTCTTAGCTATTGAGAAAGAGATTGGAGAGGAAAAGACGTGGGCTTGGTTAAAATCGTTGCTACTTTCACCTGCGGTTAAAACGGACTACACATTTTTTGAGCAAACATTGAAGAAAGTGGTGAATGACAAAACGAAGTTTGACGCCTTGCGTGAAAAATACTTGAGCTCCGATCAAGCCTTTAAAAATGCTGTTTCCACACTCCATATTCCGACCGATGAGTTTTCGACAGCTAACAACGATAAGCCTGCCACAAAAACATATTACTATTTCATCTTTTCCAGGCCGATGGCAGATATCGGCTCCTCTCAAAATAATATGATTGTGCACACAGAGGTTGCACAAATCACTTGCTTACAAACGGAATTTGTGGATCGGGTCACAGCAACTGCGATAAAGGTTAAGAAAGCATGTAAAAATGCCACAGGGAGTTCAAATGATATCAATAGTTACGAGTCGCTCGAACAAGCGCAGGACTACTTAAAGCGTTGGTTGGATAGGTATAATAAAAATGGTACAATGGTTGTAAAAATTCTTAAACCTTAAAAATAGCAAACCCCTTTTTCGGTGTATAGTTTTCTTTTTTTATGCAGTAATGTAAAAACAAATTGAAAGTATTCATAAAAACTGCGCACAACCAAAATATTTGCAAAAGCAGGGTTGGACAATGTAACATCAGCTATGTGCAGGCATCAGCAATAGTTCAGGCTCGAGGTTTAATATTCATCTTTGATTCAAGACTTCAGCAACATATTTTCAGGTGGCATTGGTACCGGGCTGGACAATCAATGAAGTCTCTGCCCTCGCAAATGCTTGAACGTTGTCATCCGTCGTTGCCTCCTTTCAGCTTATCCCGGAAGTAATTGGCCGCACCGGAAGCTGATGCCATCCCGGAGCGTATCTCTCCCGCCGTGTTACCATACATATCCTTCACCATTGAGGTAGCTCCTGCACCAGCCGACTGTGTTATGCTACGGCCTGTGGAAGTCATCATGTTGGTAACTTTATACAGTAGAGTATTGCCCCCACCCGCATGAACGATGTAATTAGCCACCGAAGGCACGGTGAAATAGCCAACTATGCCAATCACCATAAAAATCAGATAGGCAGTATCGGTAGTGCTGAAAAAAGTATCTCCGTTAGAGGCAATTTGCTGCAAGTCCGCTTTAAGCATGTTCTCCTGAATTTTGCCCATGATACCACCGAAGATGTTTGCCACCGGTAACCACAGAAAGATGTTTAGGTAGCGGGCAATCCAAACCGTAAGCGTATGCTGAAAGCCATCAAAAACAGCAATGCCAAAAACTAATGGACCAAGGATAGCCAGCACAATTAGGTAAAATGTTCGGATGGTATTAATGCAAAGTGCAGCCGCTTCAAAAAGAATTTTCAGGATTTCAGCCATCCATTGCTTGATTGAGTTTCGGAAATTGTAGGAGAATTTGGCAACCGCAAACTTTACGTCGTTGCCGATGCCTTCAAACAATCCTTCATCCTTGTCGGCGTAGTGATATTTGTACCACTTATCACGGTCGCCGCCACCGGATGGCCCTACATACATTTGCCAGTAAGCCGTTTTCTTAATAGCTTCTTCCTTCATAGCCAGTAGCTGTGCCACAGCCTTGTCGCTGTCTTTTATCATTTCGCTGGTAGAGCTTACCGTTGGCTTCATTACTCCGTTTATCATGGCAATGACTGAAGGAAAGATGAGGACTGCAAACCCGAGCACAAAGGGCCGAAATAAGGGATAAAAATCTACCGGCTCCGCACGGGCAATGTGTCCCCATACCCGTGAGGCGATGTACCAGGTAGCTGCAAAACCTGCAATGCCCCTGCCCACACCAATCAAACGGCTGCAAAGGGGCATCATGTCTTCGTAAAGCGTTTCCAACACCTCCTGCAGGCTTCTGATTTTATCAGCCATGTTTTGCGCCTGTGCAAGACCTGGCAGCAGAATGCAAATCCCCAAAAGGCAAATAATCCGAACACACATTTTCATACACACTATTTGACGATTGTTAAACCTTATTACTTCATGCCGTAAATGATACGGGACATCTTCACTTCTGTTTCTTCTGTTTTTCGTTGCAGCGAGAGTAATGCTGTGTTGCCGTTGAACTCTTTTAGAAAGGTAAATTGTTCAACAATGGCTTCATAAATCCGGTCAATGGCCTGCAATCGTTCATCATCGCTCATTCGTAATTCCCCGGCGGTAATAACCATAAACAATTCTTCCAAACTCTTTAAGCTTTGCCCGAGGAGATTGCCGTACACCTTTCCCAAATACTCAATCTCTTGCGGAGTGAATTGCTTGCCTTCTTTAAATTGGGCGAATGCAGCTTTGTAATCTTTGACAATACGGATTTGATAGCTAACGATATCACCAATCCGTTTGTACTTCCGTACAGCCGGACTGACTTCCAACAGTGCATCCAGAAAACCTTTATGCAGCGTAAAATTGCCTTCCGAGATGTCTTTTACAGCCGTATAACCCTTGTGAAGAATTTTGTAGCCATCGTACATATTCTGCAAAATCTTTTTGAACTGCATCAGCTTTTCCCAATTAAGGAGGAGTTGCTGCGCTTCGGTGCTTTGAGCCTTTACACTGAAGGAGGCGAAACAAATACAAACCATCAAGACCCACTTTTTCATTTGATGCCGTTTATTATTTTGGAACGATTGATTTCGATTTGTTCTCCGGTACGCTGCCAATTGAGCAAACCCATCTCCTCACTGAATGAGGTGCAGAAGGCATACTTGTTTTGCATATCCAGGTAGATTTTATCTATACGCTTTAGTCGCTCGTCATCTTTCATCTGCGCTTCACCGGACGTAATAACGGAAATCAGTTCGTCCACTGACTTTTGGCATTCCCCAAACAAAAACTCAAGGACAGACTTACAATATTCAATTTCTTCCGGGGTGAATTGTTTCGCAGACGAAACATCCTTCAACGTCTCTTTGCCGCTGCTGATGATTTTCAGTTGGTACAAGAGAATGCCGGCAACTTTTGCATACTTTTTTATAGACGGATTGACTTGATATAGGGATTTGAAAAAGTTATCGTGCAGGTTGAAGTCGCCACGCTTTATGTCCCGGACAGCATGTATGCCGTCTGCGGCAATCTTGTAGCCTTGTTGGGCGTAGTCAATGTAGACTTTAAAGGCAGCGATTTGCTGAAGCAGGTACTTCTTCTGTGTTTTCTTTTGCCTGAACCATTCCGACCAAGTTTGGGCGCCGGCGGTAAGAGACATAATGAGGCATGCCGTGATGGCTATCATGATTTTTTTCATACACACTGGTTTCTTTCTGCACTAAATCATTTCCGGCTACTTGGCTAATCCATAGAGCCGCTTCACGTATTCAATCTCGCCTTTTTCGGAAGCCCGCTGAAGGCTTAGCATCTTGTTTTGGTTGTTGAAGTCTTTAATGTCTATAAACTGTTGCTCCAGATTGTCGGAAACGGTGTTGATGATTTCCAACCGCCTGGCATCGCTCATTTGCGTGGCAAAGGCATTAACCACCAGGGACAATTGATCTATACCCTTTATGCTTTCGTCCATCATACCGGTGTAGATGTTATTCATGTACTCCAATTCTTCCTTCGTAAAGTTCTTATCCTGTTTAAACAAGGCCCAGGCACCCTTATATTCATTTACCATTGCCACCTGTCGCTCAATGATGTCTTTTACCCGCTGGTAATAGCTTAAAGCAGTTTTTACTTTCCATAGTTCCTGAAAATAATCGTCGTATAACTTCCGCTGCTTTTCCACCCAATCTTTAATCTCGTTCAGTTTTAGCTTAGACATTTGGTTTTCCAGCGTCTTCTGCGCATTCTGTAGCCAAATGGTTTTGTTCTGCAGTCGCTGAATTTTAAGGTCAACTGCTACGATCACTTTCTTGACCGCTTGTTTGATGATTTCTAATACGGGGATCTGAGCTTCGGCTTTTTGTGTTGGCAGAACCATAAAACACAAAACCATTCCCACAATTGCCAATAACTTTTTCATATCGTTATTTCAGTTTTTCGTATTTGGTAGAGCCGGCAAACAGTGCATGGTTCGTTTGATCAATAGAGTAAGTAATCCCGCTTCTTTGATCTTTCAGCGTCTTTGTGCTTTCGTCATAAACCGCACTAGTTGACGTGATTTTATACTCCGGCTCCAAAAACTGACCATCACGCACTCTCTCATAGCGCCAGTTTCGGGTTATACGGTACTGCTTCGCTGCTTCGTTTTGCATAGTTAGGATGAGCGTATCGTATTCTTTTCCAAACTCGTTTTGGGCAGAACGTGTGTAGGTTCCGGGAAAGTATTCGGCAATTTCGTCTTCCGTGGTGGCGCTGTTACAAGCGGATAGCAGATACAGCGAAAAGATAAAGCCGAAGAAGATGATTGATTTCATTGTATCAGTTTTTAGATTGAAGAATATCATCCAAAAATGCCCTGATGCCTTTTTCCATATCGCCACCAAACCGGCCTGCATAGGCCTGAATCTTCACTTTTTCCTTCTCCTCCGTGGTATAAGCGAGATACTCTTCTGGTGAAACCTCTGTGCGGTACACCTTTGACAAAACACCACCAAGGCTGATAAAAACTTCTTTGTACTTTTTCGTAGGGTCGTTTGCTTTGTTGATGCTCAACACCATCGCCTTCTCTTTATCGGTAAGCCCGAGCAACTCTTGTATTAATCCGAACTTGTTCTGGTACTTGCTTTGGTCAAGCAGAATTTTACAATCGCTGTTGTTGATGATGGCCTGCTTTACTATTGGTGAAGAAATAATGTCTTCTACATCCTGCGTTACCACAACCGCTTCACCGAAAAATTTCCGTACCGTTTTGAAAAGGTACTTAATATATTCAGCCATTCCTTCCTTGGCGATGGCTTTCCAGGCTTCCTCAATCAAAATCATTTTGCGGATGCCTTTTAGCTTGCGCATTTTGGAAATAAAGACTTCCATAATGATAATGGTGACCACAGGAAACAGAATCGGATGGTCTTTGATGTTGTCCAATTCAAACACGATAAAGCGTTGTTGCAGCAAGTCTAAATTTTCATCGGCATTCAGCAGGTAATCGAACTCACCGCCTTTGTAGTAAGGTCTCAGCACGTATAAGAAATTTGATACATCAAAATCTTTGTCTTTTACATTATCACCTTTTAGTACGGCTATGAAATCCTCCTTAAGAAATTCGTAAAACGTATTGAAGCAAGGGAAAATAGTTGCGTCTTGCTGGACACGGTCAAAATATAATTGCAAAGCATTAGATAAGGCTACATACTCGCTTCGATTAAAACTCTCATTATCCTTTTTCCAAAGAGCAAGCAACAACGTTTTTATGCTTTCTTTCTTTTCGGTGTCAAGCAAATCACCTTCGCCGATATAAAATGGATTGAATTTGATAGGCTTCGTTTCGGAGTAGGTGAAATAATAACCCTTTACCATATCGCACAAACCTTTGTATGAATGACCTACATCCACAAGAACGATATGCGTCCCCTGCTCGTAGTATGAACGTACCATGTGGTTGGTGAAAAAAGATTTGCCACTTCCAGATGGTCCTAAGATGAATTTATTTCGGTTAGTGCAAATGCCTCGTTCCATCGGTTCATCGGAAATGTCAACATGTACCGGCTTACCCGACAGGCGGTCGCCCAAACGCAGGCCGGTGGGACTAAGCGACGACCGATAAGAAGTTTCCAAGTTGAAGAAGCAGCAGGCCTGCGTAGAGAAAGTATCGAATGTATCGTTCATCGGAAAGTCAGCGGCATTACCGGGGATGCCCGCCCAAAAGATTTGCGGCGCCCCTTCCGTTTCCAGCTTCGGGGTGGCGTCCATTTGCGTAAGCGCAGAGGAACAGATATTGCGAATGTGCTTTAGCTCCTCTTTGTTATCCGCCCAGGCCAGGATGTTGAAATGTGCCTTTACCGGCAACCGCTGTTCGCCAATGGCTTCGTTCAAGAAAGCATCCGTAGCTTCTTTGGAGATAAAGTTCTCCCGGCTGTAGGCAGAAAGCGATTGCAGGCGCAGGCGTTTAGCTTCCAGTTTTTGAATGGTCTTTTGCACATCTTCAATAAACACATATTGGTTGTAAATGTGATTGCACGAAAGCAGGCCCCCGATGGGTGAGGCAAAGCCCACACTGAACTTTGTTTTGTCTGTGGAATATTTGTCGTAGTTGATACGGGAGCCGCACAATGCTGGCACGAACTCCGCATCGGCCATTGCGTAAAGCTGGCAGTAGTTTTCGCCAATCTTCCATTCGTCCATAAACTCAATGTCCCGGATGGTTTGCGTCCCGCTTTCCAAATTCAAATAACTCACAATTAAGTCAAACAAATGACTGCCTCTTAATCGTTTCAGGGAAACAAAGCCGCTGTCAGTCAAAATCTTTTCAAACTGTCCTACATGGTTCATGAAATCGTGAAAATGCTTCGGCTTTAATGTTTCCTCTGGTACGATAGTTTTTCGGAGCAGGCTTGAGAAAACAGAGGAAGACGTTTTACGACCAGCGGGCTTCTTGGTAAGCATGATGAAACACTGATGGTCCAAATAAGGCCGTTCGTTGAAAAACCGTTCGCTGCTGCGGGTTAAGAAGCTGGTGTCGTCGGCTGTAAAATCGGGCTGGTAGGTTGCCTCAGTAAACCAATCTTGTTTGTGTAATATTGCATGTACAGGCAGCACTTTGATGGCTTTTATCCAGGCGTGGTGAAAAGCTTCGTAGTCATCGTTGCTCATGGTGAATAGCTCCGGCAATTCTACTTGAAAAGCCACTGTCACGTCTCCCATCTTTGAAAGGATGGCGTCATGCTCTATTCCGTACACCGGCAGTAAGTCAAACAGGTTTTTCATTTTAGAAGATGGCTTTTCAGTTTAACGATGGAGTAGCTTTTTATCACCTTGGGCACCGCTTTGCCGGCCATCTTTTTCATAAGCCCATATTGACCATAGCGATGGCTTAATTTGTACACCTGCATGAACAGTGCACCACCGGCAGAAAAGATGATAGCAAGGCAAAAAAAGATGTTGATGCCCGTGATGTAAAGGATGGCAAACAAAATCAACAAGGCAACAAGCCCACCCCCCAAGTACCAGATGTACTGCGCCTTCAGCCCCTTGAATTCTACGGGCTTGTTGATCCCCTTGTTGATTTGATATACGCTGTTTGCCATTTGCCATTTTAATGGCAAATATTTTTCCAATTAGATGCTATGTTGGGGTTAATGCGGTAGGACAACCTCAGACAACCGGCATGGCTATGAGCATGCAAGACTAAAAGAAATTGTCGGCAAACACGTATAATCAATATTAATGTCCATGGTCATTTTGGTCAAAATGAATAGTCTGCAAAGACCTTTTCTTTAATTTAGCATTTATGCGATTTTCTTTCTTTTTAGTATTTCTTTTCGCCATGTTGTTAACCAATGCCCAAAACCAGCTCAACATTCCTTTGAAGAAGGAACTTGATGGCTTGCAGGCCCTCGACCAGAAATATCGAAAAGCATTAAGCGCAAACATGAGAGGCAAAGGTGACTCACTTGCTTTGGTCTATGGCGTGAAAAAAGAAGACCTCAATGATTATCTATGGAAATTACAAGGCGAACTTGATTCTTTGAACACTGTAAGGGTGGAAGAAATCATAAAGGACTATGGCTATCCAGGAGTCTCGCTTGTCGGCAAGCCGACGAATGAAGTTGCTTTTTATATCATTCAGCATTCAAAAGTGATAGACAAGTATCTGACAATTATCAAAGAGGCGGCGGAAAAGAATGAACTTCGTTTCCAACTTTATTCAATGATGCTTGATAGATCGTTGATGTTTCAGGATAAGGAGCAAGTTTATGGCACTCAAGGTTCGGGCATGAGTGTCAAAAATACGGCTACGGGGAAATGGGAAAACTTATCTTTCATTTGGCCTATCAAAGAGCCTTCAATGGTAAATGAAAAAAGAAAAGCTGTCGGTTTCAGCCAAACAGTGGAAGAAAGTGCAAAGAGTCTTGGTATTGAATATAAGATTTATACATTGGCAGAAATACTTCGATTACGAAACGAAGTAATGAAAGCCGAAGCTAACTAAGGCTAAGATGTGTTATGCAAAAGTCTTAAAAACTTCCGTTGCGATAGAAAACGAGGTGCCTTTTGAACGTAAAGCCTGATAAGAGCCATGTCACAAACCCATACCTTTTGCCTTTCTCGTGTCGGCTTTCTTAGGTAAAAGCGATGTATTAACTTTTGGCTCATTGACGGCCATATCAATTAAAACAGCCTCCTTTTTTGTACTATCCTTTTCCAAATGAGGAGTTTCTGAATTCAGTTTAGCGGATTGAATTTTAAGCACAATTTCTCTTTCCAATCTCGATATGTCCTGTTTCAATTGCCCTAATTCGCTGTCTTTTTCAAACGGCTTTACAACAATTTGTTGCAGTATCGGAATATTTCGATCCAACTCATTCAAGGTCTTTTCATATTTCTCTTTCAGTGCTTCCACCCGGTCAATGGCATTTAGAAAATAACGGGCCGCCAGCTTTGGATTGTCAGCATTGAGATGACCCCCGTTCCAGAGGTATTTCAAACCGCTATCGGAGCTTTGTGCATAGAAAATGTTTTTGTAGTAATATTCAAACACGCCTTGCGCTTCGTAAGTTTCCCGCTGCTGGCGGATGTAAAGGTCAAAACCATACAAGGTTCCAATTTTGGCCTCTTGAGCACTATTCGGTTCTGGTTTCCAACTTACCGATAACTGAAGCAAATAGTTGCCCACAGTTTCAGCGTCGTTTGAACGCAAGCCTTTTAATGCAATAGGGTTCATTTTTGTGCCATCCTTCTCATACAGCAAATGGCTTCTGTAAGTTGCTTCGTCCGAAGAAAGCTTCGACAAAATGCCGATGGTACTTTCCTTCTCTTTCACCAATTCTTCCAACTTGAATTTAGAGCGGTAACTTTCTTTGCAGTGTGCCGCCTTTAAGCTTTCAAGTACGGCTATTTTCTTCTCCATTTTTGACTTCTCCAAAAGAGAGGTGTCGCCGGAGAGAATAGCGATATACTCGGAAAAATTCATCCCGCTCTTTTCGTCAATAGCGCCTTCGTCGAGCGTTCGCACATTCAGCTCGCAATTTTTCATTTGTGAGATGAAAGTTTGTTTGTTTTTAAGCAGGTTGAACTTGTAATTATCCAATGATTGTTCAACCGCATATATAAAGGCCTTGACTTTATTGCCGTAAGCATTCTTTGCCAATACATTTCCCTGCCTTGCGCCACGGCCGTTGCGTTGTTCCAACTCCGAAGGTTTCCAGGGAATATCCATATGGTGCATGGCCACAACTTTAGCCTGCACATTCAGGCCAGTACCTGCTTTCTCCGTGCTCCCAAGAAGAATGCGGATTTCGCCATTGTTCATTTTGCGAAAGAGTTCCGGCTTTTGTCGTTCGTTCCAGTCGTGAATAAAAGTGATTTTATGCGCTGGAATGCCGAAATCAGCTTGCAGCTTTTCTTTTAGAGCATCATAAATATTGAATTCATTCGGCTTGGGTGTGCCGATGTCACAAAATACAATCTGCGTTCCTCTGTGTTCGCTGCTCAAGCTATACAGTTCAGCAATCTTGCGGGCACAGACGTTCACCTTGTTATTAGGATGGTCGGAATAGAGAAAGGAATTAATGAGCCGCATATCAGCCGCCATCTTCTTTGCATAGTTCGTAGCAATGAGCATCCGTCCTTTGTCTTCTTCATCTGTCAATGGCCGTCGCCCAATCAATTCACCATCCCCTGTCTTGGCAAATGCCATCAACTTTTTAATGAACTCCTGCTGGTCTGGTGTGGGTTTGATGTTCACCAATTCTTCATCCAAGTCTGGTTTGTCAAGGTTAATATGCTTGGCAGTTTTGTAGTCGGTTATCTCGTTGTAAAAAAGAGCTAACTCCGGCACTTTAATGAAATGGCGGAACCGTTCCTTCGCCATGATTTCATTCGTAACCGAGAACTCAAAATCAACCGTTTTGCGGGCAAAGACGGCAGCCCAGGCATCAAAGTTTTCTATCTGCTGCCGGCTTAGTTCGTTCGGCCGGAGATACTTGAATAGCAAATACATTTCAGTGAGGCTGTTGGAGATGGGCGTACCGGAGAGAAAGGTGACGCACAAATCAGCATTGAACTTCGCTTGTAACTCCCTAACCGCAAAAAGCATGTTAAGGACTTTCTGACTGCCTTCCTTGTTACCCAAGCCAGCTACCCGGTCGTGCCGTGTCGTGAAGGTTAGGTTTTTAAACTTGTGGGCTTCATCAACAAACAGGTGGTCAATGCCCAATGACCTGAAATTGATACCTGCATCTTTTTTCTCCCGGATGTCTTTCAAAACACCTTGTAGCTTGATGGCTAAGTTGTTTTTGCGTATCTCCAACCCTTTCAGCATGCTTCTGGAAATACTGCCCCCCATTTCCTTCAACGTATATAAGTCCCGCTCAATGTTGTCTAATTCCGTTTGAAAAATTTCCTGTTGTATTTCCGGCGACTGCGGAATTTTACCAAACTGGTCATGGGTGAGGATGATACAATCCCAATCGTTATTCTTGATTTCATTGTACAAGCGCATTCGTTTGGCTGGCGTAAAGTCGTTCTCACCCGGCGCCAACACTTTCGCAGCCGGGTAAGCTTTCCGATAGGTCTCCGTGATTTGGTTTACGTTGGCTTTTAGAGCCAGGATTGCAGGTTTGTTTACAATACCCAAGCGCTTCATTTCATAAGAAGCAACTACCATCGTCAGCGTTTTGCCCAAGCCTACTTCATGGTCAATCAGAGCGCCACGATTTTGGATGATGCGCCAGGCTGCATTCTTCTGTGAGCTATACAAAACATCAATGCCCAGGCGCTTCCGGTCCAAACCCGGAAATTGCAAATGGCTGCCATCATACTCCCGAAGCACATAACAATTGAAGGTAACGTTATAGATGCCTTCTAAACTCTTCTTTTCGTCGTCCGGTAAATCTTTCAACCATTCCGTAAACTTGGTTCGGATGGTTTCAATTTTTTGGTGTGCCAACTGAATGGCTTCATTGTCCGGCACTCGTACCGTTCTATCGCCGAAATCAACTTCGTAAGTATAAAACGGTGTGGTATTTTCTAACGCATGTTCCAGCAAGGTGTGGCCATAAGAGGTTTTGCCGGCCTTAGTGGTAACGGCATATTTCTGGTTCGTCTTTGCATTAGTAGTCGCCGTTTTTACTTTGAAAGTGTCAACGGAAGAAAAATAACTGACTTCGGCACTTAATTCAAACAGGTGGCTGGCAAATCGGTTGTAATAATCCAGCGGTATCCGCCGTTCACCCAAATTAAAATCCAGTAACTCAAACGGAATTTTTTCAGGTTGCACTTTTTCCAACGCTTTAAGGCTTCGCTGCAATTGAAAGTTATCAGGTGACTGTTCCGCTGCTCCCTTAGCAGTGTTCAATTTAGCAACGACATTCCCGCTTAAAAAGCCATCCGCTGTTTCCCATCTGTTGTTTTCCGGGTTCAGGTAAATGTGAGCCCCCAACGCCTGTATCGCCTCACCTTCAGTTGTGCCAGTAGCAGCCGCCACAAACTCAATGTCCACAAAGCCCTTGTCGTTCAGGCTTCGGGCCAAGGCTTCAACCGGGTTATCCGTGTGGAAGGCTTCTTTCTTTTGTACCAGGGATCGGGTCAGAATATCCGCCTTCACATATTGCTCGCCTTCTTTTCGCTCTAAAGAAGATAATACAGTAAGTCCAAAGGCTTCATCTTTGGTTATTCGCTGGCGGTTGACTGCGGAGTTTAAAAGACCGTAACCCGCTATCATCGCTTCATAGCGTTCATTTAGCTCTTTTCGCTGTTCCGGGTATTCCCTATTTTCTGTTCGCTCCTTATCCGATAACAGCAAGTACGCATCACGAACGGCACAATACTGCTTATAGAATGAAACGTCTTTTTTATCATTGATTGCCGGCACGAAAAAAGGATGCTCGCCATCGCCCCCTTGAAATGACAATAAGCCAACCCGGTCCTCGTGTACCAACAATGTGCCTTCCCGGTGATACGGGTTAGGGTTTGTAATGAGGGACGGTTCTTCGTCCTGCTTAAATGAAACGGAAAACGACAATTCGCCTTCATTGTAAAAACGATGATTGTAAATGCCAAGTCGTTCGGGCAGTTTATGAATTTGGTCGTGGAAAGAGGATGCATTCATCCATGATGGTGGGAAGTCAATTTCAGCAACGTTGGAATAAAGCTTATAAACGTGTTGTCTTGTGGACAATGACTTAGCCACCATCATCACAATCGCTTCGTGGTCGGGCTTGTCGGTTGCCTTGATGCTGTTCAAAATCCGGGCGGACTTCCTGTCAACCATCTGTGCATCTATCCGGGTTATGTAGGCGGAAGCCCTGTTAGCGGCGGCAGCAGGTGCTACATCAAATAACCCTAACTGAAACGAGCTTTGTTCAGTGGCATTTTCCGGTAGTGGCAAAAAAGTGAGCAGTTTTTTGTCGGATGCCTGCAACTGAGGCGAAGGCATTACAAAGGCTTCTCTTTTGAACCTTTGGTTGAAGCTATCCGTTATGGTTGCTTCAATCCTATCTGCAATGGCAGTCATCGCACCATTTTGCCAAATGGTTTGGTGCGCCTTACCGTATTGGTTTTTATCTGGCTTTACTTCATTACCAACAATCAATTCTGGCCGGTTGGAGAGAAAGGCATTCAAGTGATACGAACCGAAGCTGTTCGATTGTTCTATGGTTACCAGCAACTCTTGTTCTGCGATGCTCAATTCAGCTTTGCCGCTACGCTTCTGTACAACCAAAAGGTGCGACGGCGCTTCGGTGTTGCCGGTATCTTTCATCAAGGTGTCGGGCATCACATTTACGCTGATAACATCAGCGTGGCGAAATAGGTGTTCCCGTGCTGCTTTATTGGATGGACTGTTCAAAAAAGCATCGGTTGTGATGTAGGCCAGCAAGCCACCTTCCTTCAGTTTGTCCAAGCCCTTTGCAAAAAAGTAGTTATGGATCTTACCTGAGATAGCTTCATCAGGATGTGCATCATCGTAAACCGGGAAGTTTCCGAAAGGAATGTTGCTGACGATCAAATCAGCCGTTCCATTTTCGTTATTGTCGGTTTGTTCAAATCCTTTCGTTTGTACTGAAGTAGGGACGGGTATTGAACTACCCAAGGCAGTCAATACCCGTCCCGTTAAAAAATCTTTTTCTACGGCCGTTACTTTTTGGAGCGATGGAAAAGCGGCTACGGCTTCTGTTACAAACACGCCAGCGCCTGCCGAAGGTTCGTACAAATGCTTAGGCTCAACGCCTAACTTTTTCAATGACCCATAAACCGCTTGCGGAACGACTGCTGGCGTATAAAAGGCCGTAAGGATGCTATTACGAATGGAACTGATAGCCGTCTTGTACTTTTCTTCCGACAGGTGTTGCTGCAATAGTTGATGCAATTCCATCACACCACCATGCAAGCGCAAATCCTGCTCTGAAGCATTGAGCGCAACCCAACTTTCTTTCGAGCCGGCAGGAAATAATACAGCTTTCAGACCGCCAAAACCGGAATAGCCTTTTAACACCAATACTTCCTCATCGGACAAGCGTTGTCCTTCCCTCCACGTCAAGGCTATCCGGATGGCAGCAAGGTTGTCGCTAAGCTTCTGTTGGCTGTTGTACCCCATTGCTTAGCACCTCTCTTTCACTCACGTCCTTGTCAAAATATTCCACAACAGCACCGGCTACGGCGTAGTACAACAATCTGTTCTCCTCGTTGGCTTCGCTGAAGTGAACCGCTTCAAAAAGCGGTTGGCAATACATCACCAGATTAACTGCTTCGTACTTCAATGTGCCCGACCTTTTCAGTTTCCAGTACGTGGCTTCAAACTCTTCTTCCAGTACACGGCAGATGTAATTGAACTTGGAAGGACGCAGGCTTTGCGTGATGACGCTCATGCAGGTTTCTTCCTTCAGGTAATCAGGTTGGTCAGCACCATTAATAATAGAACTAACGCTGGTCACTTTATCAAGAAGGTAGTTGCTCACAGCTTCCTCTTCTTCCAACCGAAACAAAAGGTCAGGATTGTTTTCGGTGATGTAGAGCAGGAGCTTTTGCATGAGGGTCTCCTGCATGGTAAGGCTATTCATGGCAAGTAGGTATTGAGGATGATCGAATGGGATTATACGCCGAAGAAGGAGCGGATAACGGTAGCGACGATAACGAGAAAAATACAGCTACCGAACCATGCGGCGGCGACTTTGCCGGTATCGTGGTCGCCGCTGTTCCACTTTTGGTAAACTTTTACAGCGCCGATAAGGCCCACAATGGCGCCGACAGCGTACATGAGATTTGTACCAGTGGCGAAATAACTTCTTACCATTTGGTTAGCCTGATTGATACCGGCATTACCATCCTGAGCAGAGCTGACAAGGGTTGCAAGGAGCGCCACTGCCATTGATGATAGATGTAAAAGACGGCGGTTGTTCTTCGTTGTTTTGTTTACACAATTCATACACACATTGATTTTTTAGTTTGAAAAAATGCTCCGTTGTACTATCCGTTCCGCACTTGGTTTTCCTGCCAAGTCAACAACGGAGCATTAATTATTTAGAGGAGAATAGCATTTTGAAAACGTTTATGGAGAAGGCACCTGGCATCAGCGTATCAGCCTCTTTATGGAGTTCGCTGATAATGTCAGCTTTGCAATCAGCATTTTTTAACACTGCGTACTTATGAGCAATGGTCTCCAGCGCAAACAAAATTTCTGGCTTGATGATTTTGTTTGAGGCAGCTTCCTGCAAAAAGGCAGAAGTTTCGTCTTTAAAAGAAAGTATAACCGGTGTTAGGTCAACGTCCGGTGCAGGCTTGGGCATGTAATCTTCATCCTTGTTAGATTTGAAGGATTGTTTGAGTTCTTCAAATTCAGTGGTGGAAAATTTTGCGGGCTGAACGACTTTAATACCAATGATGCTTAGAATTTCTTCCTTGTAGAAGCGGTAGGCAATTATTACATAATAAATGCCCAGCAAAAAGAGAACGGTAGAGAGGTAGTCACCCCAGGAAATTGCATTAAACATTACTTCACATTTTCAGGTTCACAAATGCACTTCAGAAAAAACTTACGGCAATAAATGTTGCAAATAATTATCCACTTGTGCTGTCAGCAGGGGTTAGCGAGGTAGGACAACCTTGTGCAACTGTCTTGAAAATCTGCCGTTACTGATTGCATAAATTTATTTTCAAGCCCCAATCATGACGCAAGGCAGGCGACCTTCGCTTGTTATTTACTTTGAAGTCGGCACCTTAAAGCTTGTCCAAGATTTTAATCCATTTGAACAGCATGTCCCGCACTGCTGAAACCGTTGCTTTCTCCGGTGCATGGTATTTGGCTTCAAGGCTAACAAAGGAAATTTCATCTCGTTGCAGTGTGCTGAACAACTTCGCTACTATCCGCAGCATCGGAGCTATGGTGCGATTGATGATGATTTTATCTACCACCAAAAGCCTGATGATGACCGCCAGTTTCGCAACTGATAGCGAGGTTTGAATCTTACTATCATTTTCTATGCTACGGTTTTCAGCAACCTGGCTGCCATAACCGCTTTCAAAAAATTTTACTTCCTCATCTATCCAACTATTAAGTTGCTCTTTGAGTGAAGGCATGAAGGTGGAAAAGAAACAATTCATTTTTACCGGCCATTGGTTGATTTTCTTTTGCTCAAGCCTTAAGAGTGCGGCTTTCTGTTTTGGGCCCTCTAAGTGGATGGTTAGTTGCCGTAGCCGTTGAAATTCATAGGCCACAAAGCCATCTTCGTTGTAATTCATATAATGCAGCAGTTCCCGGATGTTGTCGGTCGTTCCTGATTGCGCTACCGATAGAAGCTCTGCAGATAGTTCGTTAAAGCAACTTATTTCGGCGTAGGTTAAAACCGTGTGGCTGTCATTTAAAATCTCATTTAGCTGGTTTACAAGGATTTCTTTCAGAAGCAAGTCCATAGTATCCCGTTCCTTAACAGTAGTTTCCAGCTCTTGCAGTTGGCGCTTTAGGGCAGTTTTAGCAGCGAGATACTGAGAGATTGGTACTTTCTCATTTCTATCAAAATATCGACCCATAAGCTCTTCCATGAAGCTTAATGTTTCGCCTAATAATGTGTTGAGACGTGCAAATACCCCGGACTCGCTTGCCCCGTCGGATGGCACAAGTGCAGAAATCTTGTTCATGAGCCGGGTGACAAGGACTTGATGAATTTGCACAATTTGCCGCCTTTGGTTTTCATCCCATGTGGCAAGTACAGCCTCAAGCAAACTACTTTGCAAGGCATGGTTTTCTTGCTCCCACTCTTTAAGTAGCAACTGTGTTTCTTCATCAATATGCTGATTTGCCGTTAATGAGAGAGGCTTCAATCTGCTGGCCAGCAGCATGTTCCACTTGGTGAAAATAGCTGGCGAGGCTCCTGCAGGAGCGCCCTGCGATGGGGACAGCATCGGCCACATTTTTAAAGCCGGCTGCTTAATTGCGGTGGGTGTCATAGGTGAGTTTTAGCCCTTCCTGTGAACAAACATTAAGCCCTTGCCGCTTTTCTTACATACGCATCCGGCAGTATTTACCTACGCAAAACAGCGTATTTATTGAGTTTTATGTGAAATCGATTGATTCTCAGCAAAATTTAGAGCGCCTTGCCATGTTCTCCCATCCTGTTCATAAGCTCCATTCTTGTAGAGACGCCAACTTTTTCAAAAATGTTCTGAACGTGCTTGGCTACTGTTTTTTCGGATATGAACAGCGCTTCGCCGATAACCTTGTTATTGCGGCCGACGCAAACAAGCTGAGCAATTTCCGTCTCACGAGATGTGAGTTGGAAGCGTTTTGCGTTTCGTTCAAATGATTGTTCGGCAGCTTGGCTGTTGGTTGCGTTTGCCACCTTGCTTGCAGGCGTCAAGCTTGAAATGAAAGCTCTGCGCTGACGTTCTGAGGTCGTGAGAATGGAATGTATTTTTTGAAGCAATTCCGGCATCAGGAATGGCTTTTGGATAAAATCAAGGGCTCCCAATCGCAAACCTTTTAACCTGTCCGCAGGGGTGAATTTAGCCGTCAGGAAGATAAAGGGCACATGTTCGTAAGTTTCATTTTTGGCAAGAATCCCTGCCAAGGAAAAGCCATCCAGCTTATCCATCATAACGTCGGAGATAATCAAGTCAGGTAAAAAACCAACGCTGTTTAGTTTTTTTAGAGCCTCGCTTCCATTGATTGCCGGAATGACATTGTATTCGTTTTTGAGCTTTTTCACGACATAGGACAACAACGATTTATTGTCTTCCACAATCATGATTGTTTTATGACTGGAATCCTTAAAAAAATTTTCCGTTTTGGTTTCATAGGCAGTGCTGTGAACCATAGGCCTTACTTCAATCTCATCAACCTTTTCGCTCTCCAATAAAGAATGACAGTTTAAACAAACTACCATCTCGGTTCCGGTCGTCTTCTCCGGGTCGCTGAAAATCTGGATGGTTCCGCCAACGTCTTCAAGCACTTTTTTTACAATGGACAGGCCAAGGCCCATACCCTGGCTATTCTTTTTCTGATTGACAAGCTGATAATATGGCTCAAAGACCTTGCTCTGCATTTTTGCGGGAATGCCAGGTCCCTGGTCTTTGATACGGAGAAAAATTTGCTTTTCTTCTTTTGAAAAAACCACATCTATCACTCCATTTTCGGGAGAAAATTTTATGGCATTTTCCATCAAGTTGTTGATAATACGGTTAATTGATAGCGGGTCGGCTTTGATATAAATGTCTTCTTCAATTTTTGCATTGATCACAATGCCATGTTGGGCTACAAAAACTTTAAACAAAGCAACACTGTCGAAGAGTACCTTGCTAAAGTTGCAAATTTGATTGTGGTTGTAAACAGCAAAACCCTTCTTGAATTTCTCCAAATCAAACAGGTTTACAATGTCGGCTGATAGTTTATCCAAATTACTTTTTACAACAGACAATTCCTCGGAGTTGCCATGATGAGCAATGTAGTCATCCATGTAATTGTTAACCAGCGTGAGTGGCGTTTTGGTTTCATGGGCAAGGTTAATGAAAGTGTTCATCTGTTGCTCGTTGATTTTGGCCAGATCCTTTGTTCGTTTTTCCACCTCTGTTTGTAAGGTTGTATTCCAGCTCTTAAGCCTTTGTTCCGACTCTACTACTCTTCGATGTTCTAACCTGATAGCGGCGATATGTTCTTTGACCTGGAAAAAGAAGAGAGTCAGGAAACCGAGATTTGTGATAGAAGCTTCCACTACCTGACCGAAATTTAAAAAATCAATGATCGGCAAACCGACCCAAGGTGTGAGGCTTAATAGCAATACATACTTTTCCTGCTTGGCTTCAGAGGTACTAAAATCATTCTGGTATTTAAAATTGACGGCTTTATTCAAAGTGAAAATCACCCACAGTGCATAAAGAGTAGGTATAGCAAGAATGTTTTTCGCTTGCTCCAAACTTCCTGTAAAAGCGAAAACGACAACAAAAACGATGTAGGGTACGATAAGGCAAGCAAACACCCCCTTGAACGCATGGAAACGCATCATTACCAGACCAAAAGCCCTGTACACATAATATGGAAAATAGCAAGGAGTAATAAAGCCCGTGCCATATGCGACGCTCATTTGCAAATAGTAGGAGCCTGGCAGGTTGTCGTCGGGCAAAAGCCCGCCGGTTACGTTGTAAGCCAGCAGCAAAGAAATGAGGACGACATTAAGCGCTGTTGTTTTGTCATCGGGGCGCCCCAGTTTGTAGATGAAAAGGTAAAATAGGATTACGATTTCTATGCAAACGAATAGAAATGTAACCATATGCATCTGGGTGCCCGGAAAGAGCATGTCACCAACTTTTTACGAAGGCAACTTCATGCAGTAAAGTTTGTAACCAAAATCCAGCTCTTTGTAAATTTCAAAGCCAAACTTTTGATACCAGGGTAGGTTCTTAACGGTAGAAGTTTCAAGGCAAACGGTTCGGTTATTCTTTCTCCCCTCTGCAATCACTTCTGATAAGAGCTTACTTCCGATGCCTCTGTTCTGTTCGTTTTCACCCACTCCAATAAACCACAGATAATACAGCGGCTCTTTTGGGTGATGCTTTTTGATTTCACTTTCCCTGCTGATAGCTTTCTTCACGTTAGATAATCCTATTGATTGAAAAATAAATTTCAGGTCGAGTAGTGTGGATTTGAGGTTGGTCTTTTTCTTATCTGGCAGTAAAATCAGAGCGCAGCCTTTTTTATCTTCTGATAGGAGCACATTACCGAACAGATAGCATACGTCAAATGAATACTCAATTAAGCTCTTTATGCGCTTCTCCCGTTTGTCGTCTTGTGGTATCAAGTAGTTAATGCTTTGATTGTTATCAAATGCTTCTGCAAGTATTTCAACAACCAATTGTTTGTCTTTATATTGAGCCATTCCCATATCGAAGCTTTATTAAGGTCGCCGTTAAAATATCGAATCGCTTTTTTCCTTTTAAGCACATTATGTTAAGCCCAAAATACGTACCTGCACCGCAGCCAAATGCTTTGCGTAAGGAAGAAAGAGTTTTGCAAAAGGGATTATTTTTTAGCCGAAATAAATTAGGTATCAGAACCCATTAAAAAAAGATGAGAAACACAACTCTAAACCATCAAAAGCATTTGCTCAAATTCCTAATTTCATCACCGCTTTCTTTATTTCTGTCGCGATCTTTTCTCCAGCGCCACGTAACAGGCAGATATTGTCAAGTCCATAATCAACAACATCTTTCACTGTTAACAGATCGTGGGACAGTAAGACATTCTTAGCTCTATTGGAAAGGGATACCTCATTCACCGGCTTGTCAATTGCAGGAAGGTTCTGCAATAGCTGAATTCTATGTTGAAGCCAACGGTTCAGAACCTTGCACTCTTCAATGTTTAATCTCTTAAACTTTGCCAGTTCATCTGTTGTAAAAGAAAGCAGATTCAACTCCATTTGGATAGCGTTTTTTGTAAATTATCAAAAAAGATTAATCAAACGCATTATCCAAAGCTTCAGCATTCACTAAAACATTGTCAGCAACTTGTCTTTAAAAAGTGTTCAGTCTCCGAACTTAATTTCTCTTGTTCCAGATTGCATTCAACACAATTTGACCCTTTGGGCTTAAATAAAAGGCTTTGATTTTCTTTAGGTGCTTAGAACCAATTGTTCCGCTTAGCAATTCGCAATCTTCAATCCTAAACTTTGCATCTATATCCAGGCTTTTCGTTTTTACGTGAAAATGAGGTGGATTATGGTCATTGGAGTATATAAATACCTGCAAATCATCAATAGTCGCAACCCGTTCTTTTGCCGCAGCATTTGCTTCTTTTACGTGTTTTTCTAGGGAAATTTCATCAAGCCCCAGATAGTAATTTAGAAGACTTTCAAGTACTTTCTTCATTATATCCTGCTTCATAAATCAATTGAAGTTTACCTTGAGTAAATCATATCCTTCTTGCTCAAGAAGATTATGCATTCAACGTTATGCAGATTGAAAGTAAACACCTCTTCCTTGAACGCAAGAACGCACATAGAAATATTGCAGGAAGCAAAAGCGTTAATGATCAAACGGGGTTAATTTCACTATTTATTTTCCAGCGAGAAATTATTTTTCTGCCTGCTCAAAAGCAGTGGGGTCAATAATAGGGAGAAACGCATTGTGCAGAAAGGTGCCCTTAAACGTAGAGAACATCAATCCCCGTGTTGTAGAAATAGATATGGAGTTTAGCATTTCCACCAAAGGCTTAGGCATGTCCAACCGTCCATTGGCTTCGATTTTTACAAGTTCCTCAAAATTGTCCAGGCTGTAGATGCAGCTAGCTGATAAAGACCCAAGGACATAATTTTGATCCTCTGTTTTAATTTCAACCGAAACAATAACGAACAATAGTTTGTTTGCAGCATCGGCTTTACTCTCCAAACCTATATTGAAGTTGAAATTGCTGAGCGACACATTTGGCACACCTGGCAAATTGATAGAGCCATTCAACAATTCAATTGACTTTAGCTGTAAGGAAGCCGTAAATTCTTGATGTTTTATTTGGTGAGACATATTATGCTTGGTGCATGCGAGTTGTTAAGGGAAACATCACACCGTGATGCTCCCCCGAAAAATAGTTTGGCGAACCGCTAACCAGGTGTCCCATTGGCGTGACGTATTTGATGCTTGGTTCAACCTCCTTAACCGTAACCACAATCTTGATTTTGTTTACCACCTGGATTTGCTTTGGAGCAAAAAGCTCTGCTACCGGCATATCCAGGGCCAAGGCAATTTCTGCCAATGTCTCCACAGTGAAATTATGGGTACCACTCAACCACTTGGTTATTTCAGACGGGTTCTTATTTGCCCTTTCCGCAAACTCACTCTTACCCCAACCTCTGGCGTTGATAAGGTCATCCAAACGGGCCGCTAAGGTTGCTTTTGTGCGGTGTTGCAATTCTTCCGCAGGAGTCAGTTCACTTAAGAGTTTGGCAACAATTGGACTGCTGTACTTTCTTGCTGTTTTTTTATTCTTCATCGTCTGCGATTGTTGGGTTCTCTAATAATTGGGAGCCGTCTTTCGACCATTCCAGTTCACCTGAGTGAAGCCGCCTCATAATGTCTTTTGAAACTTCCATAATGGTTTCTGCTTCTAAAGTGAGCTTTTCATCCTCTTGCCAGGCTCTCACTCCTGGTGGTTTGGGGCCACCGCCTCCCAGTATAATGGCTACATTTCCATAACGGATACAGTACAAACGCAATTTGCTGTCTGGGTCATCGTACAGAGCGCAAACTCCATCACCAGGCTTTCCTTCATCCAATTTAAAGAAATTGGCCCGTGCGCCGGTGGTGCGTCCTATCTGTTGCAACCGTCCGGCAATTGATTTAAGCTCTGTTTTATACTCAGCCATGTTTTCGGTCACGAAATGGTCGAACAAAGTCACTTCATCTTCCTCCATAATGACAGAGTAGATGGTTGCCTTATTCCCGGAAAATTCTTCCAATTCGACAATTTCGTAATTCACCTTTGAGTAAAATAGGGTGCAAAAGTAACGCCAACTAACCTAATTATTTCACTTAAAGGTGAAATAATGCATAAATATAAGGGTAAACAGTTGGCAACTTCAAATTTTTGAACGGAAAAATCTACAGACGGCAAAGGTCGCTTTACTGCCGGTAAACTAAAAGATGTTGACCTTGAACCACCCATCACCCTCTTAGCTCCTTGCGGCTTATCAAATCCTGGCAAATGGGTTGTCTAACTTCTAGCGGAAACGGCGAGATGGTTGATAAACCGGTAACCTTTGGTCATACTCACTTCTGGTATTCAAAAACATCTTCATAAACTACGTCCACAAACTCAGGGTCGTAATCATAAATGACCTTAACAGCGTATTCCCTGGAAGGGTAATCAAAAATCATTTCGTCATTAGGAACGTCTTTAAGGTCATCACGATATTGCGACAAAAACCGTTCAAACCCATCCACCGGCACCACGATTACGTCAAAAATTTTTGCATCAATGTCTTTCGCTCTTTTGCCAACCAAATCTTTGTGCTCATTACGAAGGGTTACTGCTTGCTCAAGTGTCATAACTGAAAATTATATCAATATAGGCAAGTGATGTACCAAAAAGTTATTTAGGGTAAATACAAAGGCCCCAGTAAAAACTGGGGCCGCAACCAAAACTAACTGCTTATAAAAAGCATATGAAATTAGCTATTTTGCTTACGCTTAGAATTTTTTGCCTGCTCAAATTTTTCTCGCTCCTTTTGTAAAAGTTTTTCAAACATTTCAATTGCCTGCTCAATCGGGAAATTGTTAAACGTATGGTTATTGCTCACGGCACTTGTAGATACTCCGCAATTTTCGTAAAAATTAATAGTATTATACAAAACCGTCTCTTCATTGAATTTCTTCAACCCCTCTTCCGTTACGCCTAATGCTTCAGCAACTTGTTTTATTCTCTCGTCATCGAGTTGTTCTGTCTGCTCCATTTTCGAAACGGCTTGCTTGGTTATGCCCAAAGTTTCACCTAACTGAGTTTGCGTTAGTCCTCGGAGCCTGCGCACCCTTTCTATTTTTCTGCCCATGTGGAGCATATTGGTATAATCGGCGGTTTCCATGATTCAGTGGTTTATTTGAAGTTATTTTCTCATCAACAGCTCAATTTTTTCTCTTTCACTCTGCAATAGACGTTCATAAAGCTCAACGATTTTGTCTATAGGATTGATTTGTTGCCCTGTCGCAATTGCTGATGCCCCTTCTTCAAAGGTGTTGTCACGAAAACTATTATTGTTAATGTTGTAAATAGCCTTCTCTTCGTCAAAATTCTTGATTATATCGGGCGACACTCCAAGAACTTCCCCAATTTTAGTTAACAATTCATCATCGACTTCTTCCTGCTGTTCAATTTTAGAAACGGCTTGTTGGCTCATGCCTAAATCTGTTGCCAATGCATCTTGCTTTACACCGAAATAAACCCTGATACGTTGTATATTTTTTCCAACATGCCGCTTGGCTTTCTTCTCTGTTAGTTCTGAAATCATCCTGAAATATTTTACTTAAAGTTAGTAAAGGTCAACCAAAAGTGCGTAAAAGTCAACTTCTATTTCTTCAGATGGATTTATAGAAAAGGTAGTTTTCTTCTGCATGAAGGCCGGAGAAGACAATACAGTGATGCAGCACAATGCCCTTGCCTTTCAAAGGGGTGATGAAAAAGCACTGGCTTTCTTTTACAGCAAGTTTCACCCGGCGCTGTCCCTTTATGCCAACCGGTGGGTGCAAAACCGCTCCATAGCCGAAGAAATAGCCTCCACTGCATTTATAAAAGTTTGGAAGATGCACCACAAGCTGGATAGCTATGGCGCCATACAAGCCTACCTGTACAAGATTGTGTTGCGTGATTGCCAACGTACGTTAAAGCAGGAAAGAAAAAGAACGAAAGTTTACAACGAAGCACAACTACCAGATACCACCAACGACACTCCGTTTGATAATCTGGTAAGAACAGAAGTCTATCGCATCGTTCACGCGGCACTTAAGAGTTTGGCGCCGGGCAGCCAGAAGGTTTTAACCATGCACTACCTGGATGGCAAAACCACTGGTGAAATCGCCAGGGAACTTCACCTCTCTCCCAGCACCATCAAAACACAAAAATCAAAAGGGCTAGAAGTTCTTCGCAAAACCCTGCTAAGACCCATCAGCATTCTTCTTTTCATTTTATTGAAAGTTTTTTAGCCGCACGATAGTCCTTTTCCTTTCTGCCTGCCTTCTTAGGTATTATAGACTTACGCTAACTTAATACCATGAAAGAAAACCCATACAGCGATATGGATAAGGAGGCGCATCGCATTGCCTATCTGATAGCAGGTTATATCCGCAACACCATTACCGAAAAGGAACATGACGAACTGGATGACTGGGTGAATGCAAGTGACCACAACATGCAACTGTTTGAGGAATTGACCGACGAGGACAACCTTGCGGACAACTTAGCGTGGATGGACAAAGTGCAATCAGAACAATCGTTTAAGCAATTACAGGAAAGCGGCTCTTTCAGAAAAACACCAATAAGATTTAAACTGAATCCTATGTGGGTGGCTGCCGCCTCAGTTATTTTATTAGCAGGCATTGCCTGGTTATTATTTAGCCCCGGAAAGAAGCCCGGCGATAGCAACACCATAGCATCCGCAGATAGTACCTTGTTGCAACCGGGCGGTAACCGGGCTACTCTCACACTTGCGAATGGTTCAACCATTGATATAACAGCAGCAAAAAATGGGCTGGTAGGAAATGAAGATGGTACCGACATCATCAAAACGGCCGATGGCCAATTGGTATATGATGGAGACACCGCAATAAATACAACATCCGCCATTAATATGCTCACAACGCCGATTGGGGGGCAGTACCAGGTGAAGCTGCCTGACGGGACTGCGGTTTGGTTGAATGCGGCGACAACCCTTAAATATCCAGCTCGTTTCTCTGCAAACGAACGCCGTGTTGAAGTTGAAGGAGAAGCCTATTTTGAAGTAATTAAAAACGACAAGCAGCCATTTCGGGTAGTGCTGTCAGACGGCGCCCAAGTAACCGTTTTAGGCACTCATTTTAATGTAATGACTTACCACAATGAAAGCGCCAAAGAAATAACACTCTTGGAAGGAAGTGTAAGCATTAGCAAAAACGATAAAACAGAAAAACTACTACCCGGCACACAGTTACGTATTGCTGGAAATACATTGACAAAAAAGAATGGCATAGATACTGGGGCATTGACAGGATGGAAAAGCGGCCTTTTTGTTTTTCACGACGCGCCGATAGAATCAATCATGCGCCAGATAGAAAGATGGTATGGAGCAAAGGTTGTTTATCAAGGCAAAATATCGCAATACTTCAATGCTACCATTTTACGTACGGAACCATTGCCAAAATTGTTGCGATTGCTGGAGCTAAACGGTTATGTACGTTTTAAAACAGAAAATAAAACAGTGTATGTATTACCCCGATGATTGAAAAACCAGTGGTTAATTCAAATAAAAACCGGAAGTGTTTGCACCACTCCCGGCGGAATTTGGGTTAACCCTATTATCAACTGAGGCTATCAACTGATTTCAGAAACCCAAACACATCAAAACTATGCAATTAATAGTTTTTGCATCGAGATTTAGAACACGGCTAACCATGAAACTTTTACTTCTGCTTACAGCTATTGCTTGCCTTCAATCCTCGGCTAAAGGCTTTGCACAGAACATTACAATCAATTTTACCGGTGCTCCGTTGGAGGAGGTGTTCAAAGAACTAAAGCAGAAAACAGGTTATTCTTTTGTTTACACCAGGGCACAGTTAGTAGGTACTTTACCGGTTACCTGCAAGGCCAAAGATGTAGTACTTAAGGAAGCGTTGAATCTGTGCTTCCGCAATCAACCTCTTTCGTTTGTAATTGAAGACCGTTACATCATTGTACAAACAAAAACTGCTACCACTCAAAGTTTGGCAAGACAGCCAGTAGGCATAGGTATTTCAGGCCGAGTCATCAACGAAAATGGCGAGGGTGTGGCCGGAGCAACGATTGCAGTAAAAAATTCGAACAACGCAACATCAACAGACAATCGGGGCGAATTTTCATTGAAAGACGTTGATGAAGAAGCTGTGTTATTAATTACCAGTGTTGGCTTTTACAGTGAAGAGGTGCCGGTTAATAGACAAACTAACTTTTTGGTGCGATTAAGAATAGCTGTCAGCAGACTTGACGAGACAATCATAATAGGCTATGGTAAGACTACCCGGCGTTATTCTACTGAAACAGTGGCGAAAGTACAGGCTGAGGAAATCGGCCGCCAACCCATCTCCAATCCATTATCTGCCTTAACCGGACGGGTTAGTGGTTTGCAGGTCATCCAATCATCAGGGGTTCCGGGTGCAAGCATAAGGGTTTTGCTTCGCGGCCGAAACAGTATTGCAAACGGCAACGACCCGTTATACATTGTGGATGGTGTGCCCTTCCCTTCGGCCACACTAAATGACATTTTTGCAGGCGGAGGCGGGATTTCATCAAGTCCCTTGGATAACCTGAACCCAGCCAATATCAAAAGTATCGAGGTATTGAAAGACGCATCTGCTACGGCGATTTACGGTTCCCGCGGCGCTAATGGAGTAATACTCATTACAACAAAAAAAGGCGAACAAGGCAGACCCCAGGTCACCTTAAAAGCATACACAGGTTTAGGCCGTGTTACCCGCCGTTTAGACCTGTTGAATACTCCTCAATACTTGTCCATGCGCAGAGAAGCCTTTTCAAATGATGGTGTAACGCCTAACATATCCAATGCACCCGATCTCCTTTTGTGGGATACAACTCGTTACACCGATTGGCAAAAAGTGCTCATTGGAAACACTATGCACACAAATGATGTCAACATTTCTTTAACGGGCGGAACGGCACAAACACAATTCTTACTGAGTTCTGGGTATCACCGGGAGACAACCGTTTTTCCTGGCTCCTTTAGCGCCGAAAAGGTTTCAGGACAGATGAACATCAATCATCATTCAGCCAATCAAAAGTTTTCAATATCCATGTCATCGAGTTTTTTACAAAACAAGACGACGTTACCACGAGAAGACCTTTCCAACTTCATCAGGTTGGCGCCAAATACACCTTCAATCTATCAAACAGATGGCAAACTCAATTGGCAACAGTCCACTTGGAATAACCCCTACGGCAAAATCATGCAATTGT
The DNA here is from genome assembly GCA_035510335.1 of Flavisolibacter sp. GTDB lineage: Bacteria > Bacteroidota > Bacteroidia > Chitinophagales > Chitinophagaceae > Flavisolibacter. The sequence goes on along the minus strand of DATKHJ010000416.1, from coordinate 22,423 downwards.
TCGAGACTGATGCAGAAACATTTAATGGTAATTTTCAAATGGGGTACAGAATTACAAGTGTTCTTGAAATAAGACTAACAGGCGGTTACACTTCTTTATCGCACCAGGAACATTACATTCAACCCGCTAAGTCACAGGACCCCGCCTTCGCACCAATCGCACGGGCTGGCTTCGGCAAAAAGAATGTTCGCACAACCATTGCGGAACCTCAGATAAGCTATAGCATAGCCCTCAATACAAAGCACAAAATAGATTTTTTGGCAGGCGGAAGTTTTCAGCAAAACCTGCAAACCAGTCTGCATCAAACAGGTTCGGGATATTCAAGCGACGATCTGCTATACAGCTTAAGCGCTGCGGCAACAATAGTTAACTCGTCTGAATCTGATATACGGTATCGCTATGCGGCTATGTTTGGCAGAGTCAATTATAGCTTTAACAACAAGTACCTTTTTACGGCAACGGTCCGGAGAGACGGGTCAAGTAGATATGCCCCAAACAGCCGGTTTGCAGGCTTTGGCTCTATTGGAGCAGGCTGGGTGTTCACTAAAGAGAAATTTCTGTCAGGCAGCCGGCTATTCAGCTTTGGAAAGCTCAAGCTGAGTGCCGGCGTTACGGGCAATGATCAAATTGGAGACTACAAATATCTTGACCTTTACCGGTCCTACACGTATTCTTATTTCTCTGCTCCAACGTTCACACCTGTTCAATTATTTAGTCCCTCTTATACATGGGAGCGAGTTGTAAAGCTTGAAGGCGGGATAGACGTAGCACTATGGAATGAGAGAGTAAATGTTGCGGTGAACTATTATAGGAACAAGACAGGAAACCAGCTTGTCAATTATTCTTTACCAGGAACAACCGGCTTCGCAAGCATATTAAGAAACCTTCCTGCCACAATATTGAACACAGGTTTGGAAATAGAAATTTACGGCGAGATAAAAAGAACCCAGCACTGGAAATGGACTGCCTCTTTAAATCTCACCATTCCAAAAAACAAATTAATGGCGTTTGAAAACTTTGCGTCGTCAAGCTATGCTAACGTCTATGAAATTGGACAACCGCTTTTCATTGCCAAGACCTACGGCTTTGCGGGTGTGAACCCGAGTAATGGAATTTATACTTTCACAGACTATAACAACAACGGACAGATAACATCGGTGGTTGATCAAAAGTCAATTGTTAATACTTCCCAGCAATTTTTCGGTGGACTTAATCAAACCATCAATTATAAAAGGTTAACTGCAAATATTCATTTCCAATTTACCGGTCAGCAGAATGCTTTGAATTATATCTATCTGTTTTCACGCCCAGGTTCCGTTTCTAACCAACCAAAATTTGTATTGAATCGTTGGCAAAAGCCCGGAGACAATACCGACATTCAACGCTATTCCGTATCAGGATCACAAACTACGACCGCCTATTCCAACCTGCAATTTAGTGATGCTGCGTACAGCAACGCATCCTTTGTTCGCTTACGTAACCTTCACATATCATATTCCTTGATTCAACCAAACACTAACGCAAAGGGGATAACAAATTGTAAACTGTATATACAAGGCCAGAATTTGTTAACCTTCACGAGGTACAAGGGATTAGATCCCGAAACGCAAACATTACTTCCGCCGATTAAAGTTCTAACAGTCGGATTTCAAGTAAACTTTTAAACACACGTTTATGAAACTTAGCACTAAATACATATGGGTGTTCACTATTCTCACGGTCATAAGCTTTTCCTGTAAGAAATTTGTTGAAGTTGGAGAGCCACGAACGCAATTGGGCGGCACCAATCTTTTCAGCAGCGATGGCACAGCTACTGGAGCTTTAATAGCCATCTATTCACAGATGGAAGCGGAAGGTTTATTTTACAACCTTCTTCTCAACACGGGGTTATCCGGCGATGAGTTTCGTTGCCTTACCACTTTTGCACCTTATGTGGATATGGCCAATAATAATTTAACTGCCGACAATAGTTTTATAGCCACTCAATGGAACAACTACTATAAGTTGATTTACCAAGCTAACGCAGTGATTGAAGGCGTTACAAAATCCAATGCTTTGAATGAATCCACAAAAAAGCTTCTTGAAGGTGAGGCCCGCTTTGTGCGTGCCCTGCTTCATTTCTATTTGGTCAATTTGTTTGGCGAAGTCCCGATTGTCAAAACAACTTCCTACGAAGACAATTCTTCGGTGAGAAGAAGCCCCATAAATCAAGTGTACAATGCGATCATAGAGGACTTAGTACAAGCTGTTCAATTGCTCGACACGGAGTATAAAAACGGTACCAATACAACCACAACCGAAAGAGTTAGGCCTAATAAGTTTTCCGCTCTCGCTTTGCTTTCCAGGGCCTATTTATACGGTGGCAATTGGCAAGAGAGTGAACAAAAGGCTTCGATGGTTATCGGAGCAACAAACCTTTACAATTTGGAAACGGATCTGAACAATGTCTTTCTAAAGGGCAGCAAGGAGGCAATTTGGCAATTGAGACCGGTATTGCCAAGCACAAACACCTTCGCCGGTTCTGCATTGGTTGTAACCGGTGCGCCAAGCCTTGTTTCAATCAACACGGGGCTCGTAGCGCTGTTTCAGCCTAATGATAATCGCCGGAATGCGTGGATAACAACTGCTACGGTAAACGGCTCAACTTTTTACAAACCGTTTAAGTATAAAGTTGGCCAAAACGTACCTACCATAACAGAATACACCATGGTACTCCGGTTGGCGGAACAATTCTTAATTCGTGCCGAGGCAAGAGCTATGCAGGATAACCTTTTAGGAGCCGAACAAGATTTTAATAAAATTAGAACACGGGCCGGCCTTCCAGCTCTCACAGGCCTATCTAAAGCCAATCTTTTGGATTCAATACAGGCGGAGAGAAATTTGGAATTGTTCTGCGAATCAGCTGACAGATGGCTAAACCTGAAAAGAAAGGGCACGATCACAGGAATACTTTCACCTGTCAAAGGCAATAATTGGGCTCCATATGATGCACTGTATCCCATACCACAAGTCGAATTATTGCGGAATCCTTTACTGACGCAGAATCCTGGCTACTAATTACTTTTTCATTTTAATACCATCGAGATGAGAAATACAACCCTCACTATACTATCCTTATGCCTGCTTACTACTTTTGGCAATGCGCAAGAGCAAACAATAAATGTAAATACCCCTTTTACTTATCATGCAGACTTTATAATAAATGGTAAGAAGGCAAACATCAATACATTCCGGGGCAAACCCGTCATTCTGGAATTATTTGCCTCATCGTGTATTGTTTGCTTCAAGATTATGCCTCAGATGAACAACTTGAAAAAGCTTTTTGGAAAGAAAGTACAATTTCTTCTTGTTGGTAAAGAAGATGGCAGAATAGCTGCCACTTATGAGCGATTTAGGCAAAAGCAAAACCTTAAAATGGACGTTGTATTTGATTCTGTAATGTTTAATTCACTTCGCGTCCCTAGCGTCCCTCATTTTGTTTGGATTGATGCAAGCGGTATTGTACGTGGGAAAACCGGACCTGACCTTGTTGACTCAGCACATATTTCGGCCTTTCTTGCGGGCTCTTACAAAGATCTTGAGGAATCAAATAACAAAACCATTTTTTACAACCGGGAACTACTCGAAAACAGATCAAATGATGGCAAAGAAAATACGTTTCTATATCGCTCCATTCTCTCGCCGCCCATTGATTCACTTATTGCTCACAACCCCAGCCGGGTTGAAATTTCGAAGTACGGTCCATTCTTTCAGGTTATAAACGTTACGATGCAGGAACTTTACCGCTATGCTATGTTTAATAGAATAAGATGGGATTATGGAGATACTTTGTACGGTGAAGTTTTCCCGGATGTATTTATAGACGGTGTAAATGAAGACAGCGCAAAAAAGGAACTTTCGAAGAAATTTTGTTACAGCATAAATACTAAACCAGACAAACAACAACTGCTACCATTAAGAAAAATTCTTTCAAACGATATTGAGAATAACTTCGGATATACTGCAACGATTGAAGTGCGGGATATGCCTTATTGGTCACTAACAAGAATAAATCCCCAAAATGACAGCTTACGTTCCATCACTGACACAACTATTCGGCAATCAACTTATGCCCGGTACTACTACACGAATACTACCATTGACCGACTTCTCTGGTTACTTGATTACGACTGTAGGAATTCTTCGCCTTTTATAGATGAAACCGGAATCAATTATAAAATTGATATTCTGATTAATGCTGTAATGACAGACGTTGAAGATGTAAAAAAGGATTTGGTTAATTCAGGCCTGCTTTTGGAAAAAAGAAAAAAGAAGATGCAAGTTTTGGTTTTAAGAAAACTAGATAAAACTGTTGCAGCAAATTAATTGCTGCAACAGTTTGTTCCTTATGGCCTTTTAAATGGATTTCCATTCTGAGCATCAAAGATTTTTTGTGTGCCATGAGGTGTCTGTATACGGCAATCAGGCACATCGCCTGAGGGGCAGGGGTCGCCCAAAGTCGAATACCAAGGTCCCGACTCATCCACTTGGTACCATACCGTTTCCAGACTTTTGTTGGATGTGAAAGCACTCAACGCAATTGCCATGACTGCGGCAATCATTGTTAATGTGTACTTTTTCATTTTCGTGATTTTAAGTTGGTTAATTATTGCCTACTATTTTATGCAGGTATTCGGCTACTCCTGTTTATTGCAATAAATACTTTGTTCCTACGGCAAAGCCAAAATCCGATCATTGATAACCCGGTGAAAAAGATATTAAAAAGCATATGCTGGGCCCATGTCATTGCCTTAATAACACCTCCACAGTGACATGGCAACTTTGGCGTGAAAAGCAGTATGCCGGTGATGTAAATTGTAAATATGCTTAGAAGAAAAGTCGAGATGAGGAAACCAATTTTCCTGGTACGAGGTAAAGAAAGCAACAAAGCCGTAATAATTTCAACAGTCGGTACGAGTAGTGATATAGTATTCGCATATGAGGCAATCAAGGGGAATTCTTGAAGGGCCGCTTGAAAACTGGAATGTTCTCTGAATTTTGCGATTCCGGTGTAAACAAAAAGAAAAACAACCAAAGCGGTGATAATTTCAATAACCCGGCTAATTGATTTTGAATTCCTCATGATGCGTATATAAGCATCATAAAGGTCATTCAACTATTAATGCACACTCGGGCAAATAGGTTTGCAAAAGCTTTGTTGAGTTTTGCGAAAAGGATTTATTGCCTACGGAGGGAACCAGGCGTCATTCCGAATCTTCTGAGAAATGCCGTAATAAAATTAGTGGTACGTGGATAGCCTACCATTGTGCAAATGTCTTTGATTGGCCGATTCGTGGTAAGTATAAGGTTTTTAGCGTGCTGCATCTTTTTGTCCATAAGCCAATCAAACATACTTGAGTTGAAATATTGCCTAAACCCGGTTTTTAGCTTGAATTCGTTAAGCGCCACTTGTCTTGATAGGGAACGGATGGTGGGTGGTTTTTTTGAGATATGAGACTCCAAAATATCTCTTGCCTCGTGAATTCGTGCGATTTCCCAAGGCGTAAAAGTGTATAGTTTGCCTTTTCTTCGATAAGTGTTTTCAAGTATTTGATAGACTAGTTCCCTAACTTTTAGGTCAAAATAGAATTGCCGGGTACTTTCATCATATGGACAATTCAATATTTGGTGAGTTATTTCTTTCATCGAAGGTAAACTCCACCCAATTTTTCCAAGCAGAGCGGGAGAAGGAGAAGAAAGGATGTTTTTTAATTCGGGGAAAAACGGCAAAAGCTCTTCTAATAACTTTGGCGAGTAGAAAATATCAAATGCCCTGTATTCCGTGCCCTTTTCAAACTTCAGTTTGTACGTTGTAGGTTCTGTAAAAAAACACGAATATTGCCCTTGCCTTACATGCAATTTCCCGATTTTGGCAATTTCCTTCCGTACGTCGCTTTTTAGCATCAAGCAACTGTGTAAGCCATGCCTTTGAATCTTTCCCGTACCCGAAACTCTTTCAAAAAATTTTCCGATACTAAATCTGATACAGTACTGATCACCAAGAAACTCTTGAACAATTAATTGGGCCGCACCCGTAATCGCAGTGAACGCAACGGACCCACGAAATACCAACCCCACATAGTCAGAAGGCAGACCAGGTGCGAACTCAATAGAGTCTCCATTTGATAAGTTTAACTCAATCGCCATGGGGTTGTTTTGACTTCTAGCTACCCATTGATAATCTACAACTAAAATAGTGCCTTCAGCTCATACGACCTCGACAGAGACCGGTTTCATGCAACGAATTGACAATTCTACAATAAACTAATTGTTCATCTGAAGATTAATCTGCCCATTTCCAAAAGCAGGAAAGCCTTTAGTTTACATAAAACATATAACCCCGCTTTAACGGCATGTTCGCCAATGCTTTTAATTCTTCCATCAGCCATGTGAGTAAAAATAAGGGCCGTACAAATCTTAATTTTGAACTTTGGCTACAGGAGCAGGATTTCCACAGTAACTAGAGGACAACCAATGGTCATAATTTTTTTTGCCCATCATACGGTCCATATAATTTTCTCAAAGTCATTAGTTTTACTCAATGCACCTTTATATTAAAAACATGGTTTGCAATCGCTGTGTTCTTGTCGTTAGTCAAGAATTTGAAAAGGCAGGGATATATCCCAACGAGGTAAACATGGGTGAGGTTGTGCTAAATAAAGACCTGTCAAAGAGTCAAGTAGACACCATCAATACTCGCCTCCAGGAGTTAGGGTTTGAAATTTTAGATAACCATCGTCAAAAGCAAATTGAGGGAATAAAGAAACTATTGATTGAACAGGTCCAAACCGGCGAAGTAAAGGAGCATTTCAGCCTTGGAGAATTTTTAAGCACAAGGCTAAGTAAGGACTACACCCAAATCAGCCGTCTTTTTTCTGAAGTGGAAGGCATAACACTGGAACAGTTCTTCATCCTGCAAAAAATTGAAAAAGTAAAAGAATGGTTGACCTACGACGAACTTACTTTGAGTGAAATTGCTTGGAAGCTTGGCTACAGCAGCGTAGCCCACCTTTCTTCCCAATTTAAAAAAGTCACCGGGTTTACACCCTCAGCCTTTAAAAAAATCGGCATTTCTCACCGTATCGCGTTAGACCATGTAAAGAAGCGCAAATAAGTGAAACTCTTTTTCAAAATCCTGTAACAAAAGGCGGGCATCTTCTTTGGAGCTTTGTGTTAGTAAATTGACGAATCATGGATACCGTAGACAAATTATTGGAATTGCCTCTTTCGGGTGTTGAAAGCGAGCATTGCGCTTTGATTGTAGATAAAGGCTTGGCAAAAATTCCCGGGGTTACTTCCCATAAAGTCGAGCTTAATAATCACAAAGCTATTATTACCGCAAAAGACAACGAGGCTATTCCGCAGGCAATTTTCTGTTATAAGGGACTTGGGCTATGATGTAGAAACCATCCGCCAAACATTTCCGGTTACCGGCATGAGCTGCGCTTCTTGTGCCGCCAGTGCTGAAACCATTGTGGCAGCACAGCCCGGTGTTATCAACGCCGCTGTAAACTTTGCTAATACTTCTCTTCAGGTAGAATATGTATCCACCATTACCTCACCGGAACAACTAAAGCAAGCCGTACAAGGTGTAGGTTATGATTTGATGATTGAGGATTCAATGGAAGCTAAAGAAGCGCTGGAAGATTTGCACAGAATAAAGCTGCAATCCTTAAAGCAAAAAACAATTTGGTCAGTTCTTCTTTCCCTTCCGCTTGTAATTATCGGAATGTTTTTTATGAACATGCCCAATGCCAATTACATCATGTGGGCATTGGCTACACCTGTCGTTCTCATTTTTGGGCGGCAGTTTTTTGTCAATGCGTGGAAGCAGGCGGCTCATCGCTCGGCCAACATGGATACACTTGTGGCCTTGAGCACCGGCATTGCTTATGTGTTCAGTGTTTTCAATACGCTCAACCCGCAATTCTGGCATTCCAGAGGCATTCATCCACACGTTTATTTTGAAGCCGCTGCTGTGGTCATTGCTTTTATACTTCTTGGAAAATTACTGGAAGAAAGAGCAAAGGCATCCACCTCATCTGCCATCAAAAAATTGATTGGCCTGCAACCCAACACTGTCACTGTTGTCCACGGACGCGGGCATCAAATGGAAATGCCGATTGAAAAAGTACAGGTTGGCGACATTTTGCTCATCAAACCCGGTGAACGCATTGCGGTGGACGGTGAGGTATCTTCAGGTTCATCGTTTGTAGATGAGAGCATGATCAGCGGCGAGCCGGTGCCGGTTGAAAAAGTTTCCGGATCAAAAGTGTTTGCCGGCACCATCAACCAAAAAGGAAGTTTTCAATACAAGGCCGAAAAGGTAGGCAGTGATACCCTGTTGGCGCACATCATCAAAATGGTGCAGGAAGCACAGGGTTCCAAGGCGCCGGTGCAAAAGTTGGTGGACAAAATTGCCGGTGTGTTTGTGCCAGTGGTGATTGTAATTGCCGTGCTTTCTTTTGCGGCCTGGATGGTGCTCGGTGGCGAGAATGGCTTGACGCAAGGGCTGCTTGCATTGGTGACCGTTTTGGTGATTGCCTGCCCTTGCGCATTGGGTCTGGCTACACCTACTGCCATCATGGTGGGTGTGGGCAAAGGAGCAGAAGCAGGCATTCTAATCAAGGACGCCGAAGCGCTGGAAACAGCCCACAAGGTAAATGCCATTGTGCTTGACAAAACCGGCACGATTACCGATGGGAAGCCAGAAGTAACAGACGTGTTGTGGTTGAACGAAACACCACAGGCAAAAGCTGTGCTGTATAGTCTGGAAGCCGCATCGGAACATCCTTTGGCTGAAGCTATAGTAAACTATCTGAAAGGGAATGGCCAGAACACATGTGTTTCCGATGTCCAATCCGTAACAGGCGCAGGCATTACCGGACAGGCGAATGGCGAAACTTATTATGCAGGTACTGCAAAACTGTTGCGAGAGGCAGGCATCACCATTGACGAAAAGAGCAGGTCATGGAGTGATAACAAGCGAAGCGAGGCAAAAACTGTGATCTTCTTTGCGGACCAAAAAGCTATCCTTGCGGTGGTTGCCATTGCTGATAAGATTAAAGCCTCCTCTAAGGAAGCTGTTGCAAAGTTGAAGAACCTGGGCATTGAGGTTTTTATGTTCACAGGAGATAACCAGCAAACCGCAACAGCGATAGCCAAGGAAGTTGGCATCACCCATTTTAAAGCCGAAGCAATGCCACAAGACAAGTATGATTTTGTAAAAAGCCTGCAACAAAAAGGAAAGGTTGTGGCGATGGTTGGTGATGGTATTAATGACAGCCAGGCTTTAGCACAGGCAGATGTAAGCATCGCTATGGGCAAAGGCAGTGATATAGCGATGGATGTGGCGAAGATGACGCTGATGACTTCAGACCTTTCTCGCATACCAGCGGCGTTGCGTTTATCGAAGGCAACTGTGCGAACTATCAAACAAAACCTCTTCTGGGCCTTTATCTACAACCTGATTGGGATACCCATCGCTGCCGGGCTGCTTTATCCCATCAACGGCTTTCTTTTGAACCCAATGATTGCTGGTGCAGCAATGGCGTTGAGCAGTGTGAGTGTTGTGTCGAATAGCCTGCGATTGAAATGGCAAAAATTGTAGGAGGAGCCCAAAATGAAACCGTTTCAAACTTACTTATGGCGGGTCGGGAGGATTGACCGGCAAACGAAAGACAGTGTGACAATTCACTTTGATACCAACGGTGTGATGATGCAATACGCGGCCGGCCAGTTTATCAACCTGCATATCCACATCAACGGAGCGGAATACGTCCGTTCTTATTCGCTTAGCTCCTGGTATCATGTGCATCGTTGCCCAACCATTACCGTAAAAAAAGTAAAAGGCGGTTTGGTCAGTAGTTACTTGGTAGATGAGCTGAAGGAGGGAACTCTGATACTGGTAGAAGGTCCTATCGGCAGCTTTACACCTTCATCTTTTGCTCAAATGACACAAAACGTAGTCTTGATCGCAGGAGGCAGTGGCATCTCTCCACTTTGGTCCATTGCGCATTTTTTTCTTTATCAAACAGGCGCAAATGTGACGTTGCTTTACGGTAACCGCAAGGCTGATGAAATCATTTTTCTGGACCAGATAGGGCAGCTTCAGAAATTATTTTCAGAGCGTTTTGCTGTTTTTCATGCCTTGTCGCAGGAGCCTAAATTGCCGTTGAAAATAAAAGAAGGAGTAGCTGCCCGGCTAAGCCCTCTTATTTTGCGAAAGGCGTTGAAAAAATTGCTTCCCGACTCCTTTCTGACGTCGGCTTTTTTTATTTGCGGGCCGGAAGGGTTAATGGCTGATGCACATGAGTGCCTGCTTGGCTTAGGGATAGAAAGTGGCCAGCTACAACAAGAAAGTTTTGCCGGAGCAGATGTGAATAAAGCAACGCCGGAACCTGACTTGTCTGATGAAAGAGAGGTACTGATGTTATTTGAAGAACAGGTGAACCTTCTCGACGTGATGCCAAAGGAAGCCATTCTTGATGCTGCCCTGCGGGAACGCATCAATGTCAGTTACTCCTGCAGGACGGGAACTTGTGGTACCTGTTGGGCAAAAAAAACCAGCGGCGAAGTGTGGATGAGGGCTAACTATGCCCTGCAACCGGCACAGGTAGAAGAAGGCTATGTTTTACTCTGCCAGACTTATCCGCTTACCGACGACGTGACCGTAGAAATCAATCCATTTATTTAATCAAAAAACAAAAACTACATGGAAGCACAGAAATTTAAAACAACTATCAATTGCGCCGGTTGTTTGGCAAAAGTAACCCCTCTTCTTAACGGGGTGGCAGGCGAGGATAACTGGGAAGTGGATGTAAAGAATCCTGATAAAATGCTGACTGTAACAGCAGATGCGGATGTATCAGAAGAGGCTATCATTAAAGCAGTGAACCAGGCAGGTTTCAAAGCCGAAGCGGTTGGCTGATAAAAAAGGATGGTTCGTAGCCATCCTTTTTACTTTTAATTTTACACTATGTTCAAGCTTGTAGTACTCCTTTTTACCGCCCTTGTCTTTGCAACCTCTGTTCCCGAAGTAAAGGTGGCCGGAGCTATGCGGAACATCATGATGCACGGCGACCTGTCAGCCCATGTGAGTTTAGATACCCTCAACAAATCGCATCTCTACGGGCTTGGGCCGGTGGCAGGCTTAAAAGGCGAACTGGTCATCATCGCCGGCAACGTGTATTCTTCGGCACGGGACGGCAAGGCCTTATCTAATCAGCAGAATAAAATTTCCGAAGCCGCTATGCTTGTTTACAGCAATGTGAAAAAATGGAAAGCCGTTTCGGTAACGGCCGGCGTGCAAGACTATGCGGGTTTGGAACAGATAGTAAAACAAACAGCGGAAAAGGCCGGCTACGATACCGATAAACCATTTGCTTTCAGGATAGAAGCGGCGCCGCAACAAACTGCGTTCCATGTTATCCATTGGAAAGAAGGGGCTGAGCACACAATGGACAATCACAAACAGTTTGCTTATACCGATAGTTTGAAGAACAAAGTAGTTGAGATGTTGGGCTTTTATTCTACTAAACACAAAAGCATTTTCACACACCATACCACCAATATGCACATTCACACCTTAAATAAAAGCACGGGTGTGGTAGGGCATTTAGATGGCCTTCAAATCCGTGGTTCTATCACCCTTTATCTTCCTGAGCAATGACAATCATTCAATCCATTGGGCGGTTATTGTGGAAGACGTTCAAAGCCATCTTTGTTCATAAAAAAGATTGCTGCAAATAGAATTTCTTTTCTTATCGATGTCTCCGCATAGAAATAGCTGTGCTATCGCACAGCTATTCTAAACAAAATCAAACAATCAATGATGATGCACGTGAACGGCATGCAGCGAGTCCATCACATGATGGTTGTGCAAGCTGTGAATGTTGTGATGATAAACTGTGTGAGTGGGATGATGGCCGTTTGACACTACTACAAGCGAATCATGCGGATGCGCCGGATAAACAGGGTGATGGTGGTGCGAATGGTCAACCGTTGGATCATACGGCACCCATTGGTGATAATGGTCGTTGTGCCCATGGGTGTTTTGATGATTGTACTGGTTGTGATGATGCCAGTACACCGAATCCTGATGATGGTAAACACTATCCAAATGATGGCGTTGTTCGGTGGTGGTAGCCATTGCCAATTGTGATGATGTTTGGCGCAGTGCATTTTCCTGTTGTTGCATGGCAGTAACAGCTGCGGCATCAGCCGGCTCAAGCGGAACATCTTTACTGGCCTCTTCCCTGGTACAGGAAGCAAATGCTGTCAGAATCAATAGCAAGGCTGTTTTCATAAGAAGTTTTAGGGAAAGATAGAGTTGAAAAGAGATGGTGCAAAGTGGTTCACTTGTAAAAACAAAAATTTTTACCGACATCTGCCTTAATTCTATAAGACTTGACCTGTTAAATATAAAAATCGAAAATTCTCATCTTTCTTTACCTCTTTTCGTAAACCGTATTCCCAAATGCGTAAGAATAGATAATCTGCTTTCCGGCAATTTCGCTTCTTTAAAAATTGAAGAGCGAAATGAAGAAAATTTTAATAGCCGCTTTCGTATTGTGTGGCATTGCCTCCTTTGCACAGACAGACAAACAAAACAAGCCAATAGACACCATCCCCGCAAAATATTTGACTGAAGTAACCATTGTTGGCCGCGGCAGCAAAAGCGACTACCATCAAATGCCCGAAATAGTAGGCAGCAACATTTACGCCGGAAAGAAAAATGCCCTCATTGTTTTGGACAATGTGCAAGGCAATGTAGTCACCAACAACATGCGCCAGGTGCTGGCCAAAGTGCCCGGCATTCATATTTGGGAAAGCGACCCAAGCGGAATACAAATTGGGATTGCTGCCCGTGGTTTAAGTCCCAATCGTAGTTGGGAGTTTAATGTGCGGCAGAACGGATATGATATTGCCGCTGATCCATTCGGCTATCCAGAAGCTTATTACAATCCGCAGCTCCAAAGTGTGCAGCGGATAGAGATTGTGCGTGGCGCAGGTTCCTTGCAATATGGTCCACAGTTTGGCGGAATGGTCAACTATATCCTGCGCAACGGCAGCGACATGTCCCAAAAATTTGAGTTCGAGACGCAGCAAACGGTAGGCAGCAATGCGCTGTTTAACAGCTACAATGCCATTGGCGGTAAAACCGAGAAGTTAAATTACTATGCCTTTTTTGATCATCGCAATGGTGACGGTTGGCGGCGAAACAGCCAATACTATACCAACGCAGGCTTCGCAACGTTTACCTACCATCTGTCGCCAAAGTTTTCCCTGACCACCGAAATCATGCGGTCCAATATTCGCAGTCAGCAGCCCGGCGGTTTAGTTGATAGTCTGGCTTACACCAATGCGCAGGCAAGCAATAGAAGCCGCAATTGGTTTGACTTAACATGGACAATGCCGGCGTTGACAGCAAACTTCCAGCTTAATGAAAAAACCCGTTGGAATACGAAGCTGTTTGCCACCATCGGCGACAGGAACAGCGTTGGCTTTTTGCAATCCATACTGGTAAAAGACAGCATCAACCGTTCCACTGGCGAGTACAACAATCGTGTGCTGAACATTGACCAATACAGAAACTATGCATTGGAGAGCCGCATCATTACGGATTATCGCTTAGGTAAGATGAACAATACGCTATCGGGTGGCATTCGTCTTTATACAGGAGAAACGTATCGGCGGGCAGATGGCAAGGGGACAACGGGCACCGACTATGACATGACCGTGATTGGCGTCTATCCTCGTGACATTCGTTTCACATCCAACAACATTGCCACCTTTGTAGAAAACATTTTTCGCCTGTCCGACAAGCTGCTCATCATACCAGGCATCCGTTATGAATGGTTAGAGGGTTCAGCATCTGGCCGCAATGGATTTGCTTCAAACGGTTCGGAAATTGTTTTGCAAAACATAAGCCGGAGCCGCAGTTTTGTATTAGGAGGTGTTGGCGCAGAATATCATATTACTCCGCAAACAGAAGTTTACGCCAATTACACACAGGCTTACCGTCCCATTCAGTTTGCCAACCTGCAGGCGCCGCCTACTACTGATGTGGTGGACCCAAACTTGAAGGATGCAAAAGGTTACAACGCCGATTTAGGTTACCGGGGCAAGGTCAAAAATTTCTTGCAGTTTGATGTTAGCGGATTTTACCTGCAATACAATAACCGTGTGGGCACCGTTACTATTACCAATCCTGTGGGTGTAACACCTGCGTCGTATCGCCTGATAACAAACGTTGGAGCCAGCACAAGCAAAGGGTTTGAGGGTTATGTGGAATTTAATCCGGTCAGGGCTTTTTCAAAGGCCACGAATGCCGATTTGATTGTATTTGGTTCTTACAGCTATCTGGATGCGAAATACAGCGGCGACCACAAAGACGCTACTACTAAGGGAAAAAAAGTGGAGAATGCACCATCAAACATCTTTCGGGGCGGCGTGTCGGCAGGTTACAAAAATTTCTTGCTGACAGGGCAGTTAAGTTTTGTTGACGAAACCTTCAGCGATGCGAACAATACACTATTGCCCACCGCCAATGCGCAAAACGGCTTGCTTCCTTCTTACACCGTTGCCGATTTAACGGCTACCTACAAATTCTCAAAAGTGCTAAACGTCAAGGCAGGTATAAACAACCTGCTTGACGAACGTTATTTCACCCGCCGTGCCGGTGGCTATCCGGGGCCCGGCGCCTTGCCGGCAGATGGACGAACATTCTTTTTAAGTGTGGGTGCAAAGTTCTAAGCCCTTCACTACTTGTAACAAAAGGTCTTGTGCGCCACGAGGCCTTTTGTTTTATATTGCGCCAACATAAAACCCGTTCATGAAAAAGCTATTTTTCTTCATCGCTTTACTGTTTTGTTTCGGTTCAGCATTTTCGCAAACGCAAAAACAGGAAGAGGTATGTTATAATCCTAACCTTGTAAAAGACACCAGCAAGAAGAGCATTAAATCAATGGCCGTTGGTGTCATCGGTGGCGACAGCGTAAAAATCAACTACCACTCTCCCGGCGTACGTAAACGGATTATTTGGGGTGGCCTTGTGCCTTTTGGCGAAGTGTGGGTTACCGGTGCTCACGATGCTACAAATATCATCATTGACAAAGCCTTTGTCGTAAATGGCAAAGAGATAGCTGCAGGCAAATATGCCTTCTTTACCATTCCCGGAAAAGACACCTGGACGGTTATCATCAACAAACAATGGGGCCAACACCTGGCTACAGAGTATGATGAAAAAGAAGATGTGGTGCGAATGAAGGTGAAGCCAAAGAAGGCGGCCTATACCGAGCGGCTTCAATATTTCGTGGAAGCTGGTAAAGGAAAGGAAGGGAAGATTGCGGTGGCGTGGGAGAAAGTAAGAATTGAATTGCCTATAATGCTCCGCTGATGGCTGATAAGTATGTACCGGCTCTTCGCTTTAAGGCGCTTACCAAACTTTACGACCGGCTTCTCTCGGTAACCTTCCAGGAGAAAAGAATTAAGCAGGCCTTAATCAATCAGCTCCAATTAAAAGGAACCGAAACAGTCCTTGATTTTGGCTGCGGTACCGGCACGTTGGCCATCATGATAAAGGAACAATTTCCGTCTGTAAACATTGTGGGAATTGACGTAGATGCAGAAATCATAGCCATAGCCGAAAAGAAGATTAAGGCCAACGGCTTAAGCATTCCGTTAAAAAAATACGATGGCGAAAGTCTTGCTTTTCTCGGTCACCAACAGTTTGACAGGATTGTTTCTTCACTCGTTTTTCACCACATCCCTACCGCTACCAAGAGAAACATTCTTAGCCAGCTGTACAGAGTAACAAAACCCGGCGGCGAGCTGCACATTGCTGATTTTGGCAAACCCAAAAATCTTTATACGAAAGCTGCTTTTGGTTTACTAAGAAGATTTGACGGCGTGGAAAATACATCGGTCAATGTGGAAGGGCTTTTGCCCCATTTAATCAGAGGTGGTGGGTTCAAAGAAGTTCAAGTCACGCAATCATTCAATACAGCATTTGGAACGATGGAACTCATAAAAGCCAAAGACACAGAGACGCCGTTGCGGACGATTGAATTTGCCAAACATCAAAATGAAAACTTGAGGCTTTGGGCCACCAATCTTAGGGATGTAGTATGGAATGCGATAGAAGATAACCTTGAGAAACGAAACACGACCGTCTCCTATCTTTCTTCTGACAATGATTTGTTCACACCATTTGTTGACGCTTATGCGGCAGGAAACATTATTCATCCCTTTAGCAGCTTTTTCGCTGATTTAGGAAAACGGCTATACAGGGAAGTCGTAGTTGAATTTGAAAACACCAACAACGTACGGGTAAATAAGGAACATCTTTTTATCGCTATTTCTTTTTTATCAATTCAGTCAGGTGATGAGATAACAGCTATGCAGTTTTGGGAAATGGCGCAAAAAGAGAGAGAATTGACTTATGGCACCGCTGCAAGTTTGGATGATACCATTAACTTGCTTCATACAAAATTTAGGACGGTTGTTAACGCCATAGAACTGAACTACAATGAAAATGAGCTTATCAGAAATCTTAAGCCAAAGTTTTCATTCATAAAGGATTTTGAAACCACGCTTAAATCACTCAGCAATCTTTCAAAAGCACACTTTCTTTCCTGCGGCATTAAACACGTACATGTACTAAGCAAACTTCGGGAAAGCAAAGATTTGTCCATTATCAAAGTGTTTGCACAGGAGCTCGTAAATTCCCTCTGCATTCTCAACGAAAACTTGCTGAAAGAAAATGGTTTGCCCGGCGATACAATTAATCCGCTAATGATTGCCCTATATAATTCATATCCCGCTGTTGGTCATCATCTTGGGCAAAGCAACAATGCCACAGGTGTGTACCGTATTACAAAGGCGGAGTTTTACGGAAGGCTCAACGACTATATCAATTTTGTTGAAACCCGTGTTTCAGACCCTGATAAGTTAAAGGCACATACGTTGCATGCCCTTCATCGCCTTCGTAACGAAGCCTTGCATACATTGGACGACACAAGGTTGTATTATTCCGATATTGCTTTGTTCGAGAAAACAATCGGCCTTTTGTTTATTTGCGTTTCTGTGATAAAGTCACTCTAAAAATGAACACAAACTTTCAACCCCTCATCCAACAATACAAGTCCGACAAGGAAAGCGTTTACAACACCTGGTTCATCAATAATGAAGACAGGTTAAAAGCCTTTCGCTCCATCCGCCGGGGTGTTATGCAGGTGATTGAAGACATTAAATGCAAACGCTTCCCCAACGATTTTAAAGGCTCTTCATTGGAATTTGTCTTATCAGTCATTACCGAACAAAAGCAGGTGTTTGAAGGGGCCTCACACCCCTTTTACTGGAAACCCAAATTGCGCATTCCCGACATTTATGAAAACGAAGGGAACAAACAAGCCTTCGGACAGTTTTTAGAGAACAGTCTCAACGCCAAAACGGAAGAGGGCATCATCAAAGAAATCATTAAACTGGATAGCTTAAAAATAAAGGGCTTGGGACCAGCGGTAGCAAGCATTTTATATTTTCTTCACCCCACTATTATCCCGCCGTTCAATACAGCCATCATAAACGGCTTCAACTTTTTGTTCAAGGATAAAAAGAAATTAGGAAGCTGGAGTGAGTACCTTAAGCTGCGGGAAGTGCTGATTGGAACAAACAATCAACATCGTTCTGAGCTTTCGTCTGATTTGGGAGCAATAGCCGGTTTGTTGTTTGAAATTGGCATGCAGAAATTAGTATTGGGTGGCGATGAGTACCTGTCGCAACCGGAACGCACCAAGTTGGAAAAGCTGATTGAGAAAAGACATGAAGCAGTTCAGTCGGAAAAGGCGGAAGAAAACCTGCATACCGAAATGCAATACCATCTTTTGAGAATAGGCAGCTCCCTGGGTTACGATGTCATCCCAGCATCCAATGACCGCTCCAAATGCCACGCCGGAAATAATTTTTCTTTTATGAGCCTATCCAGTTTCCCTGAAGTCAACCTGGATAAGGAAACCCTAAACACCGTAAAGCTTATTGACGTGCTTTGGTTTGAAAAAGGAACCAACAATGTGATTGCCGCCTTTGAGGTTGAAAAAAGCACCAGCATTTATTCCGGCATCCTTCGCTTAACTGACTTGAGTTATACTATTGCCGATGGTGACGAGGTCTTTTACTTAATCGTTCCTGACAAAAGAGAAAAGGATGTGATGCTGCAGCTTTCAAGGCCCGCTATCAAAAAGCTCGATTCACCCATCAAGTATATCCTGTTTTCCGAACTGCGCCAGCATTGCGATGCTTTGTGCAAGTTTGGCGACAACCACCGCATCATGGAAAAAATTGCGAAAACTGCTTAAGAGTGATGCTTTTGCAACGTACATTTTGTTTAAAATCTTTGATGTGATGCTTGTAAAAGTACCACTGTATCATAATCTGCACTGACTATCATCTTTTCCCGTATGGGAAAAATTATACCTACCCATCATTTGCCGCAGGGTTCCCCTCTTCAATTTCCCAGTATAAAATATAAGCCTGTACCACTAAAATGTAATTTATCTGTTGCCAGACAAGTTTCAGCAGCATGGCACTTTTTTCGACCATCGGCATGTAAACCGTAATTAGACCTTACGGTCTGGCCCGGTTTGGTTTGTACTCTTTTGAAAACATTTATCAGGTATAGGACCTTCACTCTGTACAACCCTGTGTGAGCTAATTTTTAACCAATAAAAACTCAAGTTTATGGCTCACAACCCCGAACATCAGGCCTGCATAGATGCCTGTTTGAAATGCGCTTCCGTATGTAATCATTGCGCTACATCCTGCCTGCAGGAAGACGACGTAAAGATGATGGCCCGCTGCATAGAGTTAGATCTGCAATGCTCCATTGTTTGCAACGCTGCCGGCCAGTTAATGAGCCTTGGTGGAGAACACGCCACCCATCTTTGCGGGGAATGTGCTGAGATATGCGATGCCTGTGCAGAAGAATGCGAAAAGCATGCGCAGCACGGGATGGAACACTGCCGGGAATGCGCTGAAGCCTGCCGCCGGTGCGCGGAAGAATGCCGCAAAATGGCTGCCGCTGCCGCCTAAATTTTCAGTTCCGGACCAAAAGGTTTCCGGGTGGAAACCTTTTGGTTTGTTTAATATTTTAACCCTCAATCAAAAATCACAATGAAAAAGTTAGGCTCCTTTTTTTTCCTGACCGTTGTTGTTGCGGCTTGTAGCAACGATGGCACTAAAAGCGCAACCACTTCTGACTCGGCAAATATGACGGAAACGCATGCCGCCACTCCACCAGAAAACACAACCACCAATACGACAATGGGCAACGTCAACCTCATGGACATGATGAACAAAAACATGCAGGAGATGAAAGCGATGCAAAGCACCGGCAACCCCGACAATGACTTTGCCGCCATGATGAAAACACACCACATGGGAGCTACCGAAATGGCGCAGGCTGAAGTAGCCCAGGGCACCGATGCGGAGATGAAGGCAATGGCGCAGAAGATGATTGACGCACAGCAACAGGAAATTTCAGAGCTGAATAGCTTTTTGTCAGGCCATGCTGCACATGAAGGCGGTAATGCTTTTCACAAAGAGGTAATGGCCCAGATGAACGATATGAAAATGGATATGAACCACTCCGGTTCTTTTGATAAACAGTTTGCGCAAATGATGATACCACACCATCAGAGCGCCATTGATATGTCGAAGGCTTACCTGAAAAGCGGTGGGCATGAAGAAAAGCTCAAAACAATGGCCAACAAAATCATTGCCGACCAGCAAAAAGAAATTGGCGAACTGCAAGCCTGGCTGGACAAAAACAAATAACCCGGTTGTACACATAAAACCATCAACCTTTCAAATATTTCTCTCATTGAACAGTTAAAAGCAAAACGACATGAAAAACACCTTTTTATTTTTTGTAGCGGCCGTTACCCTTTTGATTACGGCATGTAGTAAAGACGATGCAACGGGCCTGATTTTGCAGTCGCACGATGAAAACCGCTTTATGGACACTATGCACGCCATGATGGCCCGGATGGAGGCAATGCCAAAAACCAATGACCCGGAAATTGACTTTCCACGAATGATGATAATGCACCACCAAGGAGCTATCAACATGGGTACAGTACAAAGAGCAGAAGGAAAGAACGATTCTTTAAAGCGTTTCTCCCAAAAAATGATTGCAGCTCAACAAATGGAGATACAGCAGCTTAATGCTTTGATGGCATCCGAAACCGTCAACAACAGTGTTCCTGCATTTACGATGGAACAAATGGACCACATGATGAAAATGGACCAAATGGCCGACGTCCAATTGCTTACCGGCGATATTGACAATGATTTCGCCACGTTGATGATTTTACATCACAACAGTGCTATAGAAAATTCGGAAGCCTACCTGATGTATGGTACCAATACTGCTATAAAAGCACTGGCGGAAAAAATGATTGACGACCAGAAAATGGAAATTGAAGAACTATCAAATTGGTTAAAGGCAAACAAACGCTAACAACCATTTATTAAATTAAATGCACAATTGATATTTGAAACACCGAGTTTTTTAATTGAAAATTTTCGATAGCGTACAATAATGATGTCTGTTAGCAAGCGCTTCTGCAAGTACGAAGAAAAATCAATCAGCATGCATGAAATTGGAAGGATTCCACCCCTCTGGGGGTGGAATCCTTTTGGCTTATGAGAAAGACAGTGCATTTGTACCAAATACTTTTTCCCACCTAATTTGCCGGGTCAAAATTTATCGGTGATGAGAAAACTCCGAAAAAAAATTCTTTTAGGGCTGTTGATTGTATTTGTACTGATTCAATTTATCCGACCCGAAAAAAACAATGGCATTGCCGAAAGCGATAACGATTACACCCGTTTTGTTTCCGTGCCCGATACTGTAAAAAATATCCTCCGGACTTCGTGTTACGATTGCCATTCCAATAAAACGGCTTATCCCTGGTATGGCGAAGTAGCGCCATTCAGTTGGTGGCTGGCCGATCATATTAAAAATGGGAAGGCTGAATTAAACTTTTCGGACTTTTCGCAGTATAGACGCAGACGGACGAAAAGCAAGCTATCCGCTATTGCAGAACAGGTGGAAAAAAAGGAAATGCCGTTAAAGTCTTATCTGCTTCTTCATACCAGCGCGGAATTGAGCGAAGGGCAAGTTAAGATCATTAAAGACTGGACGGAAAGTGCCAAAGCAGAAGTGGATCGTAACCGTTAACGAAAGAGCTAACAATAAAACATAGTCCATTCCTATTACTGATCAATTGTTAAGAAACTCTTTTTAAGAAGATGCGAAAAAAGAAGAATTAACCTTTCATGATTGCTTCTGCAAAATTTGTTTATACTTTTGCTATCTGCGTCAGTTTTGAAAAAGCTTCTCGTTACCATATTAGCCTTTCTTTATCTTACGACTTCCGTCGGCGCCACGGTTCATTTGCACTATTGCATGGATAAGCTGGTGGCGTGGGGTTTAGCCAGCAATGAAGAAAAGGAATGCAGTAACTGTGGCATGCACAAGGATGCTGCAAAAGGCTGTTGCAAGGACGAACAAAAACAAGTAAAATTTCAGGGTGAACAAAAGATCGCCAACATCGATACCCTGCTGTTTCCTGTGGCTTGTGACATTCCTTTCGCACAGGTAGAAGGGTATAAGCTTCTCGCCCATTCTGCTGTGGCCGTAACATATCCCGTTAGCCACGCACCCCCCAACAAAACTTTTATTCCGGTTTATCTAAGCAACCGGGCTTTCCTTATTTAGTCTTGTCTGACAATGCTTGTCGGACTTTTTGCGTTGGCGCCATGCCAGCGCCTATTTTACCTATCCGGCATTCCACCTCTGCTGAGTTATCTTTTTTTAAACAATCAAACCAATAAAAATGAAATCGAAAATTTTCAGTTTTCTGATCGCTGGTTCAGCGATACTTGCAGCGTGCAACAACGGTTCCGAAACCGGAAAAAGCGAGTCAGGAACAACGTCAAAAGATAGTTCCAACACTGCCGCAACAACGACATCTTCAGACGATGCCGGTTTGACGCAGGAAAAACCGTCATTTGCCAATGTAGATCCAAAAACGGCAGCTTCCATCGACGAGGTGGTGTCGCATTACCTCCATGTAAAGAATGCGCTTGCAAATGACAACGGCGAAGAAGCGGCCAGTGGCGGCAAAGCACTAGCTGCCTCGCTGGGAAAAATCGATCATGCCACTTTGCAGGGAGAGCAGATGAAACTTTACATGGATGTTTCCGAATCTCTGAAGGAGCATGGTGAGCATCTGGCTTCAAACGCCGGCAAAATTGACCACCAGCGGGAACACTTTGTGATGATGAGCGAAGACGTGTATGACCTGGTCAAAGGATTTGG
>DATKHJ010000415.1:0-3821 GCA_035510335.1 Flavisolibacter sp. | reverse complement strand
GCCCTGTCCGCCGCCTACACAAGCCGTAATCATCCCGTATTTTTTGCCGGTCCGTTTCAAGTCGTGCAAGTTTTGAATGGTAAGCTTTGCTCCTGTGCAGCCCAGCGGGTGACCTAACGCAATAGCGCCGCCGTTAATGTTTACCGTATCGGGATTTAATCCCGCTTCGCGGATAACAGCAATTGCCTGCGAGGCAAAGGCTTCGTTCAACTCAACCAAATCTACTTGGCCCAGGTTCATGCCGGCCTGTTTCAGCACTTTTGGAATGGCAGCTACCGGCCCAATGCCCATGATTCGCGGATGTACACCGGCAGAAGCACAGGCGACCAGGCGGCCGATGGGCTGAATACCGAGTTCTTTTAGCAGGCGTTCGCTCATCACCATCACAAAGGCAGCGCCATCGGAGGTTTGCGAGGAGTTTCCTGCCGTTATCACACCACCGGCTGCAAACACCGGCTTCAGTTTGGCCAGTGCTTCTTTCGACGTATCGGCACGTGGTCCCTCGTCGGTATCAACCGTGTATTTTTTTACGGCCTTTTTCCCTTTTTCATCAAGGTAAACCTGTTCTACTTCAATGGGCAGAATGCCTTCTTTGAAATAGCCTTTTTCAATGGCGTTTAATGCTTTTTGGTGCGAGTTGTAGGAAAACTCATCCTGGTCATCGCGACTCACGCTATATTCTTTGGCAACCGCTTCGGCGGTAAGACCCATGCTTAAATAATAATCCGGTTCGTCTTTGGCAATGGAATAAGCCGGAACAGTTTTCCAACCGGCCGTTGGCACAAGGCTCATGCTTTCGGTACCACCGGCAATAATGCAATCGGCCATGCCCATGCGGATTTTCGCCGTGGCAATAGCAATTGTTTCCAGTCCCGATGCGCAGTAACGGTTTACCGTCATGCCCGGCACATCAAAACCAATAGCCCTGGCGGCAATAATGCGGCCTACCTGCAGGCCTTGTTCCGCTTCCGGCACGGCGTTGCCAACAATCACGTCATCCACCATTTTTTGCTCCACCTGCGGAACGGCTGCCATTAAGCCTTTGATCACATCAATGGCTAAATCATCCGGACGGTAAAAACGAAAACCACCGCGTTTTGCCTTGGCTACTGCGGTACGATAACCCGCTACGATATAAGCTTCCTGCATAACAAAAAATTGTTCTGAAAGATACAAAGGAAAGCAATTAGTTGCATCAACAACCAATTAGATTTTGCAAAGCGGCTTCGGTTATCTTCGCGGCCAATGTACCAGCTTATCCGACGTTTATTGTTTCTTCTGCCTGCCGAAGCAGCGCATTATTTTTCCATGAACTGCCTGAAAGCGGCTTGCTCCATTGGCTTTGTACGCAAGCTGTTGCGCCAAAACTTTGCAGCGCCTTCGCAAACAACAGAATTGTTTGGACTTTCTTTTAAAAATCCAGTTGGTCTTGGCGCCGGCTTTGACAAGAACGCCAAATACCTGCGGGAACTGGAAGTGCTGGGTTTTGGCTTTGTGGAAATTGGTACGGTAACGCCGCGACCGCAGGCCGGGAATGACAAACCACGCCTGTTTCGGCTACCGCAGGACAAAGCCCTCATTAACCGCATGGGTTTTAATAACGACGGTGTGGAAGCGGTTGTTGAGCGACTGAAGCGGTGGCGGAAAGAGTTTGGCGTTTGGAATTTGGCGTCTGGAGTTGAGGAAACCCAAACACCGAATTCCAAACCCCAAACCCCAAACCTGATTGTTGGCGGTAACATTGGTAAGAACAAAACAACACCAAACGAAGAAGCCTGGAAAGACTACGAAATCTGCTTTCGTTCCCTGCACCCCTTTGTTGATTTTTTTGTGGTGAATGTGAGTTCGCCCAACACGCCGGGTTTGCGTGAATTGCAGGAAAAAGAATCGCTGCGGAAAATCCTGACGCACCTGCAGGGGCTGAACAAAACTTTTTCGGTTCAGCGCCCCATTCTTTTAAAAATTGCTCCCGACCTGACCAACGAACAAATTGACGATGTGATTTCGCTGGCGCAGGAAATTGATCTTGACGGATTGGTAGCAACCAATACAACTATCAGCAGAGATGACCTTCAAACGCCGGACACTGAATTGCAAGCCATTGGCGCCGGTGGTTTAAGCGGTAAGCCGGTGGAGAAAAGAAGCACAGAAGTGCTGCAATACATTCATCAAAAAACCGGCGGACACATACCTGTAATTGGCTCTGGTGGCATTTTTACAGCAGACGATGCAAAGCAAAAAAGAGCAGCCGGCGCTTTGCTGGTAGAAGTATGGACAGGTTTTATTTACGAAGGGCCATCGATTGTGCGGAACATTTGCAAGGGGCTGGCAAATTAAGCATCGTTCCTCAGGGGATCACATAAAAAGAGATAATGCTCCAGATTGTTTACAGGAACAATAAGCGTAATGCAAACAGTCAAAATCTTTTTAGAAACTAATCTACACTAAAACGAAATTTTTAAAAGCGCCGCTGCCACCATACCCGCCGTTTCGGTGCGAAGCCGCGTATTGCCCAAAGCAACCGGCGTGAAACCACCCGCCAATGCAGTTGTTATTTCGGCGGGTGTAAAATCGCCTTCCGGACCAATGAGAATGAGCGAGGATTGATGCGTGATGAGTGAGGAAAGTTGCTGCTTTTGTTCGGGCAAACAATGCGCAATTAATTTTTGCGCAGCCGCCGCTCCGCTTACCACTTCATTGAAGCTTGTGGGTTGATGAAGGTTGGGCAGCCATGTTTGCTGCGACTGCAGCATGGCACTAACCAATATTCCTTGCATCCGCTCATACCGGAACTTTTCTTTGGCAGTGCGTTCGCAAAGAAGCGGAATAATTTCGTTCACACCCATCTCGGTGGCCTTCTCTAAAAACCATTCAAAGCGGGAAGAATTTTTAGTGATAGAAATGGCAATGGAAACCTGCGGCTGGCTTTGCGCTTCTGATCCTGTTTCTGAAATTTCTACAACGCACCGCTTGCGGTTGTCATCAATGATTTGCGCTTTTGCCTTCTGTCCTTTCCCATTGGTTAGTAACAACTCCTCGCCTTTTTGCATCCGCAATACGTTGATGATATGCTTGGAGGTATCCTCATCTAACTGAAGTTTTTTCTCTTCTAAATGTTGAATGAAAAAATAGGGAAGCGCCATTTTGCGAAGCTAAGCTAAGAGCGGACTTGTCGAAAGTATAGCATGTATTTACAAAGAGAAAAGGAGGAAAAGAGTCAGGGCAACCCTCTCTTTTCCTCCTTTTCTCTTTTGCATTGCTTAGTCTTAGAACGGCTCGTCGTCGTCCATCAAATCATTCATCTTGCTTCCTGTCTGGATGTACAGTTTTGCACCCGGGCCATCGGCATCACTCACCGGCTTCCAGTTGGGAGGCATGTTGAAGCCGCCGCCAAATTCGTCGCCGTTGTCTTCAAAAAACTTCTGTATTTCGAGGCGGGCTTTAAACTTCAGGTTTTCCAGCGAACCATTCCGGTGCTTGGCAATTCGCAGGTGCGTTTCACCTTTCACGCTTTCGCCCATTTCATTCTGGTTAATATCGTGGTATTCGGGACGGTAAATAAAGCACACCATGTCCGCATCCTGTTCAATGGCACCCGATTCCCGCAGATCCGAAAGCTGCGGCATCTTGTTACCGTCTTTTCTTTTCTCCACCTCCCGGCTTAACTGCGAGAGGGCAATTACCGGCACTTGCAGTTCTTTCGCCAAGGCTTTTAACGAACGGGAGATGTTGGAGATTTCCTGTTCGCGGTTGGTGTTTTTTCCTTCACCGGTACCGCTCATCAGCTGCAGGTAATCGATGATAATAAGGCCGATGTTGTG
>DATKHJ010000414.1:0-8012 GCA_035510335.1 Flavisolibacter sp. | reverse complement strand
GTGGTCGCTGTTGGAAAGCCGTGTTTTGTATGTAGCCCAGCGGGCAAAAGCCGGGGCCATAACTGCTGCTGAATATTTCTTTGATGCTGATCCGGGGCATGGCGCTGCACAGCCGCTGGACATTGTTGCAGGCGATAGCCTTCGGCTTGTTGGCGAAATTGAACTGCCATTCACCCAGCTTGGATTGCACCAGCTTTATATCCGCACCCGAACAGCCGATGGTATTTGGTCGTTGGTAGAAAGCCGCCCGGTTTATGTTTCTTCCCGGGTGAACACAACAATTGCCGGTGCCGAGTATTTTTTTGATGAAGATCCCGGCCATGGCGGCGGAACACCCATCGCAATTAATTATGCCGATGGGCAACCACTGGTAACAGAAGTAAATACCAGCAACCTGGCAAACGGTTTTCACCAGCTTTATGTGCGCAACCGCACGGTGGATGGGGTTTGGTCGCTGGTGGAAGGAAGACTTTTTTACATTTCTCCTTCACTTAACAAATGGGTGCAGGCCGAATATTTTTTTGACGACAAAGATCCCGGCGTAGGCAAAGCTGTACCGGTGAACCTTAATCTATCTTCCAACACCAATAACCTGCTTGTTGCCTTACCCGATACCATGAAGCCCGGTGTGCACACCATTACACTCAGGGCACGCAATGGCTCGGCAGCATGGGATTTTTCCGAAACAAAAACATTTATTATTGAAGCGTTTCCTGCGGAGGGAGTGGTGTTGCCGGTAAAGCTGGAATATTTCAGGGGAAACCTGCTGAACAACGAAGTACCCCTACAATGGAAAACGGCATCGGAAGAGAACGCCGGCATTTTTGAAGTGGAGCGTTCTGCCAACGGCTTACAGTTTACAACCATAGGAAGAGTGAAAGCTCAAGGCAACGCCAATGGTCAACTGTATGGATTTACAGATAAAAATCCCGGCAGAGGCGCCCAGTATTACCGCCTGAAGCACACGGATAAAAACGGGAAGGTTGACTATTCCGGTGTGTTGTACTTCTACCTTTCTGCGGAGCAAGGCTTGCGGCTTTATCCCAACCCGGCCACGACCTCGGTCTTTATCAACTTGCAAAATTCAGCCAACCCAACAAGCCTTCGGGTAATAAGCAGCAACGGCCAGGTGGTGTACACCAACACAGTAAAAAACAAAAACCTGGTAGAAATACCAGTGCGCCAGCTACCCAACGGCAACTATTTTGTGGAGATTAGTCAAGGAGCCAATGTGCGGACGTTGCCTTTTGTAAAACAATAAAACACTGCAGGAGTAACAGCCTGTTAAGCCCTTTTGCAAAAACAATGCAGAAGGGCTTTTTTATGCCGGGTGATGGTGCTGTATTTTATAGCAGCAGAAATGTAAACTGGAACTTGTAAATAAAGGAAGTTTGCAGAAAAAAGAATGGATACAGTTATCTGGGGCAATACGGTGGAAAGTTATCTGTGGACCTTTGGCGTTATCTTGTTTGTGTTGCTGGTCAACCGGTTTATTTCGAAACATTTTGCACGGCTCATTTTTAAGCTTTTCCCGAAAAAGCTCAAAACATACGACCCTAATAAATTCACCAATCTTATTGTTTATCCACTTGGTACTTTCCTGGTGATTTCGGTTTCCATCGTGGCGTTTTACCGTCTTAACTACCCGGCGCCACTGCAGTTTACCTTGTACAAATACACCCTGCACGATGTGCTGCTTACGCTTGCCATTGCGGTGCAGATACTGGCGTTTACCTGGCTGGTGTTGCGCATTATTGATTTTATTGCCAGCATTCTTGAGCAAAAGGCAAACGAAACACCGTCGCCCGGCGACAACCAGCTCATCATTTTCTTTCGTGATTTTATAAAGGTTATCATCGGCGCCATTGGGCTTTTGCTGTTGCTGAACCAGGCATTGGGCTATAATATTTCTTCGCTACTCACCGGCTTAAGTATTGTGGGTGCAGCGCTGGCACTGGCTTTTCGCGAAAGTTTGGAAAACCTGATTGCCTCGTTTGTAATTTTTTTCGACCGCCCGTTCCAGGCCGGCGATTTTGTAAAAGTGCAGAACGTTTCGGGCACGGTAGAACGCGTTGGATTGCGCAGCACACGGGTGCGAACGGCAGATAAATCGTACGTAACGGTTCCCAACAAACAAATGGTGGATAGCATACTGGACAATGTTTCCAAACGGTCGCAGCTCCGCGGCGCTATCGATCTTAATCTTCACCTGCATACACCCAGCGCCAAAATCAGCGAATTTTTAACTGCCATCGAAGCATTTCTTTCCAGCATACCTGAAATACAAGGCAAAACGGTTTTGTTCAACGACATCCGCCTGCAGGCTTATGTAATTTTCGTTGAGTTTTTTACGCCGCCCATTGATGCAGGAAAATTCAACGCATTAAGCAGCGCATCAACTTTCATATTTTACAAACCATGGACAGGCTGGAAATAAAGCCTGCCGCCGAAGGAAAAGACATCACCATCGTCCCATAAAAAAAGCCAGCACACTGCTGGCTTTTTTTATGGGATTTGAAAAGCTTATTTTTTAGCTGGAGCAGGAGCGGCAAGCATTCCCGCTACTTCTTTTTCCGGCATGCCTGTTTTGCCATATTCTACTACGCGGCCAATTTCTTTGCCGTCTTTCATCACAATAATGGTTGGTACATTGGTAACGCCAAATGCCTCGGTAAGATTGAAAAGCGTTTTCTTGCTCCGGTCAACACCAATAAACGTAAAGCGGTTGTCGGCTATGCCCGCGGCATCGGTGGTAGCAAAAAATTTGGGTAACAGGGCCTGCGTATCCTCGCACCAGGTACCACCAAAAACAACAAAATTTACCTTGTCCTTGTTGGCGCTGTACTGCTTTACTACTTCAGCGTTTGGTGTAAAGCTTTTTGCATTTTTTGCATACCAGGCAAAAGCTGTATCGGCAACAAATTCGTTTTTATTGATCAGTCCTTTCAGGATTTTTGTTCCATCGCCTTCGCGAATCACTTCAAGCGAAGTTTGGGCAAAAAGAGAAGAGGAAGCAAAAAGAACCGCTACAAGGAAGAAGAGTTTTTTCATGGCAAATGTTGTTCTTCAAAATTAAGTGCTGAGGATACGTGCCGTGTTAAAGAGATGCTACAAATTGCCATCAAAGATTGGCCTTGAGCTCCAGCAAAAAGGTCCTGATCTTTTGCAGGGAGTTAATCAGCTCATGCGTTTCTTTTGCTTTTTTGTTTTTTTTCAGAAAGTCCTTGGCGCCTTCCAGCGTAAACTTTCTGCGGCGGATAAGATCATTGATGAGTTGCAGCGTTTTTACATCTTCGGGACGAAAAAGCCGGTCGCCTTTACGGTTTTTGCGGGGCTGCAGTACATCAAACTCGTTTTCCCAGTAACGCAGCTGCGAAATATTGACCTTGAACATTTGCGCTACCTCGCCTATGGGATAATAGGCTTTTTGAAAAAGAATCTCGTCTTCGGGAACTTCAATGGCATCGTCCAGGAAAACCGCGTCTTTTACTTTTTTTCTGCCGCGGCTGGATTTTGTTTTCTGCGGTGGCTCAACAGGCTGGCCGGAAAGAAACTCCTTCGGTCCTTCATCTTCGCCGGAAAAATCAAATGTAATTTGGGTTAAATCCTTTGCCATAGCCTCACGGCAAAAGTAAGGATTGTGAGTGGTCAGTGGTGAGTAGTGAATGGTCAATAGCCAACTACACCAGTTAACACTGCCTTACAAAGCGGTGGGAAGGAGTCAGGAATTATTCACCACTCACTATTCACCATTCACGTTATCATTGTTTGCTGGCCCAGATCTCGGCCGTTAAACCAAGCTTGCCGTTTTCTTCCTGCGGAAGAATGATAACGGGTTTGCCATTGGATGAAACCACTTTGGTGAAGGCACCCTTCAAGGGGCCGGAAGTGAAGAAAATGCGTTGCGCTGCCACGCTGAATTTATAATCGCCAACATCGCCGCCGGCGCTTAGTTTGTAATGGTTGTCATCAATAATAATGATGTCGCCTTTGTCCCACTTGTTTTGTGCTGTTTTCGCTTTTGTTTCGTACTTACCGGCCGGCAAATCAGCAACAGCCTGGGCTTTTGTAAAAAGCGCAGACAAAACAAAAACAAATAAAAGTATTGCATACTTCATAGGCATCGTTTTAGTAGTACGGCGGTGTTAAGATAAGCCAATTTGTTGGCAACCGCAACGAAGCCGGCAAGCTTACTCATATTTACGGTAAAGCGTGTACAGTATTTTCCGTGCGCCTGCTGTTAAAACTCCTTGTTTATCCTGTTGCAAATACTTACGGTTAAAGGCCTGTATAACGGCGCTTGTGTCTTTTATATCGTAGCCAATAATGCGCAATGCCTGGAGGTGATTAAAGTCTGGCGGCACCATCACGTTAGTTGTATCGCTCCACCACAGGCCATAGCCGGCATCGGCTAACTTTTTCCACGGGAAGGTAACATTGGGGTCCACCTTCCGGGTAGGCGCAATATCGGAGTGGCCAATAAAGTTGGCAACGGGAATACCGTATGCTTTCTTCAGGTTACCGAGTAATTGCATTAACGTATTCAGCTGCGCTGTTGAAAAAGTATCAATGCCGTTGTTGTCAATTTCAATTCCAATGGACGATGAATTAATATCCGTGTTGTTCCCCCATCTGCCGGCACCGCCGTGCCAGGCCCGCAGGTAGTCGTTCAGCATGTGGTGCGTGGTGCCGTCTTTACAAATCACATAGTGTGCACTTACGGAGGTTTTTGTATTGGTAAATGTTTTCAGCGTTTGTTCGCAGCTGTTTTGAGCCGTGTGATGAATAACCACATAGTTTGGCTTACGCATGCCAAAATTGGTGGTGCCTACCCAGGTGGTCATCTGCGGCAGCGAGTCGTGCAGCGGTGCCTGCTTTAGCTGGTTGGCAAATTCCTTTGCCTGTTTTTTGTATTGCTTGTTTGTATCAGCATAGGGGCCACGGTTACAGTTGTAGAAAAGAAGGGCCAGAACGGAAAAGAGAAGCGTATTCGAAAGGGCTTTCATGTACAAATGTTGAAGCGTCAAAGTACCGAAGATTTTCTTTTTGTAAACAGAAAAGATGTTGTGCGCAATGGTTTGGTTTTTGTGCCGAAGACATGTTCAATTTCTTTCACTAAACAATAAATTATGGCAAGAGACGTAAAAGGAAAAAAAGTGGCGATACTGACAGAAAATGGTTTTGAAGAAGTGGAGTTGACCAGCCCCATGAATGCGCTGGAGCAGGCAGGTGTGGAAGTGCATGTCATTTCTCCGCAGAAGGACAAAGTAAAAGCGTGGGACCACGATCATTGGAGCATTGAAGTGCAGGTGGATAAACCGCTCAGCGAAGCCAATCCCGAAGATTACGATATGTTGCTGTTGCCCGGTGGTGTAATGAATCCCGATACATTGCGCACCAACAAAGAAGCCGTTGCATTTGCGCAGCATTTTCTTGAGCAGGGCAAACCGCTGGCCGCCATTTGTCATGGCCCGCAACTGTTAATTGAAACCGGGAT
Organism: Flavisolibacter sp.; assembly: GCA_035510335.1. Classification (GTDB taxonomy): domain Bacteria; phylum Bacteroidota; class Bacteroidia; order Chitinophagales; family Chitinophagaceae; genus Flavisolibacter. The sequence goes on along the minus strand of DATKHJ010000414.1, from coordinate 2,515 downwards.
GCTGGATGGAAGAAGCATGACTTCTTACCCCTCTTTAAAAACCGATTTAATGAATGCCGGTGTGGCCTGGGAAGACAAAGAAGTGGTTACCGATAATGGCCTTGTTACTTCCCGCACTCCCGACGACCTGGAAGCTTTCAACAAAAAGATGATTGAAGAGTTAAGCGAAGGCCAGCACGCAACAACCGGCCAGTTTACGCATCACGACAAGAAGTTTTAGGTAGCTTATCCCTAAAAACAAAAAAGCCAGTTCCCGCATTTGCGGGACTGGTCTTTTTGTCAACAACGAACAACGGAAAAAATGCTGTACTGCAGGGTGTTTTCCTGCTGCTAAAATACTAAATTATTTAGCATAGGCAAATTTATTTGGGGGTGGTGGTGCCAATTTTGTAAGAAGTTTTGGCAAAGCAAAAACATGCCGGAAGGACCCTCCCTCATCTTGTTTACCGAAGACCTGCAGCGCTTTGTGGGGCAGAAGATTTTAGAAGTCAGCGGCAGCTCCAAAATAGACCAGCAGCGGCTGGTAGGAAGGAAAATCAAAGCCATCAAAACCTGGGGCAAGCACATGCTCTGGCTCTTTGATGATTTTACCATTCGCATTCACTTTCTCATGTTTGGCACTTACTACATCAATTCAGAAAAGGAAGCCAAACCCCGCTTGTACCTTAAGTTTCAGAAAGACGAACTGAATTTGTACTCCACGGCAATTAAAATGATCGATGAAGACCTGGATGAGATTTACGACTGGAACGCCGATGTGTTAAGCCCCTTGTGGGACCCGAAAGCCGCAAGAAAGAAGCTGAAAGAAATGCCCCACACCATGGTAACTGATGCCCTGCTTGACCAGGATGTGTTTGCTGGTGTGGGGAACATTATCAAGAACGAAGTGCTGTACCGCATTAAAGTTCACCCCGAAAGTTTGGTAGGTGCATTGCCACCAAGAAAGCTCACCGAAATGATCAAAGAAGCGTCTGTGTACAGCTATGAATTTCTGCAGTGGAAGCGGGAGTTTGTACTAAAGAAAAACTGGAAAGTGCATACCAAAAAAACCTGCGAAAGAGATGAGTCAAAAATTGTAAAGGAATATTTAGGCAAAACGAACCGGCGAACATTTTTTTGCCCTACCTGCCAGCAGTTGTATGTGTAGCGTGTGACAGCGCAATGGTTTCAATGGCTTCGCCAAAGCATTTTAGGTAAAGCGACAAATGACCTTCGTCTTCCCGGTAATGCATAACAGGACGCTTTGCTTTTCGTTCAATTTCTCTTGCATGGGCTTCCGCTACACTCATGTCTTTTGTTCCCCACCAGTAATGAATGGGTTTTTCAATTTCGCCCAAGACAAAGCCAAAGTTTTTATAGTAAGACATGGCTTCGTGAACGGCTGACCGTGTGCCTTTTCGTGTTGCTTCTTTCAGCGTTAGTCCTGCTACCTGTTTAATGCCTTTTTGTAACAGCGTGTAATCTTTATACGGCAAACCGGTAAAGGCCCTGTTGGGGAGTGAGTTTATTTTTCTGCTGAGAGTGATGTTCAAGCCGATTTGTAAAAGCGGCGGTGCATATTTGGCACAGCGGAAATACCATTTGTTACGTCCCATTTGCTGCGTTACTTCAGTATCAAACGGTTTAGTAAAACCACATAGAATATAGACGCCGGTAATCTCTTTTGGGTATTGATGTGCAACGGCCAATGCATATGGTCCGCCACCCGACCAGCAAAGCACCGGGCATTGTTCAATACCAAAGTGATGAAGCAATTGCATTGCATCATGGGCAAACGAAAGAAAAGTTCTGTTTGGAGAAAAGGTTGTCAGGGCATGGCGGTCAACGGCAATGAGCTTTATGCCAGCCCGAAAAAGGATTGCATCAAAATCAATCTGGTAAGCTTTCAGCAGGAGAACCTCCCGCCGCGAACTGGGTGTGCCATGGAAATAAAGCACTGGCATTCCATCAGCAGGACCATATACCGCATAGCTCAGTTTGCGGTCATCCTTTAAGGTAAAAATAGCCTCCGTCATAAGCAATGACAAACAATTCTTTTGCCACTGATGAAAAGCAGTTCGGCCGCATTAATCGCCGGGTTAATTTTGAAAAAACAACGCTTATGTGTGCCGCAAAACGCAAATCCTGGCAGGAAAAACTGAATGATGGCCGCCAACCGCATATGGCTGTTTCGGATAAAAGTTTTGCAGGAGTTAAGGCAGGGCAGAAGATGCTGATTCCCACGCCAAAGCTGATTGATGACTACATACGGCAGGTGCCAAAAGGAAAGTTTGTTGACAGCGCCACCATCCGGAAAGATCTGGCCATTGAACACGGCGCAGAAGTAACCTGTCCGCTAACTACCGGCATCTTCCTGCGCATTGTAGCAGAAGCGGCATACGAGGATTTTCAGCAGGGAAAACCAATCAGCAAAATCACACCTTTCTGGCGGGTGATTGATGAAAAGTCGCCTACAGCAAAAAAGCTGACGTTTGGTGTGGAGTTTTTGAAAGAGCAAAGAGGGAAGGAGTAGGGC
>DATKHJ010000413.1:0-2753 GCA_035510335.1 Flavisolibacter sp. | reverse complement strand
AGTTTCTTGCCGGCGGCACCGCTGATTATTCGTTGAATATTTTGTAATTCCAATTCCGGATTATGCATTTCTGCATGGCAATTGGAACACAGTAATCGGCACTTTGTTGTTTCCTGAATGATTGCTTCCCATTTTTTGTTTGACAACACCCTGACGTCCAACTTGAATTTCTTCAAGGTTGAATCGGTATGATGAAAATGTAAAGCAGAAGCATTCCGGTTATACCCGCAAATCTCGCACTTGCCGCCAAACATTTCAATCAGCAAAAGCTTTCGCTTTAGCGAACGTATTGTTTGAGAATGGTATGTGTTGGTTTGTTGTTTTACTCTGTGGTAATGATCTTTCTGTTTGCATGCATTGCTGCAATATTTCACTTTTTGACCACTGATCGGAGCCCAACAAACCACGCAATTCCTGGCTTGCATAGAAAGCGGTTTTGGAACAAAGTACAAATTTCAAAGAACAATCCTTGATGAGTCAGACGCTCTAACCAACTGAGCTAAGGATCCGTCGCAACTAATTTTGCGGACGGCAAAAATAGGGAAATGCGGCATCAGTCCTTCACTTCCTCAAAATCAATATATTCTCCCAAGGTGCTTTTTTGATTGCTGTTGGATTTCTCCTGCTGCGGTTGCGGGGGGCGGGTGTTTTGCTGCGCATTCATCCGCTCGTTCATTTCCCGAAACGTACGTTTTACTTTCCTGGTGGTGCGGTAGATGGGCAGCACAAAATCGAATACCAGCCGGAACAGCAGGTAAGCGAGAAATGCGAAGAAAAGAAAACTTAAAATCATACCGTTCAAAGGTAACCCGGGCAAAACATTCAATTTGTATTTGGAACGTATTTAACGTTTGCCTTACCTTTGGCGGAGCAAAGAATGACGGAAGGGAACGAGAACGTTCCCTTCTTCTTTTACAATATGGCAACAGAAACACTTATTGCAGCGCTGGAAGAGAAGATCAATGGTCTTTTAGAGGAGGCTCCCTCGCATTTTTTGGTGGAGGTGCGCATCAAGCCAACAAACAACATCAAAGTCTTTATCGACGCCGATGAAGGCATTATGCTTTCTATCCTTATTAATTATAACCGCAAGCTGTATAAGCTGCTGGAAGAAAGCGGGATGTTTCCAGCCGATGATTTTTCGCTGGAAGTTTCGTCGCCGGGGCTGGATGAGCCGCTGAAAAAGGCCCGCCAGTATAAAAAGAATGTCGGCCGCTTTGTGCAGGTTACCCGCAACGATGCTGCTGTGACAGAAGGAAAACTGTTGGAAGCCACCGACGACGGCATTATTGTAGAAACCGAAACTGGTAAAGGAAAAAAGAAAGAAATAAAGCAGGAAACAATCTTGTTTACCGATATAAAAACAACAAAAATTCAAATAAAGTTTTAATAAAAGCGAGTAACAAGTGGTGAAAAGCAAGTAGCCATGAAATCTCAAATCCGAAATCTCAAATTTCAAATTGTATGGCCAGTATCAACCTCATAGAAGCATTCCAGGAGTTTAAGGATGCCGAAAACATTGACCGTCCTACGCTCATGCGTGTTGTGGAAGACGTATTCAAAACCCTCATCCGCAAAAAATATGGCAGCGATGAAACCTTTGACGTGATTGTAAACGCCGAAAAAGGGGATTTGGAAATTTTCCGCCGCCGCAACATTGTGGACGATGACGATGTCTATAATACCCTGGAAGAGATTGAGGTGTCGGAAGCCCGCAAAATTTCGCCTGACTATGAGGTAGGTGAAGAGTTGTACGAAGAGGTAAATCTCGAAGATTTCGGCCGTCGTGCTATCTTAGCAGCCAAGCAGACCCTTGCCAGCCGTATTTCCGACCTCAAAAAGAATGTGCTCGCCAAAAAATACCAGGACCGCATTGGCGAAATTATTTCTGCCGAAGTGTACCAGGTCTGGAAAAAAGAAATCCTGCTGCTGGATGAAGAAGGCAACGAGCTGATTCTTCCTAAAAGCGAACAAATTCCGCAGGACTATTTCAAAAAAGGCGAAAACATCCGTGCCGTAGTGAAGAAAGTGGACATGAAAAATAACACGCCGGTCATTATACTTTCCCGAACTTCACCCGATTTTCTGGCAAAGCTTTTGGAAATAGAAGTGCCGGAGATTTTCGATGGCCTGATTGTGATTAAAAAAATCGTACGTGAGCCAGGCGAAAGAGCCAAAGTAGCCGTAGAATCGTACGACGACCGGATTGATCCCGTAGGCGCCTGCGTGGGAATGAAAGGCAGCCGTATTCACGGTATCGTTCGCGAACTGAAAAACGAGAACATTGACGTCATCAATTATACGTCCAATACACAGCTCTTGATTCAACGTTCACTCACCCCTGCGAAGATTACTTCCATGGAGCTGAACAACGACGACAAACATGCAAACGTTTACCTCAAGCCCGACCAGGTTTCGCTGGCCATTGGCCGTCGCGGTGTCAACATCAAGCTGGCTTGCGAATTGACTGGGTACAACATCGATGTGTACCGCGATAACGAAGGCGAGGTAGAAGAGTTTGACATTGACCTGGAAGAATTCAGCGATGAAATTGAAGCCTGGGTAATTGATGAACTGAAGCGCATTGGTTGCGATACGGCCCGCAGCGTACTGGACCTCACCGCAGAAGAGCTGGAAAGAAGAACCGACCTGGAAAAAGAAACCATCGCCGATGTACGCAAAGTGCTGCAGGCGGAATTTGAAAAAGAATAAAGAACGAGAATCGTCAATCGTGAATCGGCATTGATGATTCT
>DATKHJ010000412.1:0-6984 GCA_035510335.1 Flavisolibacter sp. | reverse complement strand
ATAAACTCACCGATTAACTAGCAACTTGAATTAATTACTTAAAAAAGAAGGGGTTACTCTCCTGCTCCGGTTTGGTTTCGTGGTTCGACTTTCGTCCGGCGATCTATTATTTTAAAAGAGAACCTTCGATACACCGTAGGTTTGATCGCTCGAATAGGAGGCAAATGAGCGAACTAGTTAGATTCCAACCCTGGGCACTTTTCGTAGATAAAGCCATTAGGAATTTTACCATTCTTAATGGCTTCTTTATTAGGGAGATACGTATTATAAAATTTCAAAGAAAAGAAGGTATCTAACACTTGATTTCTTGGTTCGAACCGTCAAACAAATTGATGTAGCAAAGGGTATAACCGACACTCACAACCGGTTTTTGAGATCGGCAAAACTGCCAGCCAGCTCCTGATCGATCAAATTAACAGGGATATTTCCGATTGGAAAAACACGTTGAAAGTATTAAAGACGGAATTAATTGTTCGCAAGTCAAGTTGAATGTTTTCTTATCAAGGGTTGTCATGATAAATGGACTGGAATGAATGGTTAGCAGTCTTTGTCTTTTTGTGACATTTCCTGATCCTAAGAAGTATTACCGCCATCACTCCAATTTACACTTTCAAGGATTAAATCAGTAAGCTGAGTGTTTGTTTCTTCGCCAAATGAACCATAGTCGTAGGTTCTGCTGTTTCATCCTGAGTTCCTTGCTCTGAGATGTAGTCAGCTAACACAGCAAAGATTCTGAATTTGCATTACCATTCCAAAAACACCATCCCCACACCACAAATCAGAATAGTGATCCCTCCAAGTACATGCATATACTTTTCAAGCTTTTCAGTTTTTAAGGCTCCTATGCCGTAATAACCAAGCAATACCATTAACACCATTGTTGCTAACGTAAACAACGTATACACGAGTACAAGTAAAAACATCACACCACCAGAGTTCTTTGCTGCAGGGAAATAAAGAAGCGGAATCATCGGCTCGCAGGGCCCCAACAAAAAGATAACAAACATGACCCAGGGTGTAACTGCATGGCGTTTTTTTGGCGAAACAGTCTCCCCATGTTTGTGTTCATACACGTACACTGCGCCGTCACCGTGAATATCGAAGTGTTTGTGTTTCCTGTTTTGCCGAAGTCGTACAATTCCAACGATGCTGTAAACCAACCCAAAGAACAGAAGTGTCCATGCTGCCCAGCCACCACGCAGCGATTCTACACCAACCAGCTTCGAGAAAGACCAGCCAAAGAGGGCACCACCCAATCCCAACAGCACGGAACTCCACACATGCCCACAGCCACAGACAATTGTCCAGAAAACAGTTTTGTAAACTGTCCACCCTCTTGCCTTCGCCAATGCAATAAACGGCACGTAATGATCGGGGCCGGATAGTGTATGCAAAAACGAGATGGTTATTGCACTCAGCAAAAGAACCTGCACTTCAGTCATAGGCATCTGTTTATTTGAATGAATGGACAGCGAGAATGAATAAGCGCTGACAATTTTTGAAGCAATGCAAATAATTGTTCCGCTTTGTAACCAAGCAACCGGACCATTAGCCCATTGACAGGCAAGGCAGTCACGCCAAAACTGAGCCCTTCTTCCACACTTGCTTGCTCTACCAGTTGGGAGATGAGTGGTTCAACAGCAGCAAACTGGTTGATAAAAATTAACGTTGCCTGGTGGGTATACCCTTCCAACTGTCCAAGAGCAAAGAGGTTTATTCCTGCCGGTTGCAGCAAAAGATTTTCTTTTACCACCAGTCGGCCGCATTTGAAAATTTCAGTGGTGCTGTGATAAGATTGAAAAAGGAAAACTTCATCATTCATTTTCCGCCCACAGCTAACAACCTCTCCCCAAATGAGTGTGCAGTCATTGGCAAGCGATATCTTATTTTTTGATTTAAAAATTGCATCCTTGTGCGGTACAACCGGGTGTGGCAGATAGACCAATGAACTTCCTTCAGCCATCCTCACTTCTGTGCTTTGCTTCGCACCAAACTTCATTTGAAAGAGACGTTGGTAAGACTGTGTATGAAGCCACAGTTTTGATCCTTCACCAAGGTGTATGTCCACCTCGTAGTGATCTCCATCCAGCACACCCGGCGATGAACTCATGAGCATCAGGTGCAGTTCTCTGCTCTGCCTTTCTTCGGTTACATCAGCAATTTTAAATGGTGGTGAACTGAACGTTTTTTTCAACACCGTTCTTTCATCCTGCCTCGCAGTTTCTATATGTACACTTGCCTTTAATGCCACAACTCCACCTCTCCTATTTCCTCTGTCAAAGCATATTTCCTGATCCAGTTCACAACACTATCCAGCCCTTGCAGCGACATCAAATTCGTAAAAACAAAAGGCGCCCCTTTCCGCATTTGCCGGGCATCCCTTTCCATCACACTTAAATCGGCCCCAACATAAGGTGCAAGGTCAATCTTGTTAATTACCAGCAAATCAGAACGGGTAATCCCGGGTCCACCTTTGCGGGGGATTTTGTCACCTTCTGCCACATCAATGACGAAGATCGTCAGGTCTGCGAGGTCGGGACTAAACGTTGCCGATAAATTATCACCGCCGCTTTCGATAAAAATAATTTCAATGTCTGCAAAGCGACCTGCCATTTCTTCCACCGCTTCCAGGTTCATGCTGGCATCTTCGCGGATAGCGGTGTGCGGACAACCACCTGTTTCCACACCAATAATGCGTTCAGGCGGAAGCAAACTGTTTTTCGTTAAAAACTCGGCATCTTCTTTTGTGTAAATGTCATTGGTGATCACGCCAATGCTATAATCGCTGCTCATTTTTCGGCTCAGGCGTTCAATCAAGGCCGTTTTGCCGGAACCCACGGGTCCTGCAATACCAATTTTTACATAGTCTCTTTCTGACATTCTTTTCTCTTTTTATAGATGAGAGGCCAATGCACTACGAAGCGTCCGTTGCAATGCTTGATTTGTTCTTTTTTAGTGAATGAAAAAACAGAATCACTCTTATGCATGATAACTCCAATCAGCAAAACCCTCTTAGGACATATACAACCGCGAATACAATTGTTCATGCTGCATGCATCGAATATCAAAACCTGCACAACAAAATCCTATCAAGTCAGGGTCAGGCTCCACTGCTTTAAGTACCAACTCACTAATGAGCGATTGCAAGGAAAAAAGAATCGCCTGTCCATCCTGCTGGCTCAGGGGAACCAGTTTAACGCTGTTGGTTACCATACCAGCAGCAGCGTTGTAAAAAAAGCCGTGCAGCGCTTCTTTCTTGTCAATCCCCAACGCTAAAGCTAGCATGCCAAAAACAATTGCATAGTGGCCGGTTGCAGCGCCTTGTTTAATAGCAGAATGATATTGCTGAATGATGACATCATCCCGGAGAGATGAAAATAATTTCAGCAGCCGCAAGCCCAGTTTTTGGCTGGCCTGTCGAACTTCCCTGGGAAGTTTTACAGCCGTGCATTCTTCGTCAAGCTGCAAAAGCTTTTTAAGATTATTCTTTGCATCAAAGGCAAGAGATACAAATGCAGCATCCGTATAGAGCAAATTGAATTGCAATTGTCCAACCACAAACGCCTTTGCCATTTCCCTATCGTTCACCAATCCATTTTGCACATAGGTTTCCAATCCTGCCGAATGTGAAAAACCGCCAATCGGCAAAGCCGGATCAGACAGTTGCAAAAGCGAAAGAAGGCTACTCATTGGACGAAGTCAGTTTTAAAATTTTTGAAAACAGGCTTTCTCCCCCGCTATGTGCATGCGGCAAAACAGTTGTCTGCAACTGGTTCACTAATTTTTGCATTTGCAATTCCGGCTTCAACCCCGAGGCTTGCAACAACCGAAACGTTGGTGCATCATACGGAATCAGCAACATATCCTCCTGGTAAAAGAGCGGCAGGTGTTTGTTGCCGATTTCATAACACACCAATGCCATTTCGTACATGGTTGTTGGTTGAAGGGCAACGGCCTGGCAAGCCAACACTTCTACTACAATCATGCAATGATCATCTGCATACAACACATCATCCTGCTGCAAGTGTTGTGCTTCTTTTAAAAACTTCAACGTTACCTCTCTACCCGAGTCTGTTTTCTTATGCAGGATCCGTTTGCTGCATTCGTACCATTCCAGCGGCAGGCGTTCTATTTTACGCATGTCCGTTGCAAACGAGGAAAGGTTTCCCATCTTTTCTTTGATCAGCATCGTTTCTGCTTAAAATAAAAAATAGCGTTGGGCCAGTGGCACAACAGCAACCGGCTCGCAGGTAATATGTTCACCATCAACTTTCACTTCGTAATTCTCCGGGTTTACATCAATCCGGGGTGTTCCATCATTGTGAACCAAATCTTTTTTTGAAATACTACGGCAGTTTTTTACCGCATGAATGGTCTTTGATAGCTGATAACTTTCCACTGCCCCGTTGTTAAGCGATGCCTGCGAAACAAATGTGATGCATGTTTTATGCACAGCCTTTCCATAAGCGCCAAACATGTGCCGGTAGATCACCGGCTGCGGGGTTGGAATGGAAGCATTCGGATCTCCCATCTTGCTGGCGATGATCATGCCGCCTTTGATAATCATTTCAGGTTTGGCGCCAAACATCGCGGGTTTCCAAAGAACAATGTCCGCCCACTTTCCCGCTTCCAATGAACCTATAACATCTGAAATGCCATGCGAAATGGCGGGATTGATGGTGTATTTGGCGATGTAACGCTTTACGCGGAAGTTGTCATTGTTGTGTGGCTTATCTTCTTCCAATGCCCCTCGCTGCTTTTTCATTTTATTGGCTGTCTGCCAGGTTCGGGTTATCACTTCTGCCACTCGTCCCATTGCTTGCGAATCAGAACTCATCATGCTGAACACACCCATATCGTGCAAAATATCTTCGGCAGCAATCGTCTCCGGACGAATGCGGGAATCAGCAAAAGCTACATCTTCCGGAACTGATTTATCCAGGTGATGACAAACCATCAGCATGTCGAGATGTTCGTCTATGGTGTTCACCGTGAATGGTCTTGTTGGATTGGTGGAAGAAGGCAATACATTCGAAAACATTGCCGCTTTTATGATATCCGGTGCATGTCCACCCCCGGCGCCTTCGGTATGAAAGGTGTGAATTACCCTCCCGTTTATAGCGTTGATGGTATCTTCCAAGAAGCCGCCTTCGTTCAATGTATCGGTATGTATGGCAACCTGGATATCATATTCGTCTGCCACCTTCAACGCCGCATCAATGACGGCTGGAGTGGAGCCCCAGTCTTCATGAATTTTTAAGCCGCAGGCACCTGCTTCAATTTGCTCTGCCAAAGGTTCGGTGGTTGCGCAATTCCCTTTTCCGAAAAAGCCAAGGTTCATTGGCAACGCATCGGCCGCCTCCAGCATTTTTTGAAGGTTCCAGGCACCCGGCGTTACTGTAGTGGCAGCCGTGCCATCGGCAGGACCGGTACCGCCCCCCATCATGGTGGTAATACCACTGAACAGTGCATGATCAATCAGTTGCGGGCAGATAAAATGAATGTGTGTATCAATGCCTCCGGCGGTTGCAATGAGGCCCGCACCGCCATGCACTTCTGTTGAAGCGCCAATGACCATGTTTGGCGTGATTCCGTCCATCGTATCTGGATTGCCGGCTTTTCCCACGCCAACGATTTTTCCGTTTTTTATACCGATATCTGCTTTTACAATTCCCCAATGGTCAATGACCATAACGCTGGTAATAACAAAATCAAGCACGCCATTTTCCCGCTTAGCCGTCGCTGATTGTGCCATCCCATCACGAATGGTTTTGCCACCACCAAACTTTGCTTCATCGCCGTACACCGTGAAGTCTTTTTCAATTTGAATAAAGAGTTCCGTATCGCCCAGCCGCACCTTGTCGCCAGTGGTGGGACCATACATGTTTGCGTACTTAATACGATTGATTGAAAAGCTCATGCCGTTTTGGTTTTGAAGTTTTGTTGCGTGGCCTTTTCGATGGCAGCGGCTTTGTTAATTGCTGCTGTTGTCGTATTGGTTAGATTGCTAAAGCCAACTATTTTCTGTTCTCCGCCAAAGCTCACCAGCGTTACTTCTTTTTCTTCGCCAGGTTCAAAACGGACAGCGGTGCCAGCAGCAATGTTCAATCGCATGCCGAAGGCATTTGACCGGTCAAAAGCCAACTCTTTGTTCACTTCAAAAAAATGAAAATGCGAACCAATTTGCACGGGCCTGTCGCCGGTGTTAATGACAGTTAGTTTTACCGTTGCACGTCCTTCGTTGCATACGATGGGATCGTCGGCTAAAATGTATTCTCCGGGAATCATGTTGTTGATTAGTAGTTAACGAATGGGGTGATGAACAGTGACCAGCTTTGTGCCGTCGGGAAAAGTGGCTTCAATTTGAATTTCCTCGATCATTTCCGGAATGCCTTCCATCACATCTTCCCTCGTAAGAATCGTTGCGCCAAAGGACATTAAATCTGCAACGGATCTGCCATCTCTTGCCCCTTCCTGCAGTTGGCTGCTGATAAGTGCGATTGCTTCCGGGTAGTTTAGTTTGAGGCCTCTGTCCTTGCGTTTTTGTGCCAGTTCACCAGCAAGAAAGAGCAATAATTTTTCAGATTCTCGGGGAGTAAGATGCATAGGCTTATCTATTGTGTGTTCAAAAAGACTCAATAGCAAGCAATGTGCGGAAGTTACGGTTTTATAACGATAACCATACTCTCATAAAATAACATTCCAAGACAAGCTTGAAAAGATTACTATAGCAAAACGTTTCCTTAATTCAACTATTAAATTTTGGAAACAACCGGCCTAAAATTGAACCAGTTGTTAGAGGGTTTGAGACAAGTAAAATAATTCATTGAAAAAGAATGATTGCCATCCTTTTCAGTTTTAACCTAGCCGTTCGGCTTTCGCCCGGTGATCTTACATTGTAAAAATGGAGCTACAGTACACCGAAGGCAAATGCGTCCGATCATAACCAGTGTTTGTCAAAATCTAAGAGTATCGGTTCTTATC
>DATKHJ010000411.1:0-30484 GCA_035510335.1 Flavisolibacter sp. | reverse complement strand
CCGGGAATGTGTTTGTGCAAAAAAGCCAGCAGGGCGGCAGCAGTCCTGTTATTCGCGGGTTTGAAGCCAGCCGTGTGTTGCTGGTGGTTGACGGCATTCGCATGAACAACGCCATTTACCGCGCCGGCCACCTACAAAATGTTATTACAGTTGATCAGAACTCGCTGGAAGGCGTGGAGGTTTTATACGGTCCCGCCTCTACCCTTTACGGCAGCGATGCCCTGGGCGGTGTAGTGCTGATGCGCACCAAACAACCCGTTCTTTCTTCCACCAATAACCTGTTTGCCACCGGCTCGGCGTTTATCCGCTACAGCAGCGCCAACCAGGAAAAAACAGCTCACACTGACATTAGTGTTGGCGGACGAAAATTTGCCTGGTTGCAAGCATTCAACTATAGCGATTTTGGCGATATGCGCATGGGAGACAATTACTCCGATAAGTATCCCAACTTTGGCCGGCGCAGCCAGTATGTTGATCGCATTAACGGCATTGATTCCATTGTTACGAACACGGACGATAGAATTCAGAAATTTTCCGGCTATCGCCAGTGGGACATTACCCAGAAACTTCTGTACCGTCAGAGCGACAAAATCACGCATTCACTGAACCTGCAGCATTCTAACTCAAGCAACGTTCCCCGCTACGACCGACTGCAGGATGTACGCAACGGTGCACTGCGTTATGCAGAATGGTATTACGGTCCGCAAACAAGATACCTGGGCGCTTATGAATTCAACGCAACCGATGTTGGCTTTTTAACTGGCCTGCGTGCGAATGTGAATTACCAGAAGATTGAAGAAAGTCGTCACCAGCGTGATTACAGGCGGTACGATCGTTTAGACAACCGCTACGAACGCCTGAACGTTTGGGCATTTAGCGTAGATGGCCGCAAACTTTGGACGAACAATGAACTGACGTTTGGTGTGGATGGACAATTCAACGATGTGCATTCGGTTGGCAGAAGAAAGAACATTCAAACCGGTGCAGAAACGCCGCTTGATTCCCGCTATCCCAATGGCGAAAACAAGATGAATTATGTTGGCTTGTATGCGCAGCACTTGCTGAAGCTGATGAATGGTAAACTGATCATCAACGATGGCATTCGCCTGCAAACCGTTTCGCTGCGCAGCACTATTGCCGATAACTCGTTCTTCAATTTCCCATTCACCAAAATTGAACAAGACAATTTTGCGGTAACAGGCAACCTTGGCGCCGTTTACCTGCCCACGGAAAAAACCCGCATCAATCTCACACTGGCTTCTGGCTTCAGGGCACCCAATGTGGATGATGTGGCCAGGATTTTTGAATCCAATACGGCTTCCCGCCAGTTAATTGTTCCCAACCCGGAAATTGGCCCGGAGTACACGTACAATGTTGACCTGGGAGTAACACAGACCATCAGCAACAACATTCGTTTTGAAGTAACGGGTTTCTACACCTGGTTCCGCAATGCTATTGCCATTACGCCGTTCCAGTATGAAGGACAGGATTCCATCAACTACAACAGCACAAGGGTTCGGGTATTTGCCAATCAGAATGTGAACAAGGCTTATTTGTACGGTGTCAGTTCCAACCTGACTATTGATTTCTGGAAAGGCTTCCGCTTCTACTCCACCATCAATTACACCTACGGACGTTTGCAGCCGAAAGGCGCTGCTGAAGTACCCTTGGATCACATTCCACCGGTGTATGGAAAGACCAGCATTTCTTATACGCACAAAGCAATCAATGCAGAATTCTATAGCCTTTACAATGGCTGGAAACGCATTGCCGACTATAACCCCAGCGGCGAGGACAATGCGCAGTATGCTACGCCGGATGGCACGCCTTCGTGGTACACACTCAACCTGAAGACAACCATCACACCGCACCGCAACATCAGCGTGCAATTGGGTGTAGAAAACATCCTCGATCGCAACTATCGCTATTTTGCTTCAGGGTTTTCTGCGCCGGGCAGAAACTTCATTGTTGCCCTTCGTTCTAACTTTTAAAAAAGGCCTGCTTCGGCGGGCCATTCGTTTACCATGTCCACTACCAAACAACAGGCAAAATGGATCAGGATTTACCGCTGGCTTCACCGCAAGCTGGCGGTTGCTTCCTTTGTGTTTTTTATCATCATAGCACTAACAGGCCTTTTGCTTGGCATTAAAAAGCAAACAGGCCTGCTGGCGCCTACGCAAAAAGGCAGCTCGGTAAATCTTGCCGGCTGGTTGCCGGTCAGCGACTTGCAGGCGAAGGCAGAACAATACCTGCGTGATTCCGTGTCGGCTGACCTATCTGCCGAACTGGATCGGATTGACATTCGCCCCGGCAAAGGCATCGCAAAATTTATCTACAAACACCATTATCACGGCTTGCAACTCGATTGTACAACTGGCGACCTTCTGTCGGTTGAAACCCGCAGCAGCGACTTTATTGAGGCCATACACGACGGCTCCATTGTTGACCGCTGGCTGGGTACAAGCGGCGAGCAGGTAAAGGTTACGTACATGGTAATAACAGGTGTAAGTATGCTATTGCTGATCCTTTCGGGCATGTGGCTTTGGTACGGGCCCAAACGAATACGGGCCCAAAAACGAAGTACGAATTGATAAAGGCGGAGGTATCTCCGCCTTTATTTTTCAGCGCCAGTGCAGCATTTGAAGAGAAAATTTGTCTAACTTACAGGCAACCAAAGTAAGCCTATGACAGAAGAAGCCCTTTTGCAAGGTTGTATCCGTAACAATGCGACGGCACAGAAAGAATTGTATGACCGTTACAGTCATAAGATGTTTGCCGTCTGTTACCGTTATGGCCACAACCGCGAAGACGCAGAAGACATGCTGCAGGAAGGATTCATAAAAGTGTTCTCGCAAATTCACAAGTTTGAGAATCGCGGGGCACTGGAAGGATGGATCCGGCGCATTATGATTCATACCTGCATTAATATTCTGAAAAAGAACAAACGCTTTAACGAAAGTGTAGACCTGATTCATGCAACTGCCCTGCAGGTGCGGGAAGAGTCGATCCCTTCGATTGTGCAGGCCAAAGAAGTGGTGGAATGCATTCGCATGCTGCCAATGGGTTACCGCACGGTATTGAATTTGTATGCAATAGAAGGCTTTTCGCACAAAGAGATTGCAGGCATACTGGATGTAGAAGAAAGTACCAGCCGCAGTCAGTACACCCGTGCCAAGGCCATGCTAGAAGATATTTTGATTAAGAAAAACATCATCTATAAACCAAAAGAGCAGATGTATGCTGCTGCTGTAGGGCACTAACCACCCTCAAACAGTGACTGATTATGAAGAGAGATTTTACACCTGAAAACTTTGAAGACTTTCTAAAGCGAAGCGCCGACGGCTTGCGGATGAAGGCGCCGGACAAGGTTTGGCAAAACCTTTCCAAAGACCTGAACAAACGGCGCCGGCGGACCATGTTTGGCTTGAGCGCCTTTTTACTCATTAGCGCTGCTGTTGGTTATTCTGTTCTTTCAAATGTTTCTGAACAACCTACGGCTGAAACCAATCAGACAACAAACGAAACCAGCCCTTTTCGCAGAAACGCACCCGCTTCTTCACCAAAAAATACAACAGATCGACTGACCTCTACACCTCCTGAAAGTTCGGCAACGGCATTTTCTACTGAGAATAATTCCCTGGAAAATGCAACCACCAACAACACACTGGCACCGGTAATTGATATCGCCTCCGGGCAGCATGTTCCGGAAGCTAGTACAACAACTGAAGCAGCCGATGCCAGCATTGCCACAACGAACGATGGTGCAGAATTGATCAAGGAAAGCTTTACACCGACCATTGTTGATTCTTATACGGAGTTTGATGAACAGACGCCTTCTGCACCTGCCGCTGCCAACAAAAAATTGGAACCGGCAGCACTGCCATATACCATTGAAAGTGTGGTAAACAGCTACAAAGCAAAAAGCAGCAAACGCAAATTTGAAACACAGCTTTACTTTACGCCAACCATCAGCTATCGCAAACTATCAGAAAATAAATCGTACCTCCGCAATCTCGATCCCAACGCTATACCGGCCAGCTACCCAGCTTTGCACAGCAGCGTAAACAACAACGTAACGCACAAACCAGATTTGGGTTTTGAATTGGGCTTTGCAACCAAGTATGCCTTGTCGAACAAACTAAAAATTCGCGCAGGTTTGCAGTTTAATGTAAACCGCTATGAGATCAAAGCGTTCAGCTCAAACTATGTAAACGCTACCATTGCACTGAACAATGGCGGACGCATTGATTCATTCACTACTCGTACCGGCCTGAGTGCGGTAAAAGAAAACGGCTACCGAACCAACTGGCTGAAAAACCTTTCCTTCCAGGCTTCGCTGCCGGTAGGCGCCGAGTTTATTGTTTCGGATAACGGGAATGTTCAGTTTGGTTTCGGTGCTACGGTGCAGCCAACGTATATTTTGAACGACAGGGCTTATCTTATTACAACTGATTATAAAAACTACACGCAGGCCGACTGGCTAGTTCGGCGCTGGAACGTAAATACCGCTTTTGAAACCTTTGTGAACATCAATTCCGGAAAGACCCGCTGGCAAATTGGCCCACAGGTTCGTTACCAGCTTCTTTCCAGCTTTATCAGCAAGTATCCTGTTAAAGAAAACCTCTTTGATTTTGGTTTGAAAGTTGGGGTTTCACTGGGTAAATGATAAATCTGGCTAATTGCTTATAATCCCGCTAGCTACAATGTAGCGGCGGGATTTTTCGTTACTGTTGTAGCCTAATTTTACCGCATGAAGCAATTATTGATCGCCGGCTTTGCCTTGTGTTTATTTGTTGGTTGCAAAAGCAAAAAAGACAATAAACCCGGGGTTTCGGCCGCTGATTTTTTTCCTGTAAACGATTACCTGAACGGGCAGATTGCCCAGCTGGACACCTCGCTTTATACGTTTCTAAAAATTGAAACCGTTGATGGCCGTTCCGATACCACAGCCATTCGCAACACGGACGTAAAAACCTATGCGAAGGATTTTAAGGAACTGCCCGATCTTTCGGACAGCGACATCAAAGACGATTACAGCGTGGACAAGTTTTTCGATGACATTCAAAATGGTTTTGTGTTTACCTACACCACCAAGGAAGATCATCCTGTGCAGCAGCAACAGGTAACGGTTGAACCGGCTTTTAATGAAAAAGGACAGAACGATATCCGCTCGGTTTTTGTTGATTTATGGCAATCGGAGGACGGCGTTACCGTGCGAAAACGAATGATGTGGGAAGCAACCAATTTTTATATCACCACCACAACAGAGGCTGAAGGACAGCCGCAAAAAACAAAAACCACCAAAATAATTTGGAACGGTTTTGCGAATCAAACAGAATAGAAGAGGCAAGCAATGACGCAGAAAGAATTTCAGGAAATCTCGAACGGGTTACCGCAGGAACCAGGCATCTATAAATATTACGACGATGGAGGCCAGCTTTTGTATGTTGGCAAGGCAAAGAACATTCGCAAACGTGTGAGTTCTTACTTTAATAAAACGCTGGCCAGCTATAAAACGCATGAGCTGGTAAAGCGCATTCGCCGCATTGAATTTACCATTGTACATACCGAGCAGGATGCTTTTTTGCTGGAGAACTCGCTGATTAAACAGTTTCAGCCGCTTTTCAACATCAACCTGAAGGATGATAAAACGTATCCCTACATCGTTATTAAAAACGAACCCTTTCCACGTATATATCTCACCCGCCAAAAGATTGAAGATGGCTCAGAATATTTCGGTCCTTACACATCGGTTGGCAAGGTGCGGGAACTGCTGAACTTTATCAAGCAAACCATTCCCCTGCGCACCTGTCCGCTCAATCTTACCCAGCGGAATATTGAGAAAGGCAAGTTTAAAGTCTGCCTCGAATATCATCTTGGCAACTGCAAAGGCCCCTGCGAGGCCCGGCAAAGTGAAGAAGATTACAACGAAAACATCCGGCAGATAAAGAACATTTTAAAGGGAAACTTAGCTGCGGTTATTCAGCACTTTAAAAAAGAAATGAAGGGTCATGCCGAATCGCTGGAGTTTGAAAAAGCTGAAGGTGTGCGGAAGAAGATTCAGTACCTCGAAAACTACCAGTCGCGGTCAATCGTTATTAATTCTTCACTCAAGGAGGTAGATGCTTTTTCCATTGAGCAGGTAGATGGCATTGCTTATGTGAATTACCTGATGGTGAGCAACGGTGCCATCATTCAAACAAAAACGGTAAAAGTAGAAACGCACCTGGATGAAACGCCGGAAGAAATACTCGCCGGTACAGTGGCACAATTGCGTAGCCTCTTCAACAGCGACGCCACCGAAATTGTTGTTCCGTTTGAAATAGAATATGCCGAACCAGGAGTAACGGTTACCATCCCTAAGGGAGGGGATAAGAAAAAGCTGCTGGAACTCTCGGAAAAGAACGTGCATTACTTCATTGATTCCGTTAAAAGCAAAGAACGGCTGCAACTGCTCAGGAAAGATGACAAAAGCGAAGTGCTGCTGCAAATGCAGGAAGATTTGCAGTTGCCCGCCACACCGGCGCACATTGAATGTTTTGATAACTCCAACTTTCACGGCAGCTACCCGGTATCGGCAATGGTGTGTTTTAAAGAAGGCGTGCCCAGCAAAAAAGATTACCGCCTGTTTAATGTAAAAACGGTGGAGGGCATCAATGACTTTGCCACTATGAAAGAAGCCGTTTCCAGGCGTTATAAGCGACTAAATGATGAAAACCAGGCATTCCCACAACTGGTGATCATTGATGGCGGCAAAGGCCAGTTAAATGCAGCCAATGAAGCCATTGAAGAACTGGGTCTGCAAGGACGAATGACGCTGGTTGGCTTGGCAAAGAATGAAGAAGAATTGTTTTTTGTGGGCGACCAGGAATCGCTGAAGCTGCCTTACGATAGCGAAAGCCATAAACTAATTCGAAGAATACGTGACGAAGTACACCGGTACGGTCTTAATTTCCACCGCGAAAAACGCAGCAAAGGCACTTTTAAAAACGGGCTGGAAGACATCAAAGGCATAGGCACCAATACTGCCAATACACTTTTGAAAACCTTTCGTTCCATCAATAATATCAAACAACAACCTGAATCGGAACTGGCTAGGGTGGTAGGCGTATCGAAGGCCAAAATACTGAAGAACTATTTTGAGGCTAACAAGCAATAAACGCCTCTTTTGTTATGCCTGTGTGTGATAAGAGTTTTTACTACCGTGGAAATGTATCCGTATGTTCTTTCTAAAATTCTACCTATCTGTCGTTAAAAAGAAAAAGGGCTGGATAGAAATCCTGCCCCGTTTTAAAATCCAATATCCTATGAAAAACCGAGGTAAAAATACAAACATCCTCAGCATTTCCAACACGTACTTTCCACAAATTTTCTGCTCCGTCTTTTTTCCGCCAGGCGATAAAAACACGTAGTCATTGCCGCCGTGTCGCGTTGCGCAATAAAAAACCCTGTCTTGTGAGACAGGGTTTTTACAAAACGATTTTTTATTTAGTAAGACCAAAGGTCTTGCTCGTAGTTGAAAATGCGTTCTTTGATGTTTTCACCTTCCAGTAGGGCAAGGATTGGATCCTTGATCATCTGGCGGATGTTTCTGTTTTGCGGGTTGTCAAGTGTTGACTTGGTGATGTAAGAAGAGAACATTCTTGCTTCAAACAGTTCTTCCCACGTCATACGGCCATAACCCATGTTCTTTGGATTGTACACTTCGTAACGAGCCAGTGTTTTCCGAAGATCGGGGTAATACACCCAGAAAAGAACTTCTGTTTGTGGTGTTTTGCTACCGGGTCTCCAGATTTCTTTAACAGGTGCAATACCAATGATACGGGGAATCATACGGCTCGATTCGCGGTCAAACACCCACTCTTCTTTAATCCGGAGTTTGGTAATTGCTTTTGCATCGAAAGCTTCCCTGGTAACAATGTATTTCAGGATTACATCGGGCTTAGTAGGGTCTGTAACAGCAGTAGTGTCCTGAGGTCCGCCTTGTGTTTTTGCTTCTAACTCCGCTGAAGTTAATGGTGTGGTAAACCGTTCGTCGGAAAACGCAACAACTGAATCTCTTTTAAGAGCATCAAGAAGGATGTTGACGAACATTTGACTTCCATTGTCGTCTTCCGCTTCGTACCGGAAAGTCTGGTTCATTTTTTCCCGCAGATCAAGCTCTCTCCAAACTTTTTCTCTGTACAAGGCATCGTCCCACCGCAGGTGTTCGTAAGGCAGAGGCGTTCTCTCACTAATGAATGGATTATCTACAATACCATCATTGCGAAGAGACCTTCTGATAACGTTTGGACCTGAGCCTGTATCAACTTCAATCGGAATATTTGGATTGTAATTAATGGGCGGCCTGGCATCGTTGTTTTGCTGCTGGGTCTGATCCTGCGTCTGCGGTTGATTATTCGAGTTATTTCTGTTTCTGCTGTTCCTGCCAGCCCGTTGCGCATCAGCCGACTGAGTCAGCATTAACAAAAACAGCGAGAAGGCACAGCATTTTATTAGGCGGATTTTCATGTGCATTTTTTATTTTAAGTAATACACTAAAGAACCAAGCTTAAAAGTTCGTCCATCAGGGCCTTTTGCACGCAGGTCGTCAATAGTTACAGTTCGACCTGGTTTGGAAAGACGCTGAATCATTGACCGTGCTCCATTACTCCAATAGGTTCCCTGACAGTTTTGCGTTTCAATATCACCGTCATCATTGTCCATTGATATGCTATAGCTCACTACATCATAGTTGATTTCAAATGGAAAGTCTTTGATGTAGGCACCAACACCTGCTTGGGCCTTGAAAGCACCTGCATTGATGTTATCACCAGAAGCAAAGTTACCTACTGTACCGGTTGGAGCCGGAATACCACGTACTCTGAATTTAGAGGCACCAGCTACTTTGCCGTCTACTGTAACGGTGATGATTGCTTCTTGGCCTGGAGTGGTCACTTTCGCGTTGTATTTACCAGCACCTGTTTTTGTAACTGTTCCGCCGGCACCACTGATCGATACCTGAACTTTATCATCGCCACCGCCAGATGCTGCAACCGAAATCGGGTTGTCAACACCAACGTAAAGAACATTCATTTTGTCAAGAGCGATAGAGGCGTTAGATTGACCTACCGTGTATTCAACCGGGATGATTCTTTCTTGCGGTTTACCATCTTGGTCAACAAAGGCAACTTTAACAGGAATGGTATGGGTACCTAATGCACCGGCCTGCGTTTTATAAACGCCCATTCCTTTATCGTTTGGTGTTACTGTTTGTCCACCAATGGTGATAGTAGGAAGTTTGGTTTTGCTGAACGCTCCCAAACCAGCTGTAATTTCCAGCTCTTGTCCCGGCATCAGGTATTTGGAGTTTTGACCAACGATTGCTTCAAACGAATCGAAGATCACTTCTACTTTACCTACCTGCTCGTGAATGTGAGTAACGATTTTGTTTTCAGATGTTTTTACATCGTTCTGAAACTTGCGCAAAATGGTCATTGCAGCTACAGTTGGAACCATGTGGAAATAAGCATCTTCAAACGTTTTTTTGTCTTTGCCTACACCTTTTGGTAAACTTACATCTACCTGGAAGGCACGCTCAAACTCAGCTTTGTTTTCTGGCTTAACCAGGGCAAGCATGTCTTTACGATACTGCTCCAGCTTTTGTCTCAGCTCTTTTCCTTTTCCGTCTTTAATCAGGATTTTGGTTGCGATGTCCTGGTTATCTTCTTTAAAGGTTGAATCTTTTTTTCTTGCAGGATCAAAATCGGCAGCTTTTAAGATCTCGTTACGCAGACCCTCAATATAATTGTACATATTGGTGGACAGCTGCTGTGCTTGCTGCGCTTTAGGATACCACTCGGCTGCTTTTTCTTTTGTTTTATCATCGGCCAGCTTCATGCGAAACGATTCCATGATATTGGCGGTGGAAACATTGATCGTGCTGTTGGTTTTATCAAGGCTATTGTCCACGGTCTTGAAGGCGTTCAGGATTTCCGCTGATACGTTCAAGGCTAAGAGGGCTGTTAACACCAGGTACATGATGTTAACCATCTTCTGCCGCGGCTCTTTAGGAAGTGCCATAGTCTAATTTAAATTTGCGTTGAAGTAATTTTTGGTTGTTCGTCTATTGGATTTTTGCGTTCTTAACGACCCTGCATGGCGCTCAGCATGTTTCCGTAGATACCGTTCAAACGAGTGAGGTTGGTAGCCAATCCACCAATTTGCTCCTGTACTTTTTTGGCATCATCGGCGCTGTTTGTCATTACCTGGGCTGTTTCAGCAAGCTTGCCATAAAAACCGTTCATGGCTTTCAGGTGGTTGTTGCTTTCCTGCAATTCCAGTTCATAAATAGTATTCAGTGAAGACAGGTTTTTTGTCAGCACCTGAATTTGATCGTGGAATACACGGGCACTGTCAGAAGCAGCGTTGAAAGCACCAACAGAGTTGGCTGCATTTACATAAGCATCTTTTACTTGTGTAAGAGCAGAAGTTACCTCTTTTGTTTTCTTTGTATAATCACCAGTAGCAGCTACAACATCAGTAATGTCGTTCATGTTGGTGATGGTTGTGTTCAGTTTTTTGAAACCATCGCTCAGGCGGCTCAGGTTAGCAGGTGTAATGTCGGCTTCCATTAAAGCTTTATCCATGGAGCTTAACACTTTACCTTGTGGTGTGGCGGCTTCTACAATTGACTCTTCTCTGTGAGAATTATCTTTTACAGCCGGGAAAATAAGATATAGAATACCGTATAGGGCGAAGATCAATGCTTCTGTTGTTAACCCAATCCAAAGCCACATTTCGGCATCGGGGGCGTGGGTGATTTTGCGAAGAGCTCCCCAAATTACAAGGGCGGCACCAAAGGATACGGCTACGTCAACGTACTTACTGATTTTAGGAGGAATAGCAGCTGCCATAAAATTTCTGTTTGTTTAAATTGTTGATATTAGAGTTTAGGTTTGACAAAGGAAGGGTAAGGAGGTTGTTGTCAACCTCTTTACCACTGATAAACGTTTGGATTTGAAAATTAGTATTAACGGCGGCCAGTTTGTGCAGGCAAATCAATTACCGTACGGAAGCCGATGTAAGATTTAGAAGTATCCTGGTATTCGTAAGTGCGGGTACCAGTTTGCAGGTAGTAACCAACATCTTTCCAGCTACCACCGCGGATTACTTTACGCTTCATTTTTGGAGGATCGGTTTCTTTTGCATTGAAGCGAACATCCGGGTTCATATCGTGTTGGAATGTATAAGAACCTTCGTAGTAAACAGAAGTTGTCCACTCAGCTACGTTACCGCTCATGTTGTACAGGCCAAAATCGTTTGGCCAGTAAGCATCGGCACGTACGGTGTAGAAACCACCATCTTCCGGATAATTACCGCGTCCAGGCTTGAAGTTAGCCAGCAGACATCCTTTCTTATTTCTTAAGTAATAGTTACCCCAGGGAAACATGGATTGTGAACGACCACCGCGGGCTGCGTATTCCCACTGCGCTTCGGTTGGCAGGCGGAAGTCAGACTCCTGCACACGGCCTTTTGACTCAAGGAAGTTGTTCAGGTACAAGGTTCTCCAGTTACAGAAAGCCTCAGCCATTTTCCAGTTTACACCAACTACCGGGTAGTTACCGAAAGCGGGGTGAGAAAAATAACGCTTGGTCATTGGCTCGTTGTAAGAGTAAGAGAAGTCACGCATCCAAACCAGCGTATCGGGATAAACAGCAACAGGATAACGCTCTACAAACTGAGAGCGGGGCTTGCCGGCATTCTCGCGGGCAGCGGCGGCTTTCAGGTCAAAGCGCTCAACCTGGTAAACAATTTTTGCAGGATCTAATTCTTTTTTACCGCGGATACGATCTGGCTCCGGAATGATCATGTCATTCAGTTGCTCAACAATCTTTGGATCGCTCCATTTAACGGTTTTCATTTTTGCGAAGTCAACGGTCTGTGTGCCATCTGGATTGTCCTTTACATAAGGAGCACCGAGTTTTTTGGCGGCAACAGAGTCGCGAACCCAGTAGATGAACTGACGGTATTCGTTGTTGGTAACTTCAGTAGCATCCATCCAGAATCCGCTGATGGAAACAGAACGGTTACGGGCACTAAAAGCATAAGCAGGATCTTCATCGCTCGGTCCCATGTGAAAGGTACCCTGAGGAATGTAAACCATGCCGGGAGGTTTGGGAAGTGTGTAGCGGTTGCCAGGGGATATACCATGCACCTGGCCGTCATTGGGTAGAACACTACCCTTGTCTTTTTTACCGATAATTCCGCAGCTTGCCAGGGAAATAACCGACAAGACAATAAGCGTGTAGTAATGGTTTTTCAGCATCATATACTTAGGTATTGGGCAAATATAACTGTTTGCTTTGATGGACGGGACAAGGTTAAAAAGTTTTTTTCTCATTTCCAAACGTCAAAATTTTTGTTCCGACGTATGAACAGAAACGGACGAATATTGTGATTATTGTATGTTTTGCGAATTATTTGACCAATAACGCCAGTGCTCGAAATGTTTGCGTACTTACCGGTATTTGACCGCGTAAATGGCGCACAAAAACAGGTGGATTTTACGCTACTCTTTCGGTGACCGAACAAAAAGCAATCTTGATCCGATCAAAAAATCTGTGGATAAAATTTGCTGAAACGCCTATTTCTTTTGGCACTTCTCATCTAACCGAACAAACCATTGGCATATGGGCAATAAAAAATCCCGCTGTTGCGGGACTTCTTAATTATTTAACAGCTTTTACTTTTTCTGGACTTTAGCAGCCAGGTATTTTTCAATAGCGGCTACCATTGACGGTGCCTGTGGCTGCGGCGCTTTAATTTCCAACTGAAGCCCTGCATCCTCCACCGCCTTGGAGGTGTTGTTTCCAAACGCTCCAATGACAGTTCCGTTCTGCTTAAACTCCGGCACATTATCAAACAGGCTTTTTACGCCGCTTGGGGTAAAAAAGCAAATGACATCGTATTCGTTTTGCGTCAGAATTTCTTTTACATCGTTGCTGGCAGTACGGTACATAAAGGCCAGTGAAAAGTCGCAGTTGTTCGACTTCAGCCAACCGGTAATATCGCTGTCCTGCTGATTTTCGGAGCACACATACAAAAATTTCTCGTTGCTTTTGTGCTTGTTAATCACATCGAAAAGGCTTTTGTTGCTGCCATCGGCCCCGTAAAACACCTTGCGTTTGCGGTAAAGAATGAATTTCTGCAGGTACAGGGCTACCGCCTCGGTAATGCAGAAATATTTGGTATCCTGAGAAACGGCCACTTTCATTTCCTCGCAAACGCGGAAGAAATGATCAATAGCATTGCGGCTGGTCAGGATGACTGCCGAATGAGCGGCAATATCAATCTTTTGTTTACGGAAATCTTTGGCAGGAATAGCCTCCAACCGGATGAAGGGGTGAAAATCCAACTCTACGTCATATTTTCTTTCCAGCTCGAAATACGGCGACTTGTCGCTTTCGGGCCTCGGTTGTGTAATCAGTACTTTTTTCTTGCTCTTGGCCTTTGCAGCGGCCTTAACCCCTGTTTGTTTTACCATGGTGCGGTTCGGCTAACGTTGCGCAAATCTAAGATATTTCCCTTAGATACGTGAACAACAGTTTGTTAATCAGCAACAGAGGGAGCACTTCAAAGGCAGCAAGGTAAAGCAGGAAATGAAAAATATTGATGCTTATGAGGTGATTAACCGATACGTAGGAAAGAAAATAGCGGTAGGCAAACAGGCCACCAATCACCACCAAACCCAATGTAGCCGCGGTAGCGCCAACCATGCCCAACCCAAATGCAAGCACAATGGTAAGAGGAAGCAGCAGTACCCCCAGAATTTTATTAGTGGAGAAAACAACAAAAATGTAGGTTTCAGTGACTTCTGACAACTGGAAAACCCAGCCAAAAAACTTCAGCGCCAGGTACTTGCCAGCGTAAATAACAATAAGACCGGCAGCACAATAAGCCGCCAGCATCCAGAACGGAGCCTCATTTCCTAACCCAAAATGCTGGAAAAGCAGCGCTACGAAAATGGCAGTGCTAAAGATGAAAAAAACATTGAAGAACATCGAAGGCAGCGGACTCTGCAACAATTGTTCTTTGATTTGCCGCTGGCGCACCGTGGTTCTGAAGTAGCTGCTAAACAGGTCGGATAGGTACCGGCGAAAGGCGTTTTTTATAATGGCAAAAAGAATCAACAGCGCCACGATGGTATAAAAAACAATTTCTTTTCCCTGCCAATTCCGCTCCGAGATGGTGTAACGAACCGGGTTGGTAAAATTGAAAAACAGCCGGTTGCGAAAGAGAAACGAATCGGAGGCAAAGGGGTGCTGCAGGCGAATAATGACGGTATCTTTCTTCTTCACCGGCGCTATACTCACCGTATCAACAGGCGGCAAAATGGTGTCTTGCACCGAATCAGTCAGAGTTAATGTATCAGCCGGTGGCTGTGCAAAGCCACTCATTCCAAACCCTACCAATAATATCATCAGGAAAATTCGCACCGGCCGCAAAAATAGGTTCTCCATCATACCATCAGAAAAAAGACACAAAACCAATATGAATTTTTGACTGGCGCAGATTAAATTCCACATCATCACGCTTGCCCACGGCATAAGTAACGTTTAGTAAACCTGCTTTTGTTTGAAAGGAAAGACCAGCCCCGGTGCTGAAGTAGGTATGCGACTGCACTTGATCCAGCGGGTATTTGCCCCAGCCGCCGTCAACAAAAGCAAAAAAGTTGGAGTTCATACCCGTGAGCAGCCGAAACTCCACCGTGCCTATGCCGTATTGAGAAACAAACTGGCTTTCCTCGTCGAAACCCCGCAACAGGCGGTTGCCGCCAATCTGGAACAATTCGTTGCGAAAGAAATTAGGACTTTGGTAAACACCGGCGTTCAATCCCAGCTTAAGCGTTGTTTGCTTGCCCAATTGTAAAAACTGCGCTCCGGATGCCGTAACTCTGAACTGGTACGCTTTTAATCGCACCGTATCATACAAGCTTTCATATTTAAAGTCGGGATCAACCGGATCTTCCAATTCCAAAATCAGGTTATTCTTTTTGAGCTTTTTGGTCCCGGCCGAAGAAGTAATGGTAAAGAGATTTCCTTTCCGTGGGTTCAGCCGGTAATCGGTGTTGTTCACATCGTAGCCAATACCGAGGTTCAGCGAACTCACATCGGCCTCCTGTGGCAATTGTTTGCTGGCAATGATGGAAGCGGCATTAATTCCGTTCACAATCGATTGCCGTCTTTGCACAAACACTGATAGTGTCTGCTTTTCGGCCAGCCGGTAGTTAAACGCCAGGTTCATATTAATGTTCAGGAAAAAACTGTCCCGCTTGTACATATCAAGCGAAAAAGTGGTTCCAAAGGGCGAACGAAAAATGTAAGGATGCTCATAAAGTAGGTTCAGCCGTGGCGAGCTTTTTTGCAATTGCTGCCACATAAAGCCAATGGTTTCGCCGTTGCCAAGCGCATTGCGCAACAGCACATTGGCATCTACCGTTAGTATAAACTTGCGGTCGCCGGTGGTTAACTCTGTGTTGGGTTGAAAGCCGAGCAAGGCATTTACTTGGCTGCTGCGCTTTGCTTTCAGGTAAAGATTGAGCACAGAACCAGTAGCCATCATGCTCAACTCCGAAGGCTTTTCTTCTTCCACATACGAAAGTTCAAGTAGCTTCTTGCTAACGGCCTGCAGCCGTTTTCTGCTGTACAGCGTACCGCTTGGAAGGTCGAGGTACTTTTGCAAAAATTCACCCGTAATCTTGGCATCGCCAATTACCTGCACGCTGTCTATTTTGTAAAGCGGTCCTTTGCTGATTTGCAGCACTGCACTTACTTCTTCACCGTTCAATTGAATGCTGTCAAGATAGGTTTTCCCAAAGGGATGGCCGGTTTCTTCTAGGTGATCCAGTATCTTTTTTTGCCAGTCCTGGAACGAAGCAAAATTCATGGTGCCCTGCATAGCCGGCAAGCGAATGGCCTGCAGCACCTCGGCATCACTTTCTTTGGTGCGAACGGTTCCCCACCGGTATTGATCGCCCAGAAAAAGCGCCACGGTTGCCCCGGTAGAATCGATGCGGAGACTATCGATAGAAGCCGTGATATAACCCTTGCCTTGCAACAGCGGCAGCAAGCCAACAAGGTAAATATTCGCATCAAACCGGTTGGGAAAACTGGTTGGCAAACCTAGCTGCGCCACCTTTGCCGAATCATCGCCCAGGTATTTTACCGGGTAGGTTTGTCCAACAGCGCTGCCGCACAGGACTGTTAAAAACAGCCACGCTACCAATCTGTATTTTACCTTAGCCATTGTTGTAAACATAGAAACGACGAAAAGGATAACGAAGTTGGCTGGAATTTATTTGCACATACCATTTTGTAAACAAGCCTGTACTTACTGCAATTTTCACTTTACCACTTCTTTGCGGTATAAAGATGATTTGATAGCGGCATTGCGGCAAGAGATCATCGCTGAAAAGGAATATTTACAGGGTGAAGAAGTAGCGACGATCTACTTTGGCGGCGGCACGCCAAGCATTTTGGAGATTTCTGATTTGCGATTGCTGATTTCTGATTTAAAACAACATTATCCTGTTTTGCAGGATGCCGAAATAACCTTAGAAGCAAACCCGGATGATGTAACGAAAGAAAAAGCGGCGGCGTGGAAAGAACTTGGCATTAACCGGTTGAGCATCGGCATTCAATCTTTTTTTGAAGAAGAGTTGCGGTGGATGAACCGGGCTCACAATGCCGCACAAGCAAAGGCCTGCATTGAAAACAGTTATGCCGCCGGCATCGACAACCTCAGCATTGATTTGATTTATGGCTCTCCGCTTTTAACGGATGAAATGTGGGAGCAGAACGTGAAAACGGCAATTGGTTATGATGTTAAACACCTTTCCTGCTATGCGTTGACAGTGGAAGAAAAAACACCGCTGCACAAAAACATTTCGCAGCAGAAATCTTTGGATGTAGATAATGAGAAACAGGCAAGACAGTTTTTGCAACTGATGCACTGGCTCCGGGCTGCTGGTTACGAACACTACGAAGTTTCCAATTTTGCCCAACCGGGTTTTCGCAGCAGGCATAATTCGTCTTACTGGAAAGGCGTTTCGTATTTGGGGCTTGGGCCCTCAGCGCATTCGTTTAATGGAATGGAGCGACGATGGAACGTTGCGAACAACAATGTTTACATTAAATCCATCAACGAAAGTTCTTCTGCAAGAGAAATAGAAACCTTAACGCCAGCGCAGCAGCTGAATGAAAGCATCATGATTTCGTTACGAACGAAAGAAGGCATTGATCTGGCTAAACTGCAAAAGATTTGGGGTGAGAACGAACGCAAACGGCTGGAAAAAGACATCGCCAAATATGTTCGCACAGGATTGGTTTTGCTACAGCACGATCATGCACAACTCACCGACGAAGGCATGTTAAGAGCCGATGGCATTGCGGCTGATTTGTTTGTTTTTGAACCATGATTTGGGTGGATTTAGAGGATTAGGAGGAAATCGGAACAGTCGTTATAAGTTAAGAGTCATTCAGTGATGAACGACTCTTTTTATTTCTTGACAATCCCACTAATCTTATAAATCGTGGTTCAGACAATTCACAGTTCAGAGGACAAAAATGCTTTCGTTCCTTCTATCGTTCTATCCAAATCTTCCTTGCTCAATGCATGACTCAAAAACCAGGTTTCAAACGCCGATGGCGGCAGGTAAATGCCTTTATTCAACATTGCATGAAAATATTTGTTGAACAACGCATTGTTGGCAGAAGCGGCCGAAGCAAAATCCACCACCGGCTTTTCACTGAAGTGAATGGAGATCATTGTTCCCAAATGATTGATAACATATGGAATGCCGCTTCCTTTCAAGACCTGGTCTAATCCCGCTTTTAGATATTCACCTTTTTGTTCCAACTCGGTATAAACAGAAGGATTGGCTTTTAAGTGCGAAAGCAGGGTATAACCGGCGATCATGGCCAGAGGATTTCCACTTAATGTTCCGGCTTGGTACACATTGCCAAGCGGTGCAATCTGCTGCATGATTTCCAGTTTGCCGCCAAAGGCACCCACCGGCATACCGGCACCAATTACTTTTCCGTAGGTCACCAAATCAGCATCAATGCCCAAACGTTCTTGTGCACCGCCTTGTGCTAAACGAAAGCCTGTCATCACTTCATCAAAAATGAAGACAATGCCTTCTGCTGTGCAAAGATTTCTTAAGCCTTGCAGAAATCCTTCCTTCGGGATAATGCAACCCATGTTGCCGGCAACAGGCTCAATGATGATGGCGGCAATCTCATCTTTGTTCTCCGCAACCAGTTTTTGAACCGCCTCCAAATCATTATAAGGTGCTGTTAACGTATCGGCAGAAACACCGGCTGTTACACCGGGAACGGTTTGAATATTGAAGGTAGCCACGCCACTTCCTGCTTTTACCAAAAACGAATCTGCATGACCGTGATAACAGCCTTCAAACTTGATGATCTTGTTTCTTCCGGTATAACCTCTTGCCAATCGAATAGCACTCATGCAAGCTTCGGTACCACTGCTCACCATGCGAATGAGATCAACATTGGGCACCATGCTTTTTACCAGTTCGGCCATCTCTACTTCCAGTTCTGTTGGCGCCCCAAAGGAGGTCGATTCAACAGCTTTTTTTTGAATGGCTTCTACCACGGGCTCAAAGGCATGCCCCATGATCATGGGTCCCCAGGAGTTGATGTAATCGATGTATTGGTTGCCATCCACGTCGTAGAGGTAAGCGCCTTTTGCCCGTTGCAAAAAGATAGGATTGCCACCGACGCTTTTGAAAGCTCTTACGGGTGAGTTAACGCCACCAGGAATGCTATTCTGTGCCCGGGTAAAAAGTTGCTCGCTTTTAGAAATGTTCATTTTCGATTCTTTATGGTCTTAAGCAGATATTCCATATCTGTGAGATATGGAATATCTATCAAGGTTCGTTTGTTTATAGATAAGTTTAAATCAGCCCAATAATCTCACGGCGTCTTTTGCAAAATACGTTGCAATCAAATCGGCACCCGCTCTTTTCATGGAAGTCAGTGTTTCCAGGATAGCTTTCTCTTCATTGATCCAGCCCATTTTTGCCGCAGCTTTAATCATGGCATATTCGCCACTGATGTTGTACACACTCACGGGAACGTCTACCGCATTCTTTACATCCCGTACAATATCGAGGTAAGGTAGACCGGGTTTTACCATCACAATGTCAGCGCCTTCTTCTACATCCATCAGGGCTTCTTTCACGGCTTCGGTACGGTTGGCGTAATCCATTTGGTAGGTCTTCTTATCGCCAAAACCCGGTGCACTGTCCAGCGCATCGCGGAAAGGACCGTAAAAGCAGGATGCATATTTGGCGCTGTAGGCCATGATGCCCACTTTGGTAAAGCTACTGTTCTCCAAGCCTTCACGAATAGCACCAATGCGGCCATCCATCATATCGCTTGGTGCCACCATATCAGCACCGGCTTGTGCATGGGAGATACTCATCTTCACCAATGCTTCTACTGTTGGATCGTTTACAATTTCACCATTCTCGACAATGCCATCATGGCCGTATGACGAAAAAGGATCCAGCGCCACATCGGTCATCACATACATGTCCGGTACGGCGTCTTTAATGGCTTTGATGCTGCGTTGCATAAGTCCGTCCGGGTTCCAAGCTTCTTTGCCTGTGTTATCTTTTAATTCGTCTTTGCACTTGATAAAAAGCAAAACACTTTTAATGCCCATGTTCCACAATTCTTTTACTTCTTTCACCGTGTTGTCTAAACTATTGCGGTAATAGTTGGGCATGGAAGCGATTTCTGTCTTCACGTTCTCCCCTTCATCAATAAACAAGGGAACAATAAAATCAGCCGGTGTTAAGATTGTTTCCGCTACCATGCTTCTGATAGCAGGCGTGGCTCTTAATATTCTATTTCGTCTTTGTAAATACATGTCGGTTCGATTCGTTTTTATGGACTGCAAATTTACTAGCAGGTGTTGGAGCGCCTTGCCCATTCTGCACGTTCTTCTTCTGTACTCTCTTCTTTTAACCAATCTTTTGGATGCAGACAAGCCTGCAATAATCTATCTTCTTCACTACCGGGTTTAGGCTGGTAATTGTATTCAAAACGAACGGTTGGTGGCAAGCTCATTAAAATGCTTTCAATGCGACCATTTGTT
Source organism: Flavisolibacter sp. (assembly GCA_035510335.1). Lineage (GTDB taxonomy): Bacteria > Bacteroidota > Bacteroidia > Chitinophagales > Chitinophagaceae > Flavisolibacter. Next base: position 10,315 of record DATKHJ010000411.1, on the reverse strand, counting down.
TTTAATCCGAACAGCGTTCCCCTGTCGTGCACAAGGTTGAACTCTACATATCGTCCTCGCCTGATCTCCTGCCAGTGTTTGTTTTCTTCGCTGTAAGGAATGTTCTTTCGCTTTTCAACAATGGGCACATAAGCAGGAATGAATGCATCGCCGCATGCCTTTGCAAAACCAATCCAAAAGTCAACGTCTTTTGTTTCATCAGCACGTTGGTAATCGTAAAAAATGCCGCCGATTCCCCTGCGCTCATTGTTCCGATGAAAGTTCACAAAATAGTTGTCGCAAACTTCTTTGAATTTGGGATAAAAGGTTGGATTAAAGCGGTCACAGGCGTCTTTGTAGGTTTGGTGAAAGTGCTTTGCATCTTCTTCAAACAGGTAATACGGCGTCAGGTCTGTGCCGCCGCCGAACCAACGATCAATCACTTCGCCTGCTTCGTTATACAACTCAAACATTCGGTAGTTGCAATGCACGGTTGGCACAAAAGGATTGAGGGGATGAATGACCAGCGATAGACCACAGGCAAACCATTTTGCGCCGTTAATCTTTAAGCCGGTCCGCATCGCGTCCGTAACCTCACCATAAACGACAGAAGTATTCACACCGCCTTTTTCAAACACAGCGCCATCTGCAATCACTCTTGTTTTGCCACCGCCACCTTCGGGCCGCTCCCATTTGTCCTCCACAAACTTGGCTTGGCCATCAGTGCTTTCCAATGCTGCGCAGATGCGGTTTTGCAGGTCGTGTATGTACTCAACAAATTCTTCTTTAACGGAACGATTGATTTCGGCACTCATGTTGGCAAGTAAATTAATTCTGTAAAAAACGCAGCAAAGATTGAATAAATGGCTCAAACCGCTCAATGTGCGGCAGGTGGCCAACATTGTCTAATTCCACAAGGGCTGAATTCTTTATTCGCTGCTGTGTTTTTTTTCCCAATTCGGGATAGTTGCCCATCGTTTTTCGAACTTCTTCACTTACCAGATTCTTGCCGATGGCCGTGCGGTCACGCTGCCCAATGATAAGAAGCGTTGGAGCTGTAATGTTTTCCAGCTCGTACACGACAGGTTGCGTGTAAATCATTTCAGACGTTCGTGCGGCATTCCAGGCGATGGTGGGATAGTCCTTGTTTTTCGTCCAGCCGGCAAGCATCGTTACCCACTTGTCGTACTGCGGCTTCCATTGACCGGCATAATAATTTTCAAGTTGGTAAGCTTTGATCTTTTCGTAGTCCTGCTTCAATTCTGTTTGATACAATGCATCCACGGAAGTGTATGGCGCCTTCAGTTTATAATCTTCCAGGCCAATGGGATTTTCAAGAATAAATTTCTCTACTCTTTCCGGGTACATCAGCACAAAACGACTGGCGACCATGCCGCCCATTGAGTGCCCCAGCACCGCTACTTTGCCGATGCGCAAACTGTCAAGCAGTGTTTTTGTATTCTGCGCCAGCAAGTGAAATGAGTATTGAAACTGCGTTGGCTTTGACGATTTTCCAAAGCCAATTTGGTCGGGGATGATAACACGGAAACCGTTTTGCGATAACACCTTTGCCGTGCTATCCCAGTAAGCACCGGAAAAGTTTTTGCCGTGCAACAACAGCACGGTTTTACCATTGGCGTTGGACGGCACCACATCCATGTACGCCATGCGAAGATTCTGCTTCTGGATGTTCAGCGGGAGATAATGAACAGGGAAAGGATAATCGAAATTCTGCAACTCAATTCCCAACTCACGAACCTGTGCATTTGCACTCAACCAAAGGGAAACAACGAGAAAAAACAATCCTGCTTTTTTCATAACATCTTCTTTTATTCCATTCACATAAGCAGTAGAATAAACAGAGCCTTGAAAAGCATTCACCATTCACTATTCACCACTCACGGCCTATATTCCTTTACCGCTTCCACAAAGGCTTTGGCGTGATCGACAGGGACGTTCGGTGTAATACCATGACCAAGATTAGCGATGTAATTCTGTACGCCAAAATTGTCAATCATTTCTTTTACCCACTGTTTGATTTGCGGAATTGGCGCCAGCAATTTTGCGGGGTCAAAGTTACCCTGGAGTGTAATGTTGTTCGCTGTTAATTCTCTGGCAAATTGCGGGGTGATGGTCCAGTCGATACCAATGCCACTAGCACTGCTTTGGCTTAATTCCTTTAACGCATACCAGGTGCCTTTCGGGAAAAGAATCACCGGAGCACTGTCTTTTACCGCATCGGCAATCTGTAACAGGTAAGGCTGTGCGTAGGTTTTAAAATCTTCGGGAGACAAAGAGCCCGCCCAGCTATCAAACACCTGCACGGTATCAGCGCCGGCTTTCACCTGTGCTTTTAAATAATCGATGGTGATATCAGTAATTTTTTGCAACAGTGCATGTGCCAACTGCGGTTGCGTGTAAGCAAACTGCTTTGCTTTATCCCAGGTTTTGCTGCCCTTGCCTTCTACCATGTAACAAAGAATGGTCCACGGCGCACCGGCAAAACCAATGAGCGGCACACGGCCATTCAACTCACGTTTGGTCATGGCCAGCGCATCCATTACATATTTTAAATGATGCTCGGCATCAGCCGTATTCAAGGCATCAATGTCAGCCTGTGTTTTGATTGTTTTTGGCAGCGAAGGACCTTTGCCTTCTTCCATTAACACTTCTACACCCATCGCTTGTGGAATCACCAATATATCGGAGAAGATGATGGCTGCATCAACACCCACCTGGTCGATGGGCTGCAGCGTAATTTCTGTTGCCAGCTCCGGCGTTTGACAACGGGTGAAGAAATCATATTTCTCCCGCAGTTTAATATAATCAGGCAAATACCTTCCCGCCTGGCGCATCATCCACACCGGCGGACGTTCTACTTTTTCCTTCCTGAGAGCTCGTAACAAAAGATCATTTTTCAACTGCGTCATATGTTGGTTTTCTGTGCTTGCGAATTGTTTGAGAGATGGGTGATGGCACCTTGCGCCATTTCTACTTTATCAGTAACGTTAGCAACAATTATGTTGCGGCCTTTGTTCTGCCGGATGGCTTCTTCTGTTGTTTTTCCGATAGCAAAAAGCACGGTGCTTTTTGCCGGTTTGTTGGTAGAGAAAAATGCGTTTACCGCACTCGGACTGAAAAACAAAATACCATCATAATCCTTAGCCAATTTTGATGGCGTTTCTTCGGTTTCGTACACCACCACCTCTTCTATCCTGCCACCTTCCGAACGAATTTTATTGGGCAATTCATCGCGGCGAATATTGCCGCAGAAAAACACTACTTCTTTCACGCCATCGTCAACCAAGCGTTCGCCCAACTGCTTGCCGTAATCGGCGGTAGCAACAATCTTATCCCTTCCCCACTTCTCTTCAATTAGCTTGCGGGTGGTGTTGCCAATGGAATAAATCTTCCAGTCTGGAATAGACTCTATTTGTGCGGCTACAGCTTCCACCGCGTTCATGCTGGTAAACACAACGGTGTGCTTTTCTGTAGCCAATGTTTTGATTCGCTGAAAAATTCCTTCGTCCTGAATGGGTTTGGTATCAATGAAAGAAAGCTCTTCGATGATGACACCTTTCTTTGCGCCTTCTTCCACCACTGCTTTTGGGAGCGGACGGGTGCTGAGCAAATATTTTTTACTGCTTTCCATTGCGAACTGTTTCAATAATGTGTTGCGCTTTGGGATTGTTCAACAATTGGCGGGCCGCTTCTTCACCAAGGTGTAAACTTTCGCTTTTGATTTTCTCCAGGTTAACTTCTATTAAATCGGCACCATCCGGACTGCAAATATTACCGCGGAAAGAAACAACATCACCTTTCACTTCGGCCAATGCACTGATGGGTGTTGAACAACCACCCATCAGCACCCGCAAAAACTCTTTTTCAATCGTTGTACACAAAGCTGTGGCTTCGTCGTTGAACGATTGACAAGCGCCAAACGCATACTCTTCTCCTTCCCTGCACACAACCATAATGGCACCTTGCGAAGGTGCTGGTAACATCCAATCAAGATCAACAGATTTTTCGGGACGAAGATGGATTCGCTCCAAACCAGCCGCAGCAAAGATGGCACCCTTCCAATCACTCTCAGCTAACTTGCGCAAGCGAGTGTTCACATTACCGCGAAGGTTCTCTGTGCAATGATTCGGGAAGCGGTGAAGCCATTGCGCTACACGACGAATACTTCCTGTAGCGATCGTTGCAACGGAATTGCGATCCTCTAAAAAATCTGTTCCGTCTTTATAAACAATGATGTCTTTATGCGAAGCTCTTTTTAAAACGGCTGCTTGCTGAATTCCCTGCGCCAGTTGCGTAGGCACATCTTTCATGGAGTGCACGGCAATGTCAATGCGGTTGTTGAGCAGCGCCGCATCGAGTGTTTTGGTAAACACGCCGGTTACACCCAAAGCGTACAGCGGCGTCACGGTATCAATGTCACCTTCGCTTTTCATGTACACTAACTCGGAGGGAATGCCGGCTTCTTTTAATAAGTCCTGCACCAATGTAGCCTGCCACACAGCCAGCTGGCTGTCTCTTGTACCAATTCTTAAAACTTGTTGCATTAATTTTTTGCGTTGATGAAATCGTTCAGGGCTGCAAGGTACTGACAACCGCGGCTGTTTTGCACCTTGATTTTTCCCGCAGTTTCATTCAACACCCGTTGTATTTGTACGTCTAATTTCTTGGGGCAGGTAGTGGTTTGCACGTATTGCGGATGAGCATACAGCTCTTTCAGTTTTACTTTCAGGTTTTTCAGCAAGGGCACATGACGGCGCATTTCGCACCAATCTCCAAACTCAAGCATCAGCTCAGAAATAATGCCTTTTGCTTTCGGCACTTCGGCCAGACGCATTTTGAGCGTATCGTCTTTGATCTTGGAAAGCTTGTCAACGTTTACCATTTGCACATTGGGTAAGGTTTGTGCATCGTCGGCAACGTTGTACGGAATAGACAGATCAATAATGAGTTTTTCGCCTTTGCCTTCCAGGTGCTTTTTTAAGATAACGGGCTGGGCGGCGTTGGTGGCAACAAGAATGATATCGGCTTTTGCCACTTCTTCGTCAAGGGCTTCCAACGTAGAAAATTTCAGGCCCAACTCACCCGCAAGTCCTGCCGCTTTTTCCGGCGAACGGTTGATGAGGGTGATGTTTTTTGTTCCGATGTAGTCAACGAGATTCTTGCACGTATTGCAACCAATCTTGCCAACGCCCAGCAGCAAAATGTTTTTGCTTGAAGGCGCCACCACCATGTTGGTAATGTATTGTACAGCAGCGAACGCCACGGAAACCGTGCCGCCGCTTAAAACGGTATTGTTCTTAATAATTTTGGAAGACTGCAGCACGCAGTTGATCAAACGCTCCGTAAATGCACCCACAAAGCCTTGCTCTTTGGCAAACTTCACGGCTGTTTTTAACTGGCCAACAATTTCATAGTCGCCCAAAATTTGCGAATCCAGTCCGGCACCCACACTAAACACATGCTCAATGGCGTCTGTGCCGTTTTTAATGTAGGCTGCTTTTTTAAACGTTTCGGCATCGCCAACCGTTTGCGAACAAAGCAGGTCAACCAGCTGGTTGCTGTTGTGCGCAAAGCCATAAATTTCGGTGCGGTTGCAGGTAGAAAGGATAAACAGTTCGTTGAGCCCAACCTGTGAGGCCAGGTTTAAAATAGTGCTGTATTGGTCGTTGCTAATGGCAAATTGTCCACGGATGGAGGCATCGGATTTTTTGTAATTGATTCCTGCTACAAAAAAGTTCGGTATATTCTTGAAGTGCTGTGTTTCCATGTCAATTTTAGTCAACGACCACGGCGCAAAAGTAAATTGCGAAGCCGCCCAAGCCTAAAATTACTGTCATCTATGTGTCATTTGAAAGGCTGATTTTCATCAGTTTGCAGAATGAGGGAGATCAAGTGGGGCAAAGGGCAGATGAAGTGCTGGGGCGACAATCGGCAATCGTCAAACGGCAATTAAAGAAACATTTGTTTAGAACTTATCGTTCGATAGGTTGCTATTGAAAGCCATCGCCATTGCCGATTCTCGTTTGCCGATTGCTCATCATCCCTCCTTAGCTTTGCCGCCTTATGAAGCGAGCCATTGTTTTGATGAACCTGGGTTCTCCGGATTCTACGGAAGTAAAAGACGTGAAGCGGTACCTCGATGAGTTTTTAATGGACGAACGGGTGATTGACAAACCCTGGCTGCTGCGGGCCCTATTGGTAAAAGGCATCATCGTTCCGTTTCGGGCACCCAAATCGGCGGAGGCCTATAAATCCATCTGGACGAAAGAAGGCTCGCCGCTCATTGTTATTTCCAAACAATTGCGTGATGCATTGGACAAAGAAGTGGAAGAACCCGTGACCATTGCCATGCGTTACGGCAACCCTTCGCCCAAAGCCGCTTTCGATGAATTGCTTGCAAAAAATCCCGACCTGGAAGAAGTGATTGCCGTGCCCATGTACCCGCATTATGCCATGAGCTCTTACGAAACAGCGGTGGAACATGCGGTTGCGCAACACAAAAAGGGTGGCTACAAGTTCAAACTCACCACCATCAAACCTTACTACAATAATGAAGATTACATCAATGCATTGATCGAAAGCATCAGGCCGCAGCTGCAAGGTGAGTGGGATCACATTTTATTCTCCTACCACGGCGTACCGGAGCGTCATATTTACAAAGGCGATGTTACGGGACAGCATTGTTTAAAGGTTCCGAACTGTTGCGATGTGCCTTCTGCAGCACACCAGTATTGTTACCGTCATCAATGCTGGGTAACCACAAAAATTGTAACGGAGCGATTGAACATTCCAGCAGAAAAATTTACGTTTTCATTTCAGTCGCGTTTGGGAAGAGATCCCTGGCTGCAGCCTTACACGGCACAGATGTTTGAAGAACTGCCAAAGAAAGGTGTGAAGAAACTGGTGGTGGTTTGTCCGGCTTTTGTAAGTGATTGCTTGGAAACGCTGGAAGAAATTGCCGAAGAAGGAAAAGAAACATTTTTACACGCCGGCGGCGAGAGCTTTGAAATGATTCCCTGCCTAAATGTGCACCCGCTTTGGGTGAGTGCCATTGCCAAATGGGTGAAGGAGTATGTTGGAGGAAGTAAGGAAATGGTTCTAACTAATTAAGAATTAAAAAAGTAAAATGTAAAACCGCAAAATCTAAAATTTAAAACTGCCCGCCATTTATCATGACGCATCCTCTCTCATTTTACCTTCTATATTTTACATATTAGATTTTACATTCACTCCATGTATCTCTACCTCAAAGCCCTTCATATCATCTTCATCGTTACCTGGTTTGCGGGTATGTTTTACATTGTTCGCCTGTTTATTTACAATGCTGAAGCGGCTGACAAACCTGAACCGCAAAAAAGCATTCTGCAAGACCAGTTTTCCCTCATGATCAAGCGGCTTTGGCTTGGCATTACCTGGCCTTCGGCCATTCTCACCCTCATCTTTGGCCCGCTGGTGATGTTCCATGGCGCCTGGCAAAATACCCTGGGCGATGCTGCGGGGAAATGGCTTCTTATCAAACTCATTTTTGTTTTCTTTCTCTACCGCTATCATTTTTCGCTGCACCGGATTTACAAGCAACAGGCTGCGGGCATCTTTAAATACTCTTCTCAAAAGCTGCGGGTATGGAATGAAGTGGCTACCATTTTCCTGGTCCCCATTGTTATGCTGGCCACGGTTAAGTCAAGTTTAAGCTGGGTGTGGGGATTGGCTGGCCTTGTTGGTTTCATCATTGTTCTCATGAGCGCCATCAAGATTTATAAAAAAATTCGTCGTTCGAAGTAAGAATTCCGCCCTTCGTCTTACACTATTGCACAGCCCGGATTCATTCTCTATTTTGTGCGCCACATATTTATCCAATTAATGGAAAGCGTAAACGCTTCTGACACCGCACAGGTAAAATACCGTTCTTCTGCACTTGCCGAAACGTTTGAAACCATCAGGGTTCGCTCCGGGCAACTTTTTATGCAGGTGAAGTTTTTGGGTTACTCGCATTCCATGGACGAATACGAGCAGCGCAAGCTGCGCATCTTTAACCAGATTAATTTCTTTCAACTGCTGGCAGGGCTTTTCATTCCAGTATTGGGAATGCTGTTACCGGGGAAAATTCCGATGGTAGCTTGGGGCATTGCTTGCTGGCCAGCTGGTGTAAGCCTGTTGGCATTAATGCTGAATTACTTCCGCCAGCACGATGCAGCGCTTTACACTTATTTTTTGCTCTACCCGCTTTGCACCTGCTTTGTGTATCTCAACGGCATGAACCCCGGCATTGAACTGCACTTTCTTCTTTTTGTTATTCTCGCTGTTTTCTTCCTGCACAATTTCGGCTTCATGCTTTTTGCCATTGGCTTTTCCATGATTTCCTTTTTCATTTTGTCGGTGGTGCTCGATCACTTTACCTACGAAGCAGCAAAAGAGTCCAAGGTTGTTTATCTTCTTTACAAAGCCGCTTCGCTGGCTTTTATTTTTTATGGCTTGTACCTTATTAAAAACGAAAACACCATTTACCAGGCCAACATTCTCACCAAGAAAAAACACCTCATTGAAAAAAACACGGAGATAGAAAAGCAAAAAGAAGAGATCAGTGAAAAGGCAAGACTGCTGCAAATTCAGAAAGAAGAATTAGCGGAACTGAATACGTTTAAGAATAAACTGTTCTCTATTATTTCACACGACCTGAAATCGCCGATGTATGCATTGCGCAACCTGTTTCAGAACATGCACCACTACAATTTACCGGCAGAAGATGTAAAAGAAATGGTGCCCGATGTATTGAAAGATTTGAATTACACCACCAGCTTAATGGAGAATCTTTTGCAATGGGCCAAATCGCAAATGCAGGCCGATACGGTGTACCCGCAGGCCATCAACATTGGTTCTTTGGTTGCCGATGTCACAAAACTGCTGCGGCTGCAACTGGAAGCAAAACGCATTCACACACAGGTATCGGTGCAGGATGATGTGTTTGTGTATGCCGACAAAGACATGATTCAACTGGTGCTGCGCAACCTCCTGTCCAACGCCATCAAATTCACGGCAGAGAAAGGCCGCATTGAAATTGGCTTTAATGACATGGGTTCGTTTGTTGAAGTGTATGTGCAGGATTCAGGCATAGGCATTAGCGCAGAAGCACTGGCGAAAATCAAACAACAAATCTTCTATACCACCGCCGGCACTTCTTCTGAAACAGGCACCGGGTTGGGATTGATGTTGTGCAACGAATTTCTTTCCAGGAACGGAAGCCTTTTGCAAATTGAAAGCAGCGTAGGCAACGGAAGCTTGTTCTCGTTTGCACTTCCAAAACCAGCCCTGCATTCCTTCAATGTGAAAGAAACAGCTACAGCAGAAGCTTAGTTTCATCTCACAACATCAATGCCTCTTGTGCTTTCTCGTTCACCGGTGATGAATGTGTCTTTCACGTCATTTCAATTTCTTCTTTACAAAAAAGCCGCCCGCAAAAGCGAACGGCCTAATCAACAGAAAGACAAGCATTATTGCATGACGTAAGGATCAGCAGGGTCTTTGCCTTTTTTGCCTTCTGTATAACTGAAATGCATCTTCTTGCTTATAATTTTTTGAATGCTCACTTTCACTTTTTTTCCTCTTCCTACGTCGGACACTTCCTGCTCTTTGCTATCGTGCGCCGGTATGCCGTGTATAGTGATGGGAACTGTTTTCCAAACACCGCCGCCCGCTTTAATGTAGGTGAGGTTCACCACCATCTGGTCAATGGGATAATCGGTGCGGTTAGTGGCAATTACACGCAAATCTTTAATGCCGCCCAAAAGTCCAATGCCGTAATTGCTGTTGGTAGCGGATATCAATTTGTTCCAGCGAAGGCGGGTTGTTTTTGCTTTGTCTTCTGCCACGGCAACTGGCGGAGTTGCTGCTTCTTTCGGTGCAGGTTCTGGTTGTGCAACGGGTTGGGGAGTTGCCGGTGGCAATACATTTTGCCGGGCTGGTTTTGCCGGCGCACTGCTTTTCTTTTCAGTGCTTGTTGCGGAGTAAATAGAAATTCCGGCAATCAATGCAAGCAGTAAAAGAAGGCTGTAGAGTAAAACAGGCTTGCGTTGTTGCAGGTGCTGAAAATGCTCTTTCGCTGCTGGTAAAATATCTTTTGGCCGACGGATTTTGCGGGGAACCACCACTTCCTTCAGCGATGCCAACCGCTCGGCAGGCATCCACTTGTCGGAATCGGTTTGACGAACAGGCGTGTTGCGTGTAAGCTTTTGCTTTTTGAGAAGATCAATGGTGAAAGGACCGATTTCATTGCGGCCGTCATGAATGTAATAAGCACTCATTGGGTATAGGATTAAAC
>DATKHJ010000410.1:0-3828 GCA_035510335.1 Flavisolibacter sp. | reverse complement strand
TTTTCGTGTGTTAACACAAGCTGATAGAATAATAGTAGCAGTTAGACCCAAAAATAGTTTCCTGCGCATAGGCTTGCCGGGATGTTTCTTTAATTAAGTATTCAGATAACAGGAAACCGCGTAATTCTGAGGAGTTGGATTGGAATACTTCTTGTCCGCCAAAATAATACCAATTTTTATTTATATGTTTTTGCTTAAATATATTTGACGAATTGAATTAAACGGTCAAGCAAAACGATTGACTTAGCCTTACGATTTAAAAACAGCTGCGCAAATACATCTACACCAAATTTTACATATTACAATTTATTGATTCATATTATCCACACGAATTGGCTTGCATTATTAGACAAAAGCGCTGTTGCTACAACTGGTCTTTCAGGATTACAGCTTTGCAAAGGCTCAACTTTAAACTTCTCATCCTGTTTTTATCTCTTTTGAAAACTGCTACGGTAATGTTAATATGACCTTCCCCTGAATAACATCTAAGAGACATTTGTTAAACTCGATCGCTTTAAACCTACTTTTGCGCAGCATAACCAACGTTCCTGAGTTTAGAATGAGAATAATTAGAACGGCTTATATTATTTTTTTCAGCCTGCTCGTTTTTGCTCAGTCCTCTTATGCAGGGGACCAAACCACTGTGTCAGCCATCATGAAGGCTGTCACAAGCGCTTCTACCAAAACCAAACAATCGCTAAAAACTTTCTCTACTAATCCGTTTCAATCGTATTTTTTTGATGAGGATGCAGCTTCTCCCGAAGCACAGCTCATGAATAAGATTGTGCGGTACAAGAAAAAATACAAGCGAACAATTTCCTCCAGCTGCGCACCGCGGCCTGTTGTTCGCGAGGTGGACAGAATACCACAAAACATCTACATTAAGGAAACGTACAGCAAACCGTTTTTTGTTTCCCCGCTGCACCGCTTTCTTTTCCGCTTAACGCCATTTTGATCGGCCGGTTTTCCTTCTTTCCATAACCTGAGTGGGTTATGATCCTTTGTGCAATTCCCTTCTGCACAATCGCATGCATTTATTCAACTCACAACGAAAAAAACCGATACATATGTTACGTTATTGGACAGGCGCTCTTGCAGCCACCCTTTTTATTGCCGGCTGCGCCAGTAAGGCAAGCGAAAATGAGACTCCCGCTATTTCCGCCACTGAAGTTCCCGTTATTAAACTGAAAGAAATTGACACGTCATTTCACCTGGATTATGTAGCCGATATTCAATCGGTGAAGAATGTGGAGATCCGCGCCAAAGTGGAAGGCTTTCTCGACAAAATTTACGTGGACGAAGGCACCACTGTTCGCAAAGGACAATTGCTGTTTCAGCTCAGCAACCGCGAAGTGTTTAACGAGTTAAGCAAAGCCAAAGCCAGTGTGCAAAGTGCCAAAGCGTCGGCACGCATTGCCGAACTGGAAATGGAAAGGGTGAAGATCCTGGTAGAGAAAAAAGTGATTGCCAAATCGGAACTGGACCTGGCAAAGGCAAGGGTTGACGATGCAAAAGCCCGAATTGCACAGGCCGATGCTGAAGTTGCCGATGCGCAAACAAAGATCAGTTACCTGTCTGTTCGTTCGCCTTTTAATGGTGTGATCGACCGCATTCCCATGAAGGCCGGAAGCCTGCTTACCGATGGCAGCCTGCTCACTACCATTTCCGACAACAGCCAGATGTATGCGTACTTCAACGTATCGGAAAACGAATACCTGCAGCATAAAAAAATAGCCAGCGAACGACTGAAGGCAAATGGCGCCGCCTCTTTGGTGCTCTCCGACGGCACCCGCTATTCGCACAAAGGATTGATTGAAACACAGGAAGCCGAATTCTCCGGCAACACGGGCTCCATTGCCTTCCGCGCCAAATTTCCCAACCCCGAAGCCATGTTGAAACACGGCGCTTCGGGCAAGGTGCAACTGCTGACAAACCTGCAGCAAAAACTGCTGGTGCCGCAAAAAGCCGTGCTTGAAATCCAGGACAAAAGTTTTGTATTTGTACTGGACGCCAACAACACTGTAAAGATGAAAAGCTTCACCCCTGACCTGCGCATTGCCGACTACTTCGTAGTGAACGAAGGACTAAATGCCGGCGATGTGATTGTGTACGAAGGCGTACAGAATATTCGCGATGGTGCTCCTGTAAAGCCCCGCTTTCAACAGGATGGCCTCGTAGCAGCGAACCAAGAAAACTAAGCAGTGGGCAACAGAACCGAAGATGCCTGCAGCAGCTTGCTGCAGGCGAACGGTTCGCCATTTCATGCCCTTCCAAAAACGCAAACATTCGTTTTTCCTGCAAGGTCTGCAAAGGCTTTGGTGGATTCTATTTACAAACATCAGGTGGCCTTAGCCGATACCTGAGCAATAATTATTTGAGATGATCGAAACATTTATCAGGCGGCCGGTGCTTTCACTGGTGATATCGCTGATTATAACCTTACTGGGTGTGCTGGCACTTTTTAAACTGCCCATCACCCAGTTCCCCGACATTGTGCCGCCATCCGTGGTGGTAACCGCTACCTACAACGGTGCCAACGCCGATGTGTGTGCGAAGGCCGTAGCCACACCACTCGAAAGAGCCATCAACGGTGTGCCGGGCATGACCTACATGAACTCCGTGAGCAGCAACAATGGCGTAACCTTGATACAGGTTTTCTTCGCCGTAGGCACCGACCCTGACCAGGCCGCGGTGAACGTGCAGAACCGGGTTACAACCGTGCTTGATGAACTTCCCGAAGAAGTAATTAAAGCCGGTGTGACCACCGAGAAAGAAGTAAACAGCATGCTGCTGTACCTGAACGTGATGAGCACCGACTCGAGCATGAACGAAGAGTTCATTTACAACTTCGCCGACATTAACGTGCTGCAGGAACTAAAGCGGATTGACGGCGTTGGTTTTGTTGATATCATGGGTGCAAGAGATTATTCTATGCGGGTTTGGTTAAAGCCCGACCGCATGCTGGCCTACAATATTTCCAGCGAAGAAGTGATTGCCGCCCTGCGGGCACAGAACATTGAAGCCGCACCGGGTGTGGCAGGTGAAAACTCGGGCAAGGACAAGCAGGTAAAACAATACGTGTTGAAGTACACGGGCAAGTTCAACACGCCGGAAGAGTACAAAGAGGTGGTGCTGAAAGCGGAAACCGACGGAGGTCTTGTGCGACTGAAAGACATTGCCGATGTTGAGTTTGGAACGGTGAGCTACGACATGGTTTCCAAAACCGATGGCCGCCCTTCAGCTTCCATCATGGTGAAGCAGCGTCCGGGTTCCAATGCTAAAGAAGTCATCGACAACATCAAGGCAAAGATGGCGGAGTTGAAAGAAACAAGCTTTCCTCCCGGTATGGATTACAACTATGCCTATGATGTTTCCCGCTTTTTGGATGCAAGTATTGACTCGGTGTTGCACACGCTGATTGAAGCCTTCATTTTGGTATTCATTGTGATCTTCATCTTCCTGCAGGATTTTCGTTCTACGCTTATTCCTGCATTAGCTGTTCCGGTGGCCCTGATTGGTACGCTGGCCTTCCTGCTGGCGCTTGGTTTCTCCATTAACATTCTTACCCTATTTGCTTTGGTGTTAGCTATTGGTATTGTGGTGGACAATGCCATTGTGGTGGTGGAAGCGGTGCATGTGAAAATGACCACGCTGCGCATGAACGCCATGGACGCCACCGTTGCCGCCATGAAAGAAATCAGCGGGGCCATCCTGGCCATTACGCTGGTGATGTCGGCGGTGTTTGTGCCGGTGGCTTTCCTTTCCGGACCGGTAGGTGTATTCTACCGCCAGTTCTCGCTAACGCTGGCCATCTCCATTGTCATATCT
>DATKHJ010000409.1:0-5347 GCA_035510335.1 Flavisolibacter sp. | reverse complement strand
CCGATTCACTCTTGTGTAACTTGACAGAAGAAAGCCGTAGAGCGGCAATGTGCTTTATGCCGTTGATATTGGAAGCTGCGAAGAGTAAGGGGTTGATTGTCAGGGTTGGGAATTTAGAGGATACGGCATATATTTATGTGTAAGCAGCAATTATAATTCGACCATGCAAAAAACTACCACCCTAATTGTTTCATTTTTTCTATGCTTTACTATTGCCTTTGGCCAGGCGCCAAAGTACACTCCGAAACATTTAGTAAACACGTATGACACATCAGAATTTAAAGTAATCAAGCCACCCAAAAACGGCTTTGCCCGTACTTATCTATTAATTTCTCCTGATGTGTGGGATACGGACGACAATATCACAACGCATGTTAGAAGAGCAGGACCAGCCTTAGTTTGTATTGAAGGACCTTACAAAAACGGCCAAAAGAATGGCACTTTCAATGCTTATCTGATTGACAGTGCTGACCACTCTAAGCGATACAAGATTTGGGAGCAATTTTATGCTAATGACAAACTTAACGGTGCCTGGAACACATATAACCTAAAAGGCACGATTGTATCTGTACAAAACTTTAAAGATGACAGCCTAAACGGTGTAGCCCGCCAATTCTGGATTGATGGTAAGCGTATAATGGAAGAAAGAGAATACTTTGGTAGCTCTCGCAAATACCTCGTAAGAGAGTTTAACGATGCTGGAAAGCTGGAACGGGAATTAATGTTCGAGAATGGCGCTCTGAATGGGACATCGAAACGCTATTATGAAACAGGGAAAGTCAAGGAAGAAATTGTTTTCTTGAACGGCGAGTTTCACGGAAAAAGAAAATACTACTATCCATCAGGCAGCATATGGACAGAAACGGAGTACAAGAACGGGAAGTCGTGGAAAGTAATTTCCAATTTTGACAACAAAGGAAACAAACGCAATCCCGGGACACTAAACAACGGCAACGGCACATTGATTTTGTATAACGAGGACGGAAGCGTACGAGAGACATTGACATACAAAGACGGCGAACAACAATAACTGCTGCTTACATAGGTTTGGCGCTATACCGGCAGACGAACAATCAATCGGCTTTTGAATGTTTAAAAACTTCACCTAACTTACCAAGGCTGACGTAACACTGACCTCCGGTACAGACGCCAAGCCTTTGGCCGTTAGCAGCGACATCACAACCATTCCTTGAATGCAAGAACAAACACAAAAAAGTATCGTCGAGGAAATTGATTCGATTATCCGGACAAATCTTTGGTTTGATTTCCATGTGTTAAGTTACGACCATAATCGTCTGATTGTCGCTGGAGGGAAGGACTTAAGCTACTATCATTCCATAGAAGTAATTTTTGAGGAGGTCTTTTTTGTTTCTGCCGTTTTCCAGTGTTGGCATTCCGACACGAAACAAACTGTATTTACTGAAAGGACAAATTCGGAAGAAATCAACTTGCAATTTGCAATAGAAAAAGGCTTCAGAGTATTTGCTTACAAAGCTGAAGACTACAACCAAGAGATGGTTATAGCAGCTAAACATATAAGTTATAATACCGATACTGTCTATTATTATCCTCGTGCAGACCTGAAGGAGAATGAGCGGTATGCTAATTAAAGAAGGCTCAGTCAATATATAATGCCGCTGCTAACATTTGCTTTTCGCAACAGCGGCTGAAGTGTAGCTATGAAACTGAAGAACATTTTGTATATTTTAGAACATAAATCAACGACAGTACTGCCAATCCCACTGCTGCGGAAAGCAGTCTGACGTTGGTGGCAATGCGTTTGACACATTCTAATATGACAAAGTTTATAGTGACACTGTTAATCAGTTTTTTTTTGACACAAGCTTTCGGACAGTCGAAAATGGAAGGAACTTTTATTGGGCTTGAACAAATGAAAGGCTACGGTGACCCAGCAAAGCCAAATTATAAATGGTATCATCTTTCACATTTAACATTTAAAGGCGATAGTGTATTCTTGGGACAATCACCTGTTGCTATTTATAAACGAGACACAATATTTTCCGCATCGGACGGAGGTTTTTATTCTTATTCTGGGACACTTCAAAAATATAAGGGCAAAACAATTGCATCTTTGACATTAGTTAAATGTGATTATTGCCCTATGCAAATGGTAAGATTTACACCACCAAAGATTATTAAAGACTTTGACACAACAACTGTAAAAGAGATTGACGCAACATCAAGTACTGACGAACCGCAAGAGATTGAAAATCCAAAACTGAAATACAAAACATTATTTATTGAAAAGACCGAGAACACCAATACAATTTTGGTTGACAAGAATATTTATAGACGACAAAAGAAATAGCACATGCCACCAACAAGCGCATTGGCGATAGTTGGGCAGACGGAAATATTATCAGCTTTTTGTTCGCTATTGTGCTGTAGTTCCGGCTGAAAATTATCTATTGAGCAATGAATCAAAATCTCAACTATTTGTTCGTTTACTTTACTTTTGTTCCGGCTGAAAATTCATTGAGTGCCCAGCCATCGCCAATGCGTAACGTTATGTGCAATTAATAACCATCACTAATCAGTAAATTAATCATAAGTAATGAGAGTTGTTCTTCGTATCAATGCATATCAGAAGAAAGAAGAGTGCATCCTGGGGCACATAAGTTTTTTAGGCCTTTATGAAGTAAGGATGGAAGCGATTGAAAAATTCAAAATACGGGAAAACCCAGTTGTGCATTATGGGGATGTCTATATCATAACTGAAAGAAAGAAGGATATCACAGACTTTGGCCTGTTTGAACAAGATTTGCTGTTTTATAACCTTGCAACAAATTATTGGAGCGGTCAAAGTTTGGGGAAATTTCATGAAGAGACCACCTGCCTAATGTTTGATCCTGCAGTTCTTCTCGGCCCTCTTACACGCCTGAATGCCGCAAAAGATAGCATCATCAACTCTTTCAAGGGAACCTATCAGGAGTTCATAATTAAAGACATCGAGCAAGGAAAAGAAATAGAATTTCTGCAGAATTTTCAATCCTTGGTTGAGGAGTCAATGGAAAATAATTCGATGATAGGAATAACATTAAGCTGATAACTGCACATAACATTGGTTTGCCAATATACCGGCAGACGAACTACCAGTCATCATTTGTTCTTTTTTGAGCTTTTGAATAACTTACCAAGCAGACGAATCACGGACTTCCGGTACATCGGCAAGCCCTTTCCGTTAGTAGCCATTTTTAAACTCTCCATTTATGAAGATAATATTGTCAGTTTTTCTTGTCCTTCTCGCTCAACTTTCTGCTGAAGCTCAACCGAAGACGAAACAAGCACTTGTTGAGGGCAATGGTGCACCCATCGTGTTACTTCACGGCGGTACATTCGACTATACTTCGTATGCGGCACATTCAAAATTATTGGCGGATTCATTTAAAGTTATACGATTGCAACAGTTCAATGTTCAGTATGCCAATGAAGGACGGACATTGCCCAAAGATTATTCTGTAAAAATGGAAAGCGAAGCCATCAAAGCCACGCTTGACTCTCTTCATATTTCAAAACCAGTCATTTTGGTCGGGCACTCCTACGGGGGTGTGGTTGCTTTTGATTTTGCAATGAACTACCCTGATAAAATTCAATCACTCGTGTTGGTAGAAGCTCCATTATTCGATATGGCCAAAGCCAAAGGAGAATATTCTAAAAAAATGGAAGAAATAGATGACCTGACCAAACACTTTACTTCACAAGCAACCATAACTGAAGAAATGATCAAAGACTTCCGTTGTAAAATGACCAACTGCGATACGTTTGATATTCGCAGCCATCCTATGTGGTCCAAATGGTTAAACCAAAAAGACCGGCTAAGGGGGTTATCTGTAGTGCCCAGCTATAAAATTGACTTTGAAAAATTGCACCGGTTTCAAAAGCCAGTGCTTGTAGTAACCGGGACAACCACTATTGAGCCGAATAAAACAATAGACAAACTTCTCATCCGTGAATTTTCAAATGTAAAAGCAGCCAGTTTACCAGGTGACCACATTGCTGTTTATCAAAAACCAGAAGCCTTTGTTCAAGTGTTGAAAGTATTCCTACAAAACAACGGCTACTAACCTCGCATTGTTGCAAGTGTGGCGGAAGTACTACTATGCACCTTCTCAAATAAAACGGCATCGGATTATTTTTACTGAACTACATTGCTGCCAATGCCACACCTGACAGCAATGCATTAATGTTAGCGGTAATTTGAAGAAACATGCCTAATAAAATATTTCAAACTATTTTAAATAGAAAGATTGAGAGTTTCGTATTGTCATTTATTAACGACAGCGAATCGATATTTTATAGAGAGGGGCAGTTAATTCATCCAGGTGAGTTCGGCAAGTACAGGGAAAGTACACTGAAAGAATTACTAAGAGTTTTAATTAATTCAAATTTGAGTATCTCTGACGGCTTTATAATAACGTCTAAAGAGAATGTAAGTACTCAGTGTGACATTGTGGTTTACGATAGTACAGATATTCCGTTTTTGTCAAATGGTATTGCCCAATTTTTTACAATTGAAAGCGTAGTGTCAATAGGTGAGATAAAATCTACTCTTAGCAAAAATCAGTTCAAAGAAGCGATAATAAAACTTGCCAAAAATAAATCACTTCGGGCTGAAATGGATGGGACTTTAAAACAGAAAAAATACGACTTCAGAGAACACGACCACATTGTATCGTTCTTAGTTTGCAGAAAATTGGATTTCAATCTTCAGGAAATTGATTTTGCAGCTTTGTATGGTGATGTTGAACAAAAATTTTGGCACAATGCAATTCTAAGTTTGGAGGATGGACTTTTTTTGTACTCAATGAAGTTCAGTGAATTTGAAGAGCCGATGAAAGCAAACTTCATTTCCAAAGGTGGGAATATAGATGAATCGGTTTTATGGGAATACCCTATTCACCAAGAAAATGATTTAGTCTATAAGTGTAAAAGCGAGTATATTCCTATAAATGCAGATAAGCAGTATCATCACATAACATTCTTCATACATGCTGTAGTTAGATGCATTAAGGATACCAACTTGTTCAACTCAGAATTTATTAAATATGCCGATTTGCCACATACTAAACTCTTTAATTAAACTACCGCTAACAGCAGCTTTGTAAAAGCAGGGCTCAAGAGTATAATTTCAACAAATTATCTTTATTGAACGACATCAAGTGAATGATGCGACAAAAAAATAATTCCCTGCCTTCCTTTAGTTTCACCTCTCCATGATTTCTAAGTACTTCTATCACCGTATTAAGTTGTATATTTTATAGTCAACACTATTTCAAACAATCCAGGCTGTCTGGGCGCATTAACATGCCTTAAGGGTAATCTAGAC
>DATKHJ010000408.1:0-2864 GCA_035510335.1 Flavisolibacter sp. | reverse complement strand
TATGGAAAGTAGATGCCGACCAAAAAACGATTCGCCAAAATCCAAAGCTGGTTCAGCCGGTGCTTAGCGTGGATACACTCATTGCCGGACTGAACGAAATGTACCCGAAAGTGAAGCTGGAAAAAGTAAAGCAAAGCAACGATACGCTTTATACGCAAATCAAAGAAGCCGATGTGCTGACCGAGCAAATGGGCAGCGCCGGTTCGGAACAATATATTGCGCAGGCGGTGCTGAACCTGACTTCTGCCAAAGGCGTAAAATTTGTTCGCATTGATTTTGAAATGGGCAGTCACGCTATGCCCGATACATGGAGCAAAGAAAACTTCAAAGGTTATAAAGTGGTGCAATAAAGCCTAGCGGAAGGCAAAGAACACAGCCCCAACCAGGAACAAGGCGGCAATGCCGTGGTTGTAGGTCAACTGTTCGCCGCTGAAGAAAATGCGGGCAAACAATACAAAAATCACCAGTGTAATCACCTCCTGTATTACTTTGAGTTGAAACAGGGAGAATGGCCCGCCGTTTTGGCGGAAACCGATTTTGTTAGCCGGCACCTGGAAACAGTATTCAAAAAATGCCAGTCCCCAACTTACCAGCACCAACGTTATCAACCCGGATTTTTGCAACCATCCCCATTCTTTAAATTTCAGGTGTCCATACCAGGCAAGTGTCATAAAAACGTTGGAGATAATGAGTAAGCCAATGGTAAGGATTCCTTTCATGAAATCAAAGATAAGAGAGGCCCACTCAATCCCCCAAGGGTAAGTGGCGAAGCACAAAAGCCAGCTTAGGTTAGTGCTTTTTGTTTCAATCTTTTTGTACAAGAGGGTTTCACGCAACGGCACAACGACGCAACGAAAGATTCTGCGCAAACTTTTCTCTCTATCTCTGAAGTAAATAAAAAAGACTCAATCAAAAGCTGATTGAGTCTTTTCAGTATCGTGTAAAAGCAAGGGTCTGTGACTGGCTTCTTCCCCCTTGCGGGATCGAGGGGGCTCCTCTTAAAACCCGCCAGGCATTTTCTTCTCCGTCTTTAAACCGGCGAGGCTTGGGTCCATGGCAATGGCTTTGTCGCAAAGCTGGCGGCCATTATCCACCTGACCTTTCTTCTGGTAAGCCATGCCCATCATGTACAGCGCATCGGCCTTCTTTTCATCAATAGCCAGGATTTTATTGTAGTAGGTAATAGCGTCGTCGTATTTACCGCCGTTGTAGCAGGCTTCGGCAACCATGTCAAGCAGGCCAAGGTCGGTCGGACGTTTTTCCAACACGCTTTTCATTACCTCCAGGCCTTCGTTAAACTTGCCGGCATTTATGTAAGCCGTCGCCAGGTTCTGGGTGTATTCGTTGTCTTTGCGATAGCCTTTCTCGCCTGCTTCCAGCATGTATTTTAAGGCGTTGGCATTATCGTTCATGCCATAATACACAAGCGCCATTTCGTAAACCCAGCGGTTGTTGGTGGGCTGCAGGCTGATGGCTTTTTGAAAATGAGGAATAGCGAGCTTGAAATTCTGCATGTTGGTGTAGGCGTTGGCCAGTGTGTACGGAATGTTGGCATCGGCCGGGTCTTCTTTGGCTGCCTGCTCCAGGAACTGAATGCCTTTGCCCAAATCTTCCTGCTCATAGTAGGCTTTGCCAATAAAGTAGGATACCTTGGCGGAAGCATCGGCTTTTTTCAGGGCCTGCGCATATTTGATGGCATCGTCCCACTGGCGCATGTTAAAGCTTAGTTCCATCAGCTGCCTGTAATTAGAAGCTGATTTTTCGCCGAGGCCTTCTGCCTGTACAAATTTTTCTTTGGCTTTGGCGTACATTCTTACCTGCATGTAGGCGCTGCCGAGTTCGGAAACCACCTGCGGGTTAGATTTGTTATAGCCGTAAGCTTTTTCGAGATGTTTTACCACTTCCATGTGGCGGCCTTTTGTTTTTTCTTCAAGGCCTTTTTGCAGGAAAAATGCGGAGCTGTCGGTTTGGGCGAAGCTTGTTGCTGCAATAGCAACAAAAGATGCCGTGATAAGGGATTTACGCATAGGATATTTTTCAATGGTTTTTCGGCGACAAAATAAAACGAAGGATTGAAAATGTTAGTATAAAATCGGTGGAATTTCTTCTGTGTAGGTGGAAATTTTAGGGAGATTTCTCGCAGCGGCGCGGCGGCGCAACGGGGTGCACTCTGCGTGAGCTCTATTTCTCTCGTTCTTCGTGGTAATAAAAAGACTCAACCAAATAGCTCATTGAGTCTTCAAAGTATCTTGTAACAGCAGGGGTCTGTGTTCAGGTCTCCTCCCCACTGGGGAGGCGGGAGGTGCCTCCGCCGCCCTACTTCAAAACAATTCCCGCCAGTGGCGGAAGTTTTACGGTGAGCTTGTACTTTTTCTTTTCTTCTTTTTCCAGGCTCTTTTTTTCGGCGGAAGCCAAGGTTTCCGGCACTACCAATTCACACCGGAAACTTTCATTCCCGTAATTGCCCGTGCCCCAGTATTTTACATCATCCGAGTTAAACACCTCTTCGCTGTATTCCCGGTCAACCATCACTTCCCAGGCATCCTTCGGAATCGGGTTCAGGTTGAGCAGTACCAGCAGATCGTCGCCCTTTTCCTTGCCCTTTCGGCGGTAAACCATCACGCAGTTATCACGGTGGTTCAGGTCCACCCATTCAAAACCATGCTCGTTAAACTGGTTGGCGTACAGGGCGGGTTGGTCTCGTAAAAGATTGTTCAAATCGCTGACGCAGGCCTGCAGTTTTTTATGCGGATCAAACTGCAGTAAGTGCCATTGCAGTTCCGATTTGTAATTCCACTCACTGGTTTGTCCAAACTCGTTGCCCATGAACAGTAACTTGGCGCCGGGATGCGTCCACATGTACG
>DATKHJ010000407.1:0-3855 GCA_035510335.1 Flavisolibacter sp. | reverse complement strand
GATTACCGGTAACGAACAGGGAAAGCGGGCTATTTCGCACAACCTGCACGAGGGGCTGGCGCAAAGTGTGGCCTCCAGCATTTTTTATCTTGATGCCGTTGGCGAGGATGCGCAAAAAAACAACGTGCTGCTTCAGCAGGCAAAAAAGCAAATGCAGCAGGTACTGAACGAAGTACGCAATCTCTCTCACCGCATTTCGCCCCCGGGCCTTTCTATTTTAAGTGCAGGAGAACTGGTAAAAGAGTTTATTGAAAAATCCACTGCTGCTTATCCTTTTTCCATTACAGTGTACGAAAAAGACGCGGATAGAACGTTGCAACCCGAAATATTGCTGACCGGCATTCGGATGCTGGAAGAATGGCTGGGCATGCTGGCTATACATACAAAACCGGCTTCAGTGATGGTAAAAATTCAATGCCGCCAGCGGTTGCTGATCACCATTTCTGATGACGATACAGCATTGCAGAAAGAGGAACGGGAAAAACAGGCGCTGCAGTTTTCGTTTGCCGACAGGGCAGAGTCGCTGGGCGGCGAAGTGGTGTTGAGCCAAACAAAAGCAGGCCATCACGCTATTTGCTTTAGCCTGCCCCTGCAACTGGAAGCACAGCCTGCTGTCAAATCTTTTTCTGCGCTGGTTGGTTAGCAGCAGGCAAGCATACTGTTGGCCTGAAAGATTTCTCTCTATGTTTCCATCAAGTGCAATGATGCGCTAACACCTGCAACTGCATCGTTGCAAAACTTTTTTTCCTTCACTGCCGTATGAACTGTCGTTTTTGCCGGATGAAGCAGCTTTGGTTGTAAAACTTTGGATGAGCGGCAAGGGGCAACCTGCTGTTTTTATTGTGTAGGGAACTATTTTTGCACCACTTTAAAAAATCACTGCTCATGCTCAAAAAAACACTCTTAGCCGGCTTATTTATAGCCGCCATTCTTTGTGGCACTGTTGCCAATGCACAAAAAGGACCTTCGTACAGAACAGGTTTGGGTATGCACCTCGACCTGGGCGATGGTAACCTGTATGGCTTCTCCGCAAAACATTTTTTATCGAACCAATTGGCCGGACAGGCAACCCTGTTGTTTGGCTCCGGTGTTAATGCATCAATTGGTGCCGAACTGCAATACCATGTGCCCATTCCTTCTGCCTCTGGCTTAAGCTGGTACGTAGGTGGTGGCCTGCAGGCGCTGTTTCTGAAATATGATGCAGGTACTTCTGTTTGGCTGCGCCCAATGGGTGGTTTGGACTACAAAGTTTCTACTGCGCCCATCAACTTTTCTTTCGACTGGCGTCCAACGTTTGTGCTGAATAAAGGTGGCGGCTCCGATATTGGCCGCTTCGGTTTAGGCGTTCGGTTTACGCTGTAAGACGAAGAGATACATTTTTTCAAAACCCGCTCCGCAAGAGCGGGTTTTGTTTTGCTGTGTCAGTTCAGCTCTTTCGAAGCTGTTGCAAATGTGTTGTGCTACTCCGCCAGGCAAACGTTTCAACTTGGTAAAATAGAAAAAGAGCATGTCGATAAAAGACATGCTCTTTTTCTATCGTTACTACTGCTTTTTAATTCAGGTTCAGTAATCGATCCTTTGGATATTTTACACTGTAAGAGAAGCGTATTTTTTTGCTTTCGCCGGGAGCTAAAGCCAGCTTCCAGGTAAGCACACCAATATCAGTGTTTGTGGTGGCGCCACCGGCATCGAGCAGTTCCACTTCAATTTCTTTCAGCGTGGTAAGCGGGTACTGATCTTTCAGCAGCATATTCACACTGTCTTTTTTATTGTTCTTCACCGTGATTTCGTAAGTGAACTTTTGCAGCTTGCTGGAACCCATAAATTTCACGCTGCTGAAATCCATCAGCTTTTCTTTTTTCACTACTACCCTTTTGTCGCGGCCCAGCGTTAGGTTCAGCGTATCGGCCGTGGAGGCCGGATCGATAAACGACTTACCCACATAGGTTCCTTCAAAAATAATGTTGGCATCGCCGGGCAAAAGATTCAGTTTTTCCCAATCGGCTACTTCAGCTAACAGGTACGCATCCTTATCAAGCCGCGGCACTGCATAATACTTGTAAAATACACCCACCGAATATTCCTTCAGCGTAGCCGTTTGCTCTTTGCCATTAGTGGGCACATCGTACGGCAGGTCAATATCAAAACTTACATTGAGCTCGTTGTCGGTAACGGAAACATAATCATCCAGCCCTTCTTTCAATGTAATTACAACAACGCCGTTGGCTGCCCGTGAGCCGTACAGCGACGTGGCCTGTGCATCTTTCAGCGTTTCAATATTTTTAATGGTCGACTGGTTCAGCTTCGCCACGTTATCAGCGCTCATGGGCACGCCGTTTACCAGGTAGAGCGGTTCGGCTGCTTCTTTCGCAAAGCCCCGAACTCGAATTTCATTAGCCGCCGTTGGGGCGGCGGTAGCTACCCCAGCCACTCTTCCCTGAAGGGCTTCTTCAAAACTTTGAATGCTGTTTGACATCTGCCTCGACTTGTACAGTCCTCTTTCCATTGCCGCTACCGGATCGATGTAACTCAGGAACCAGGACTTGAGCACCGGCGCCACACCCCATTGGTTGGGCACCGATGTGGAAAGCGAAAGCTTTACCTTCTTCCAGTCGATGCCGGTTGTTTGTACAATTTTGGCTTTGTAAATAATTTTCAGCGGGCTTTTAATATTGTCCACTCTTACATCGTAATACGGCGTCCAGTAAGCATTTGGCGTGATGTAGGAAACCACGAAATCGTACTTACCAGCAGCGGCAACCGATAGCTGCAGTTTTAATTGTCCACGGTTGCGGGTGTTTTTCGCCTCTTCTTCCCGTATCTGCGTTTTAATTTTTGTCACCTGCTCCAACAGCTTTTTCTGCTTTTCTTTCAGGGTGGCCAGTTCGTTCTGCAGCTCGGTAGATTTTTGTTTGTAATAATCCATCAGCTTTATCAGTTCGGCCACACTGAGGCCGGTTTGCTGGCCCTTGATTTCGCGGTTGGCTTTCAGTACTTCCAGCAGATCGGTAGTGGTGCTGATTTGCACGAGTGTTTTATCGAGTTCTTTTTGTACGCGGCCGGCCGAGTCCTGCAGCAGTTTAATGCTGCTGCTTACTTCCGGCGCTACCAGGAAGTTGTTTCCAAACTCCACGCTTAAAATGGTTACGGCGGCAGGCACGTTTATCTGCACGCTGTTCATGTCCACCGTATTGCTGATGCCTTCTATCACCAGTTCGGAATTGCCCTGCTGCAACTGGGCCGATGTATTGTGCACCAACTCGCCGCCGCTGCGGTAAACGGTTACGGTTTTTAGTTCGGAAGGAACAACAAGCGGATCGTCGGTGGCGGTTGCGGAAATGCAATTAAATAGGGCAAGAATGAATAACAGATGTTTGATAACCATGCGAACTTTTTTGTGAAGATGCACGGTGGCGAAGAATTACACAAGGGGGTGGGAAAAAACAAGGGTTGAACGTGCCATTGCATAAATACAGTTGTTGCACATTGCTTCCCGATAGCGCCTCCAGTTGCAACCGGCAACAGCTCATTTCATTCGCCGGCATGTTCAATTGGGGCTGTTTCACTGCCTGCTCCTGCTTTCCTCCCTCCAATTTTACGGTCCCAAAACCAGTAGCATGCAAAAGATACTGTCTCTCTTTGTTCTCCTCCTGCTAACCACCGCGGCCCTGTCGCAAGCAAAAACACTTTCCACCGATCCTACAAAATGGAGCATGGACGATATGAAAAAGCTGGCCGCCATGAGTCCTGCCGAACAGGAAGCGTTCAAAAAAAAGATGATTGAAGCCGCCGACAACCAGTTAAAAAAAACAGCAAAAACCCACAACATCACTATCGATGAATCCCGGCTGCAAT
>DATKHJ010000406.1:0-5980 GCA_035510335.1 Flavisolibacter sp. | reverse complement strand
GGTGCAGGACTGCTGTTGACTGGCATTGTCGTTGGCGGCTGGTTTTGGCTGCGGAGCGGTACCGCAGAAAAGTCAATAACGCAACGGGAATTGTCAAAACAAGAGGCGCCTTCGGCAACGACAAAACGCACCGATCGTTCTTTCTCCGATCATTCTAACAACAGCAAAACATCTAAAGAAAAAGACGTAGTAACAAATGAGAGAACAGTGACTGAAGAGCCTGCGAAAAAAGAAAGCAGAACGGATCTTCCGGCAACGGCAAAGCCTGAAAATACAAAGAGTATTGTTTCGGTTGTTGTGAGAAATAAAAAGGTGACAAGCATAAACACGAAGCGTTCGACAAAGGGAAAACAGGTTGCGGAGAATAAACCTGCAGCGCAAACAGTGTTGACGGAAAGGCCAGCAAAAACACCCGCTGAAAACCTGGTAAGCCCAATTGCAGAAGCACCGAAAGCGGTACAAAAACCGGTGGTGCCAACAACCGATTCGCTGGCTAAAAAAGATACCGCTGTAAAGGCGGCGGAACCAGAACCCATTGCGGCCATTGAACCAAATGAGAAAAAAGCGGCAGCAAAAAAGCCTGCGTTTGTATTCAGCGCCGGTATTGGTTTGCAGCAGGCCATTGCCCTAAAAAATCAGGGTTCTTCGTCGTTTAACTACAAGGGAAAACGAAGCGCTGCATCGGACCTGATTCCTTCGGTTTACCTGCGTTTGCAAAAAGGGGCATGGTTTGCACAGGCCGAATTTCAATACGCAGCCCCGCAACCGGTAGAGCAGTTTTCGTTCAGCCAGAAGACAACCTACAATATTGCGGCATCCAATGTAAATACTGAGCGGTTTCACCTGCAGAAGCTGTACTATCATCAACTACCGGTTAGCATTAACTATCACATTCTTCCCAACTGGTCGGTTGGTACGGGAGCGATGTACAATATTTTAGCCGGTGCGGTTACCGAGCAGGAATTACAAAGCACAAACGTGCAAACCGGAACCGAAACCATCACCCGCAACGTTGCAGCGGTAAAGGGTTACAAAGATTCCTTTCTCTACAAAACAACCGCCGGCATTTTGCTGCAGACCGATTATCACTGGAAGCGGTTTTCGCTGGGCATGCGGTTCACGCAAAACCTTCAACCCTTTATCAAATACACAAGGCCTGATGGAACAATTGCGGATGAAAAGAACAAAGTGCTGCAAGCGATCTTGCGTTTCAGGCTATTCTAACCATCTGTCTTGAACCATGATTTTTGGGATTTTAAGGATTAAGAAGAAATGAGAATAGGCTTTATAAAAAGAGTCGTTCATTATTTGAACGACTCTTTTTATTTCCTGCTAATCCCATCAATCCTAAAAATCATGGTTCAAAGACAGGCTTCTACCGCATAAACATCTTCTCCAACTGCTCTCTTTTAAACTCCACATAGGTTGGCCGGCCGGAAGGAGATGCGTTCGGTTGCTGGCATAGGAATAAATCAGTTGCTAGGCTTTCCATTTCTTTTTCGGAAAGCGATACGCCAACTTTTACGGCACTCTGCCAGGCAAGTGTACGCAGCAGCATTTCGCGTTTGTGCAGTTTTAGTTCGGCGTTAAAATGTTTGTATTGTTCTAACAAGCCTTCCAATGCCGCTTTCTCATTGCCGGTGTCAATATCGGCCGGCGTGCCCTGTATAACAAACGCTGTTTTGCCAAACGGTTCAATGGCATAGCCCAGTTGCTGCAGGTCGGGCAACAACTCTGTCAGCAGCACGGCGTCGGCCGGCGTTAGTTCAATGGTAGCCGGAAACAAGCTGCGTTGCGTAGTCATGGCTTTGCCACTCATGGCAGCCGCCAATCGTTCGTAAAGAATGCGTTCATGCGCCGCCTGCTGGTGAATCAGCAAAAACTTATCGGCCGATGCCGCCAAAATATACGTCGCAAAAAGCTGGGTGAAATGGTGAAAGCTGAGGGGCGAAAGCTGGGTGGTCAGTTGCGTTGGTTCTACCACCGGTGCACTCATTTTTTCATCCAGCTCCATTAACTGCCGGGTAAGCGAAACAAAGCCCGGCGAAGCGGTTTTGCTTTCCACCGTCCAATCGGTTTTTATCTCGTTGTGCAGCACCTTGTGCGCCTGGTTGGCTTCAGTAAAGGTTTGAAAGATAGAGCCCGATTTTGTGGCAATTTGTTTGTCTTCCGTAAACGGTTTTTGTATTGAATCGAGGCTTTGAATGGAGGCGTCCAGCTCAAAGTCAAGTGTTGGTGTAATGCTGAACTGTGCCAGCGCATGTTTCACCGCCGCCTGCACAAAGGCATACACAATCTTTTCATCTTCAAACTTGATTTCCTGCTTCGTAGGGTGCACATTCACATCCACCTGCGTTGGGTCCAGATCAATGAACAACACGTAAGCCGGGAAGGCATCGCTGCCAATCATATCCTGGTAAGCACCCATCACGGCATGATTGAGATAGGCGCTTCGGATGAAGCGGTTGTTCACAAAAAAGTACTGGTCGCCGCGGGTTTTTTTTGCCGTTTCGGGCTTGCCCACAAAGCCGTAAATATTCAGGTAGTCGGTATCTTCTTTTACCGACACGAGTTTTGCGCTGTAGCTGCTGCCAAGAATCTGCAGAATGCGGGCCTTCAGGGTTCCGGCATCCAAATGAAAAAGCTGTTGACCATTGCTGGTCAATGAAAAAAAGATGGCCGGGAACGACATGGCCACGCGGATGAATTCGTCCACAATGTGCCGCATTTCTGCCGTGTTGCTTTTTAAAAAATTACGGCGGGCCGGCACGTTGAAGAAAAGATTCTTCATGGAAATTGACGTGCCTACCGGGCCTGCCACCGGCGTTTGTTTTTTAACAACGCTGTTTTCAATTTCTATGCAGGTGCCTACTTCGTCTTCTTCCCTTCGTGTTCTTAACTCCACTTGTGCAACGGCGGCAATGGAAGCCAATGCTTCGCCGCGAAAGCCCATGGTGCGGATGTGAAACAGGTCGTCGATGTTTTTGATTTTGGAAGTGGCGTGCCGCTCAAACGCCATGCGGGCATCGGTTTCGCTCATGCCAGAGCCATTGTCCACCACTTGCAGCAACGCTTTGCCGGCATCGTTCACAAACAATTTAATTTCGGTTGCTCCTGCATCCACCGCGTTTTCCAGCAGTTCTTTCACGGCGCTGGCCGGCCGCTGAATCACTTCGCCGGCAGCGATCTGGTTGGCAATATTATCCGGAAGCAATTGTATTCTGTCAGCCACGGTATTCTCCTGTTAAGCGGTAAAAATACAGGTTGGTGGCCGATTAGCGAAGGGTAAGGGAGATTGCTTAGCGGTGCAAATTTTTTCCACAATAACTTTTCTGATCATCGCACACAAGCTAATTTGGACCCTCCAATATCTCAACGTCCATGAAAAACACACTCCTCCTGGCAAGCGCCATGCTGCTGCTATTTTGCACAAGCTGCAAGAAAGAAAGCCTTGCAGAAAATTTATCAACATCCGGTTTTACGCAATATGTTATTCCTAAAGGACAACATTATGCTACGCAGAATGCAGTAAAATCCATTGAAACAACTGAATTGAAATTTGTGGTGAAGTTTGACAGTTCGGCCATTTACCAAACCGTTGACCCGCAAAACCAGTACGACATTAACAAGCTTTATGGTTTTTCCGACAACGGCGAAAGCCACCACCGGTTTAGTGCCCGCATTGGCTGGCGCTGGAGCGAAGGTGCACTGCGGCTTTTTGGGTACACGTACAACAATGGCGTAAGGGCTGAAAAAGAGATTTCCACCATTGCCATTGGCAGCGAAGTAGTTTGCGCCATTAAAGTTTTGGGCGAAAGCTACCAGTTTACCGTAAACGGGAAAACGGAATTGATGCCGCGGGCCAGCGCTATGCCGGTAGCAAAAGGCTACCAGCTTTATCCTTATTTCGGTGGCGATGAAGTGGCCCCGCATGAAGTGAGAATCTGGATTCGTCTGAACTAGGATTTGTCAGAACCATGATTTTTGGGATTTTGAGGATTAGGAAGAAATAGTATTAGTCGTTATAAAGCAAGCGTTATTCAGTAATGAACGGCTCTTTTATTTCTTACCAATTTCCTTCATCTTATAAATCCTGGCTCAGACAGATAGTTCTTAAACTCCTACCAAATCTGTGTTCAAACATCTTCACAAGCTTTTAAGTGCCAAAGTTTTTCGTTTGCCCTAAATTGTGTTTTGAATTGGAATGGTATGAAGAAATTAACCCTTGCCCTTTGTTGTGTGGCCATCTATTTTTCTTTCACCCAGTACAGCGGTCGTTCTGTTGCCGATAAGTGGGTGGATAGTGTGTTTGCCTCGCTGAGCAAAGAAGAAAAAATTGCGCAGCTGATGGTCATTCGTGCACACAGTAACCTGGGTGCCGATCATGTAAAACAGGTTTCCGATCTCATTACAAAATACAACGTGGGTGCCTTGTGTTTTTTCCAGGGCGGACCGGTGCGGCAAGCTAATCTTACCAACTATTACCAGGCCATTGCCAAAACGCCGTTGATGGTAACCATTGACGGTGAGTGGGGCTTAGGAATGCGCTTAGACAGTGTTACAAAATTTCCTTACCAGTTAACATTGGGTGCATTGAGCGATGAAAAGCTGGTGTACGAAATGGGTGTTGCTGTTGGCGAACAAATGAAACGCATTGGCGTGCATGTAAACTATGCACCGGTGGTTGATATCAACAACAACCCGAACAATC
Organism: Flavisolibacter sp.; assembly: GCA_035510335.1. Lineage (GTDB taxonomy): Bacteria > Bacteroidota > Bacteroidia > Chitinophagales > Chitinophagaceae > Flavisolibacter. Next base: position 1,269 of record DATKHJ010000406.1, on the reverse strand, counting down.
CTGTAATTGGTTACCGCTCGTTTGGCGAAGACAAATACAAAGTGGCGCAACTGGGCGTAGCTTATTCAAAAGGCATGCAGGACGTCGGCATTATGGCTTGCGCCAAACATTTCCCGGGACATGGCGATGTAGCCGTGGATTCGCATTACGATCTGCCGCTGATTACAAAATCAAAATTCCAATTAGATACGCTGGAGCTTTATCCGTTCAAGCAATTATTTAAATCAGGCGTAGGCAGTGTAATGGTAGCGCATCTTGCCATTCCGGCCATTGATGATGAAAAGAACAAGCCGACTTCCATTTCAGAGAAAAGCATTACCGGTCTTTTGCGTAACGAATTGTATTACGAAGGCCTGACGTTTACCGATGCGCTGGAAATGAAAGGCGTTGCCAAATTTTATGGTGGCGGCGAAGCTTCGGTAATGGCGCTGGAAGCCGGCAACGACATGCTTTGTCTCCCGGAGAACGTGGAGCAAACCATTGATGCGGTAAAAAAAGCGGTAAAGAAAAAAAGAATCAAGCAGGAAGACATTGATAAGAAAGTGCGTCGTGTACTTTATGCAAAATACCAGCTTGGGTTAAGCAAGCCGCAAATCATCAACACTGAAAACCTGCTGGCTGATCTCAACAAACAAACCGATTATTTCCGTTCAAAAGTGGCAGCCAATGTGGTAACGGTCATGAACAACAAAGCAAACCTGCTTCCTTTTATCAAGGGTGGAAAGCTGGCTTATGTGGGCATTGGCAATTCATCGCTCAACGCCTTTGGCGAAAGAGTGAAGGCTGATTTTGGCGCCGATACTTTCATTCTTCCTTACAACGACAGCGCAAAAGCCACCGCAATCCTCAACTCCATTAAAGCAGGCGGTTACGGTAAAGTGATTGTTGGCGTTCATAATTTTTCCAATCGTCCAACCAACAACTACGGCATTTCCAAAGCGGCTGTTAACCTGGTTAATGAACTGCAGGCTTACAACGCACTGACCTTTGTGTTTGGAAATGTGTATGCAGCACAAAATTTCTGCAACGCATCTACGCTTATTGCGTTGTATGAAGACGATGCCATTTTCCAAAATGCAGCGGCTGACTTCCTGCAGGGAAAAATTACTGCAAAAGGAACCCTGCCCGTAACGGTTTGCAATATTGTTTATGGAACCGGTGTTGCCGTCAATCGTTTTTCACCCATCGGCACTACTCCCGAGTGGCTCACTATCGACAGCATTGTGCAAGATGGCCTGCGCAGAAAAGCCTATCCCGGCGCTGTTGTCC
>DATKHJ010000405.1:0-20963 GCA_035510335.1 Flavisolibacter sp. | reverse complement strand
ATTAGATTGAGCGTATGACGAAAGCCCAGAAAGGAAAGCCCGCGGCAGAAATTCTTTTTACTTCTGATTATAACTTTTAAACATAATTATTTAAATTTATTTGACTGCTTAATTAACAAAATTCAACCACCAAAAACTAACTACTCAATTTGCTTATGAGCCAGAATTCTTTTCGCAAACCAACTGATCCATTAAAAGACAGGGTGTTTATCAAAGACAGTGGCGGCCTGCAAAAAGTGCTGCTGGATGACATTCTTTTTATCAGCAGCAAACACGTTTATATCACCTTGAAAACCTGCAAGCGGAATTTTATCATCCGCGGTTCACTGCAGCATTTTATAACAGGGCTGAATTGCGAAAACCTGGTGCAGGTGCACCGGAGTCATGTTGTCAATCTTCATAAAATAGATTCCATTGGTCCCGACAGGTTGATGATTGATGGCAACGAAATACCTGTTTCGAAAAGTTACAAAGAGCTGCTGCTTTGCCGCCTGCACATCAAATAAAAGAACGGCGAGATTAGCCTGACAACGGATCGTTTAAACGTTCGTTCAGAACAAAAACCAAGGCCTTCAGAACATTTACTTGCCGAAGCATGTTTGCTCAGCTTTATTTGTTTATCCCCTCACCAACGAACCGCTTCTAATCCTGTTAAAGCCAACGGTCCTTCTCCCGGAAAGCATGAGTAATGTTTCATGTTCGCTGCTTTGTGTAACTGCTTATCGCGTTTTCTTTCAATAAACAAACCTCGTTACAGACAACCAGTTCCGTAACGGGACCAAAACTGCTGTTATGAAGCCATTTTTTACGCTGCTGCTTTTCGGCGTGTCCTTGCCTTTTATGGAGCAAATGCGCACTGCTTTCATCGCAAACGAAAGGCATAATACCTTTGAATCGGCCGGTTCTTCGGCCAATGCAAATCCTATTACAAGCCGAAGCAATAGTGTTGTTACATCTTTCCTCGAAAACTTTGACGATGGTAACATCACCGCTAACCCAATCTGGGAGGGCAATACAACCGCTTTTGCTCTTTCTTCTTCGTCACCGCTTGCCGGGTCGCATGACATGCGAAGCAATACCGGGAGCACACTCGCTTCTATTCACACACAAATAGGCACGGCCACCAACCTGTCAGATGGCGCTTATACCTGGGAGTTTCTTTACAAGGATAATGCAGGCAACCCAAGTAGTCCCAACAGCAATGGTTGGCGATTTTTTCTTGCCGCTAATTCCAGCAATCCGGCCACTGCGCAAGGTTATGCCATCCGGCATGGCAACTCCGGAAGCCCGGACAACATCGAACTGGTTGCCATGAACAACGGATCAGAAACGGTATTGATCAATAGCAATGTTGATCCCGGAACCGCCGCGCATTCCATTAAAGTCATTCGCAGCGCCACAGGTAATTGGAGCTTGTTTGTAGATGCCGGAACAACCACGGCAACCACGCAGCGTGGCGCTAGTGTAAATCACTCAACCTATTTCGGTACGGGTTCATCAAATATATTCCTGGTGCTGCAGGCCAGCAATACAAGTAGTGCACCAAATCCGTTTCGCTTCCGTTGGGACAATATTCTTTTCAAGAAAGTTACGATGCAGGCAAGCCTGAAGACCGGTGCCGAAAACGAAGTAAGTCTTTACCTGAAGCCGTCTGCTTCTTTTGCACAGAAAGATGAAAAGCTGAATCTTGCGTTGGCAGTTCCGGCAAGCATCACGCCGGCGCCATCAACCGGAACAAGCGGCGTTGAGAATAACGTTACAGGACCCGTTGCAAACATCTCCGGGCTTGCGCCAAACATCACTTTTCTCAACCTTGGTTCAGTCTCCCGGGAAACCATTGTTTCCCAACAAACCATTAATGGACAACCCTATTTTATTTACACGTTACTTTTTACCGGAGTTGCCGGCAGTAACCACATCTGGGTAGAAAATGTTGAGCAGAAAATTCTCAGCGTTCGGTTCAATGGTTGCGGCACCAATTTTAATCCGCAGCAAGTGTTGCTGGTGAGCCTTGCCAATGGTGGCAATCAATCAAATTCGCTCTTCGGTTTTCAGCCGCATGATCTTGGGAATGTTACTAACCAGGCTGAAAGTTTTTATGCGAATGCAGATACCGAAATACCGGCAAATGGTGGTGCAACAACACAAACCTCTTTGCTATCGCTTGTCTCAACCAATGCACAGCCAATCATTAGTTCCGATGGCGGAACAACTATCGTGAACAAAACCATTGCAGAAAACACAACTTCTGTTACTGATGTTGACGCAACAGATGCAAATTCCGACCCGTTAACCTACCGCATTGCCTGCGGTGCAGATGCGAGTCGTTTTCTCATTAATTCCGCAACCGGTGTTCTTACCTTTGTTACCGCACCTGATTATGAAACGCCACAGGATGTTGATGCTAACAATAGTTACGAAGTGGTGGTGAGAGCAAGCGATGGCAAAACAGCCATTGATCAAACCATCAATGTAACGGTAACAGATGTGGCCGAACTTCCTTCTTTATCCATTAGTGATGTAAGCAGTGCAGAGGGCAATAGCGGAAGCACCACGTTCAACTTCACGGTAAATCTTAGTTCTCCTGCGCCAACCGGCGGTGTAACGTTCGACATTGCAACGGCAGATGGTTCGGCTATTGCCGGCACCGATTATACAGCACATGCCATTACCGCTGCCACCATTCCTGCCAACGCATCTTCTTACACATTTGCCGTTACTGTTTCAGCAGATACCGATGTGGAACCCGATGAAAGTTTTGCCGTAACTATTTCCAACGTGAACGGTGCTACCATTGGTGACGGGCAGGCCACGGGCAACATTCTCAACGACGATTGGCCAGTGCTTTCCATCAACGATGTTTGCCTCAACGAAGGCAACAGCGGAACCACCTCTTTTACGTTCACTGTTACAGCTTCACAGCCGGCACCAGCCGGTGGTATCAGTGTGAATTACGCTACATCAACTCTTTCTGCAACCGCTACAGCCGGCAGCGATTACACAGCGGCTTCCGGTGTTGCTACCATTGCTGCGGGAACAACAACAGCAACAATATCGATCAGCGTACAAGGTGATGTAGAAGTTGAAGGGGATGAAACGTTTTCAGTTGAGTTAAGCAATGCGGTTGCTGCAACGTTAGTTGGCGGCAAAAGCTCAGGGCTGGGAACAATCCGGAACGACGACATGCCACCTGCCAATGAGCCGCCTGTTATTACATCCGATGGCGGAGGTGCCATGGCTGCAAAAACAGTGGTTGAAAATACAACGGCTGTTACCGATGTGAATGCAACTGATCCAAACCCAGGCACGACAATCGTTTACAGCATCAGCGGTGGGGCAGATGCGGCGCTGTTTAGTATGGATGCTTCAACCGGGATGCTGGCATTCATTGCTGCAACAGTGTTCAGCAATCCGGCAGATGCCGATGGCGACAACGTGTACCATGTAACAATAAAAGCCAGCGATGGAATCCTGTTTGATGAACAGGCTATCGTGATTACGGTTGTAAAAGCCGCCAGTGTGTTGCAAACAGTAACATCAGATCCGGCGCTTGTAGATGTACAGATCGAAAAAAACAACACGGCCATCAACGCCAACCTGCTGCCTTACGATAGTACGTACACGATAAAACTGCCCATCATTAACCTGCACCTGCTTTCAGCCGTTCCTGCAGGAACCACCAAGGTGCGTATAGACCTTGGTAAAAAACTGAAGATTGCCAATGCATCCTCTCTTGCCACAGCACTGCCAACAGAATTTAACTGGACGCTGACCGACAGCGCCGGGCATGATGTATTGTGGGGAGCCCAGGTGGCAGCCCTGCCGGTAGATTATGATAAGATGGCATTGTTTACCGTAAAAGCCACAGAAGCGGGAAATGCCGGCATTAAAAGCGATGTACTGGTTACCAATCATAACAACAACCAATACAGTTTGCAGGATGCCAACGCAGCCAACAACAGTGCGGAGTTGCAGTACAACGTGTTGCAGCAATTTGTGGCGGCTGCAGTTGCTACAGTTAACAACACCTGTTATGGTGGGGCTATTGGTTCTGTTGATGCCCTTGCCACGGGCGGACTTTCACCTTACGAATACAGCATCAACAACGGTGCAACCTGGCAAACTGCAACGCTGTTTACTGGGCTTGCCGCAGGCAGTTATACCATTACCGCAAAAGATGCGCTGGGCCAAACAACTTCGTTCACACATGCGGTAACACAGCCGGCTGAATTATCGGCCACTGTTTCTTCTACCCATGTAAGTTGTAACGGAACAGCCGACGGAACCATTACAGTCAGCAATGCACAAGGTGGATTCGGCACATACGAGTACAGCATAAATGGCGGGGCAACCTGGCAAGCTTACGGAAGCTTTGCTTCGCTGGCCGCAGGCACATATACGCTTCAAATAAGAGATGCGGCTAACCCGGGATGTACCAAAGTTTTGAACAGCAACATTGTCATTAACCCGGTGCTTTCGCTGGTTGTGAAATCGTCAACCAACAACACCTGCGCAGGCAGTGCAGAGGGCATGATTGAAGTAGAGGCAGCCGGCGGCTCACTGGTGTATCAATACCAGGCCGGCAACCAGCCATGGCAACAAAGCCCTGTGTTTACCGGTCTTGCCGCAGGCACTTACACCATCAAGGTAAAAGACGAAGCCGGCTGTGTGAAAGAAGTGACCCACACCATTACAGAACCAACGAACACCGATGTAACCATTGGCAGCAACATCACCGATAATATCTTCCTGCAAAACGGCAGCGAACAAACCATTGTGTACAACCTGAACGAAGTGCTGGGCAAAGCAGCAACAACAGCCACCATCCGCATTTTTAAACCAGCGGGTTACAACATTGTGTTTGAGCAAAGCGCCGGCAGTTGGCAAAACCCGGTAAGCGGACAAACCGAAACGCTAGACAACAGCAAGTGGGCAATGTCGGCAAGTACCGCTTCGTATGTTGAGTATTCCCGCACATTGAGTGGAGCCAACAACACTATTTTATGCAACGAACGCAACGTACGGGTGGCCTTTAAGCTGGTAAGAGCCACGCCAAACAAATCGAAGTTTAATCTCAATGCACAGTTCCGGCCGGCGGCAACCGAACAGCAGTTGTCGAATAACACCAACTCAATTGTGTTTACCGGCGAGTAATGTAAAAACGTGACCGGACTAAAACCGAAAAACATGAAACAGGCAAAGAATTTTTTTCTTCAATTATTCATCACTGCAGCATTGCTACCCATCAGTTTTTCTGCCGCTACGCAAACCGTGGTTGTGGCCGACCCTTCCTTGGGTTCATTCGATATTACTAATGTGGATGGCTCATCGCTGAATGCAAACCTGTTACAGGAAAATAAATTTTATACCCTGAAACTCTCCGTGCAAAACCTGCATTTCACCAATGCTATTCCGGATGGTTCGGCTTTTGTAGACATTGGCCTTGGCAGCAAAATGACCTTCGATTCAACCATTAATTTAAACCCTGCATCGCTTACCGATTATTTCAGTTTTCAGTTTGTAAACGGCGCACAAAAAAAGATTCGCTGCATTCTCAAAAAGCCGTTGCCCAATGATTATTACGGCGAAGTGAGCTTCCGGGTAAGACCCAACGTACAGGGAAGTTCGGTTGTTACCGGAAACTTTCTTGTGTACAACAGCAACGCGGCTTACACACTTTCAGATATCAATTCCAACAACAACACCGCCGACATCTCTTACACCGTGGTGGCCAATGCAACCTTGCCGGTTAACCTTGTTGATTTCAAAGGCCTGGTGGCCGATTGCAAATACAACATTCGCTGGCAGGTAGCTAACGAAGTAAACCTTGATCGTTACATTGTAGAAAGCAGCTTAAACGGAAGAGAGTTTACCAGGCTAACCGAAGTGGCAGCATCGGGCTCAACAAGCTACAGCGCAGAACTGCCGGTAGATAACCAGGTAAAGGCAGTCAAACTTGCCTTGCGTTTACGCATGGTTGACAGGGATGGCAGCGCCAAATACAGCGATGTTGTGTACATCACCAACACGTGTTTGCCCAAATCAAACAACCTGCTTCTGTACCCCAATCCGGTAAAAGAAACAGAAGCATTAACCATCAGCAGCCGCAATAAAAATTTCAGCGGTCGATATGTTTTGCAGGTGGTGGATGTGTCAGGGAAGATCGTGCTGCAGCGCACCATCAGTTTACAGGATGTGCAACGCTTTTCCTTCCCGCACCGCCAGCTTGTAGCCGGAAAATATTTTCTACTGCTGGAAAACGAAGCGGAAGGCAAAAGCGAAGTATTGTCCTTCGAAAAACTATAAGCAACCCGGTTAGTATGTTTGGTTTCCTTTAAAGCTGTCCTTGCAGACAGCTTTTCCTTTGTGCCATCAGGCATCCTTCTTTACTTTTAAGCCATCTATGGAGCAAAAACCAATCATTCCGCCCAAGGAACACGTTTACCTCGAAGGACCCAAAAGCCGAACGCATGAATTAGGTTTTGCCTGGGAGGTTTTCCGGCAGTTTATGAAAGCATTTCGCACCCTGCATTTTGTTGGGCCTTGCATTACGGTGTTTGGTTCTGCACGGTTTAAAGAAGGAAGCGTGTATTACCAGCAAGGCGTCGAGTTTGGAAAACGCATTGCGCAATCGGGTTTTACCACACTAACCGGCGGTGGCCCCGGCATTATGGAAGCAGCCAATCGCGGTGCTTACGAGAACGGCGGTATGTCGGTAGGCTGCAACATTCAATTGCCCTTTGAGCAGGTAGGTAACAAGTACGTTCACAAGTCGTTCACCTTCGAGCATTTTTTTGTACGCAAAACACTGCTGGTAAAATACTCTTACGCCTTTATCATTCTTCCCGGCGGTTTTGGAACGATGGATGAATTTTTTGAAACGCTAACGCTCATTCAAACCAAAACCATTCATTCGTTCCCTATTGTACTTGTTGGTAAAGAATTTTACAAAGAGTTGTGGGAAGCCATTGTTGACATGGCAGAAAAAGGAACCATTTCGAAAGAAGATCTGGACCTGGTGCTGTTTACCGATGACATTGACGAAGCGATGGAACACATCTTTAAATACATCCGCGCCAATTACAAAGTAGTGCCACGTAAAAGAAAATGGTGGCTGTTTGAAAAAAGCTAAACAGTCGTCGTTCTAGTCAGTGGTGTAAATAGGCAGGAAACAATCATCTTTGCACGCTATGACCGCCATTCAAATTTTAGGGATGACCGCCGGCAGCATTTCCGCTATTACATTTCTGCCGCAGGTTATCAAAACATGGAAAACAAAATCGGCCGACGACATCTCGCTGCTCATGTTCACCTTTGCCACGATTTCGGTGGTAATGTGGCTGGTGTACGGCATTATTTTACGGGATGTGCCCATCATTTACACCAACAGCCTGGTGCTGGTTTGCTCCCTCATTATGCTGTATTTCAAGTTTAAGTTCAGCGGCAAAAAGAACAAGGAAGAGAAAATAAAAGAAGCGATTTCGCATGAAGATTAATACCATCATATTTGATTTGGGCGGCGTGCTTGTTGACTGGAACCCCGCCTATGTATTTGATAAGCTCATTACCGACGAGACAAAGCGCAAGCAGTTTTTTGCAGAGATCTGCACACCGGAATGGAACGAAGAACAGGATGCCGGCCGCAGCCTGAAAGAAGCCACGCAAATGCTGGTGGACCAGCATCCCGAATGGCAGGAGTACATTGAAGCCTATTACGGTCGCTGGGAAGAAATGCTGGGCGGACCAATTGACGAAACAGTAGAGATCTTTCGCGAGCTGAAACAAAGCGGTCGCTATAAATTTTATGCACTCACCAACTGGAGTGCCGAACTCTTTCCCATTGCCTTGCAGAAATATGATTTCCTGCATTGGTTTGACGGACGCCTGGTGAGCGGCGAAGAAAAGATGCGCAAGCCGTTCCCGGAGTTTTACCAACTCTTGCTCGACCGGTTCAGTATTAAAAAAGAAGAAGCCATTTTTATTGACGACAACCTCCGCAATGCGGAAGCCGCACAGCAGTTTGGCATTGAAACCATCCGGTTTACCACGCCGGCCGATTTGCGGGAAGCACTTGCAACAAAAGGGATTTTGTAGTGTTGGCGGCACTTCTTATTTTACAGAAAAGCAGCGCATGAACCCAAACGAATCATACCCATCGGCAACAGAGTCGCACCTGTTTGAAGAGGGAGAATTCATTGAATACGATGAAGCTTCCAACGGGCAGCGTTTTCTGAATTACCTGATCGACAACCTGTTTATGCGTTTTGTGGTAAGCTACGGCACAAGCTACCTGCTTTTAGAGTTTTTGGTGTCCACGTCACCGGAAACAGCCTACGAGTGGTTTGGCAGCGATGGCTCCTGGGCTGCTATTTATCTCATTGCACTCTTAAACCATTTGGTGTACTACACCATTTGTGAAAAGGCCTTTAAAGGTCATACGCTTGGTAAATTAATTACCGGCACAAGGGCCATTCGTGAGGATGGTGAGGAACTGACGTTTAAAGATGCATTGCTGCGCAGCCTTTCGCGGCTTGTTCCGTTTGAAGCGCTAAGCATCTGGTTTGGCAACGGCCTTTGGCACGACACCTGGACTAAAACAAAAGTGATTAAAACAAGATAAACGAAAGCCAGTGACCATCACTGGCTTTCGTTTTTTGGCGCCGGTATCCTGCTCCAGAAAGCATCCTGGTAGGTTTCGCCAATGGGAATGTATGCGTTGCCAATGAGCAGCCGCCGTCGTTCAATGGCCTTTATTTTATCGATGGCAACAATGTAGGATTTATGCACACGAAGAAAAGCGCTGCCGAGTTGTTCTTCAAAACTGCGAAGGCTTTGCAGCGTCAGAATTTTCCCTGTTGCCGTATGAATGGCCACATAATCCCGCAGGCTTTCCAGGTAAAGCACTTCCTTTAATTCAATGCGCACCATGCGGTATTCCGATTTTACAAAAATGAAATCGTTGGGTGTTGCTGTTGCCTGCACCGCATTGGGTTCCATCCTGCTTTTTGCTTTGTTTACGGCAATCATAAAACGCTCCAGCGAGAACGGTTTTAAAAGATAATCTACCACGTCAAACTCATAACCCTGCAAGGCATAATCCTGGTAAGCTGTGGTCAGTATCACTTTGCATTTGCCGGCCAAAATTTTCATGAACTGGATGCCCGTCAGTTCCGGCATTTGAATGTCGAGGAAAACTAGGTCGATGTCTTCGTTCTGCGCTGTTTTCAATGCATCAAAAACATCGGTGGTGGCTTTTACCAGCACCAACCCGGGCACCTTGCTTAGGTAACCTTTCAACAGGTTAATGGCCAGCGGTTCGTCATCTACAATCAGGCAGCGCATAACATTAGTTTACATGCAAAAAAAGTTGCGAATGGTAAAGATCGTTTTTGCCGGACACTTGCAGCGAAAACCGTTCGGGATACAACAGCTCCAGCCGGCGCCGGATGTTTTCGAGTCCCACGCCGCCGCTTTCATCTTTGTGCAGCCTGCCAATTTTGTTTTCGGTTTCAAACCGAACGGTGCTGCCATTGCAGGTAAGCGTAATGCGCAAAGGCATCGAAGGATCTTTAAAATCGCCATGCTTAAACGCGTTCTCCACAAAGCCGATCAGCACATGCGGCGCTATTTCATGCTTCTCCACATCGCCTTCGGTTTTTATTTCCAGCGGAAGCTCCTGCGGAAAACGAAAGCGCTGCAACTCAATAAAGTTTTGTACATAATGCCACTCGCGGCTTAACGGCACTTTCTCTTTTTGCTCATACAAAAGATAGCGCATCAGCTCCGCCAGTTTCAGTACGGCTTCGGGTGCCTTGGGCGATTGTTCGTACACCAGCGAATAAATATTGTTGAGGGTATTAAACAAAAAATGTGGATTGATCTGCGAACGCAGAAACTGCAGTTCGGCTTCTTTTGTTTTTTGCAGCAACGCTGCCTGTGTTTTTTGCGACGTCACCTGGTTATCGAGAAGAAAAATAAGGAAGCCAAGAAAAATATACACCAGTGCGTAGTAAAGATTATCCAACGCATAATAGCCAAACGAAACACCTTTGGAATAGTTGTGATAACCAAAGAGTGCAGCTGAAAACACTTCTTCCAGGAAATAGCGCCAGCCGATAAAAATAACCAGCACACCGGCGAGTGCAGCCAGCAACTGCCAATAGCGCCGGCTGGGAAAATACTTCCGGAACACAGCCCGTGTAAGCACCAGCGTGGTAAGACTATAGATCATTTGCGTGATGGCAAAAACTCTGAAGGCCCGGGAAACGGTGATGGGCTCATTAAATTTTAGTGCGTTGATGAGATCAAAGCCCCACACCATCATAAACACCACCACCGCATACACCGCAACGAGTTGCTTTTTTGTCATGCCGCTAAAATAGGTTTTGCAAAAGCAGAAGGAAAGCCTTGTCTGCAAACAGGCTGTATTCATCTGCCAACCGGCGAAAGGCTCACCAACCGCCATTTGCAGACAAAACAAAACCGTTGGCAGATCGGCTTTTCTGGTGTGGCAAAAAGAGCGAAAGTTTGAAAAAATGATTTTTATGAAAATGTATATCCTTCCTCTTTTCTGCTTCTTTACACTGCTGTGCAATGCCCAAAAAGTTGATTGGGCAAAATTGAATACGCTGCAAAGCGACCGCATTCTTTTAAGCGGACAACGCCAACCCACAAAGGTGTTGTTGTTGGGCACTTTCCACTTTGCTTACCCGCAGGCCGATGCACACAAAACTGACCAAAAAAATTTCATTGATGTTTTATCGGCCCAACGCCAACGCGAATTGGAAGAACTGGCGGATGTCATTAAGCGCTTTCAACCCACACGCATTTATGTGGAATCGGTAAAGCAAGCTTACCACGATTCGCTGTATGCGGCTTATTTGAAGAACGATTACAAGCCCGGCGCCAATGAAATTTACCAGGTGGGCTACCGTGTGGCAAAGCAGCAAAATTTGTCACGTGTGTACACGGTAGATGCAAACCCGTTTACGCAGGAGAACTACAAACGTTTTCCGTGGATTGACAGCATGTGGAAGAGCAGCCAACTTGTTGATACGGTACGGGACCAATACTGGAACAAGATGTACGCAACTATGTACAACGCCGGCGACTCCGTGCAAACCAGGCTTACCATGCTTGAAAACTTTTTGCTGATGGCCGAACCCTCAACGTTGAATCGCATGCACGGGCATTACCTGGCCGGTGGATTTAATTCAATTGATAACAACGGGCCGGACCTGTTGTCGATGTGGTGGTACAACCGCAACCTGCGCATCTTTAATAATATTCTGAAAACAAAACCAGGTAGCGAAGACAGGATCGTAGTGTTGTTTGGCAACGGCCACATGCCCATTCTCAAACATTGCTTTCAAAGCTCACCGGAGTTTGAAGTGGTGGAATTAAAAACATTGCTGCAATAAATGCGTCTCTGCCTGGTGAATAGTCAGTGGTCAGTGGTGAATGTGGGTGGTTCAACACTCACTATTCACCACTGACCATTCACAAACGGATTTGTGAGATAGCTTCTAGTCCAATACGGGTCGCAGCCATCTTTCTGCTTCGTCGAGGCTCATGCCTTTACGCTTCGCATAATCTTCCAGTTGGTCTTTACCAATTTTGCCCAAACCGAAATAATGGCTTTGCGGATGCGCAAAATACCAGCCGCAAACCGATGCCGGCGGGTTCATGGCCAGGCTTTCCGTTAGCTCAATGCCGATGTTTTCCGTTACGTTCAGCAAGGAGAACAATTTTAGTTTTTCGGTATGATCGGGACAGGCAGGATAACCGGGCGCCGGACGAACACCTTTGTATTGTTCTTTGATCAGTTCTTCGTTCGAAAGGCTTTCATCTTTTGCATAACCCCAGTACTCTTTTCGTACTTCTTCATGCAAGCATTCTGCAAAGGCTTCTACAAAACGATCGGCAAGAATTTGTACCAATATCTTGTTATACTCGTCATGCTCGCTAATGAATTTATCGATCCATTGTTTGGCACCGTGGATGGTAACGGCAAAGGCGCCCATGTAATCGTGAGTGGTGAGTGATGAGTGGTCAGTTGGAGAAGGCATTACAAAATCGGCAAGTGAATAAGAAGGTTGCCCGATGGCTTTTTTCATTTGCTGGCGAAGCGATTCCAGCTTCACTTCACCTTCTTTTATCTGCAAGGTGATGGTGTCCCGGTTGTTGCTCACAGCCGGCCAAAAGCCGATCACACCACTGGCAGTAAACCATTTCTCGTCCACAATTTTTTTTACCATCGCCTGTGCATCGTTGTACAACCTTGTGGCTTCGGTGCCGAAAATCTTATCAGTCAGCACTTCGGGGAAACGGCCCGGCATTTCCCAGCCGATAAAGAACGGACCCCAATCGATGTAGCGGGCAATGGTACCAAGATCAAATTCTTTGAAAACCTTTACGTCGTCAATGGCGGGTTTTGTTGGCTTGTAATTCTTCCAGTCGAAATACTCTTTGGTTACAACGGCTTCTTCATAAGGAATGAGCACCTTGTGTTTTTGCTTGTTGGCAAACTGCTCCCGCAGGCCTGTGTATTCTTTTTGCGTTTGGTTCAGAAAACCTTCTCTTCCTTCCTTGTTTAATAAATTACTCACCACCGTTACGCTTCGCGATGCATCCAGTACATGCACTACGCCGTTATCGTACTCTGGAGCTATCCGCACGGCGGTATGCGTACGCGATGTAGTAGCGCCGCCAATCAGGAGCGGTTGCTTCATGTTGCGGCGTTTCATTTCCCGGGCCACATGCACCATTTCGTCCAGCGACGGTGTGATGAGTCCACTGAGGCCAATCACATCCACGGCCTCTTTCTGTGCTGTTTCTAATATCTTATCGGTTGGCACCATCACACCCAGGTCAATCACATCGTACCCGTTGCAACCCAACACCACGCCAACAATGTTTTTACCAATGTCATGCACATCGCCTTTTACCGTTGCCATTAAAACTTTGGCGGCGCCGGAAGGAGAGATCTCTCCTCTTGCGGCTTTTTCTTCTTTTTCTTTTTCAATGTAAGGCGTTAAAACGGCAACGGCTTTTTTCATTACCCGTGCACTTTTTACCACCTGCGGCAGAAACATTTTACCACTGCCAAACAGGTCGCCAACAACATCCATCCCGGCCATCAACGGCCCTTCAATGACATCCAGCGGCGCCGGGTATTTTTGTCTTGCTTCTTCCGTATCGCCATCAATGTATTCGGTAATGCCATTGACCAGTGCATGCTTCAGGCGTTCTTCCACCGGTGCTGACCGCCAGGCCTCATCCCGCTTTTCTTCTTCTTTGCCCTTGCCTTTTACCTGCTCGGCAAATGCCACCAATCTTTCCGTAGCGTCGGCACGGCGGTTTAAAATCACGTCCTCACACAACTCTTTCAGTTGCGGTTCAATTGTATCGTACACCACCAACTGGCCTGCGTTAACGATACCCATATCCATACCGGCTTTAATAGCATAGAATAAGAATACAGAATGAATGGCTTCGCGAACATGGTCGTTGCCACGAAACGAGAACGAAACGTTGCTCACGCCACCGCTCACTTTTGCCAGCGGCATTTTTTGTTTGATGATGCGTGTGGCTTCGATGAAGTCAACCGCGTAATTATTGTGTTCTTCGATGCCGGTGGCAACAGCAAAAATGTTGGGATCGAAGATGATGTCCTGCGGCTCGAAGCCCACCTGGTTTACGAGGATATCATACGCTTTTTCGCAGATGGTCACCCTTCTTTCCAGCGTATCGGCCTGGCCCTGTTCGTCGAAGGCCATCACCACTACCGCAGCGCCATAAGCCTGGCAAATGAAGGCCTGCTCAATGAATTTATCAACGCCTTCTTTCATGGAAATGGAGTTGACAATGCACTTGCCCTGTACGCATTTCAGACCCGCTTCAATGATCTCAAATTTCGACGAATCGATCATGATGGGAATCTTGGCGATATCCGGCTCTGCCTGCAAAAGATTCAGAAAGGTGGTCATGGCTTTTACGCCGTCGAGCAGCGCATCGTCCATGTTGATATCAAGCACCTGTGCGCCGTTCTCCACCTGCTGCCGTGCAACGGAAAGCGCTTCCTCGTATTTGTTTTCGCGAATGAGGCGGGCAAATTTTTTGGAGCCCGTTACGTTGGTGCGTTCGCCTACGTTCACAAAATTGGATTCGGGACGAATGGTCAACGGCTCCAGCCCGGACAATCGCAAATAGGGTTTAATGATGGTTGCTTCGCTCATAATTTCAGTTTGAACCACAAAGGCACGAAGGCACAATGGGTTGCTAAGATTGATTTAGGCAATTGAAACGTTTTCTTCTTTTTCGGTTTGAATGGTCATTTCTACCACCGGCAGCGGCCTGGGTGTGATCTTCCGCACCTGCTCCGCAATGTGGCGGATGTGATCCGGCGTAGTGCCGCAACAACCGCCAACGATATTCACATACCCTTCTTTTGCCCAGTCTTCAATAAAATGCGCTGTTTGTTCCGGTTGTTCATCGTATTCGCCCATGGTATTGGGCAAGCCAGCGTTGGGGTAAGCCGATGTGTAACACTCCGCAATGCTGCTCAGTTCCTCAATATGCGGACGCATTTCCTGTGCACCCAGCGCACAGTTCAAGCCAATGCTCAGCGGACGGGCATGACGAATAGAAGTGTAAAATGCTTCGAGGGTTTGTCCGCTTAATGTGCGGCCGGAGGCATCGGTAATGGTGCCGCTGATCATAATGGGAAGCTCGGGCTGACCTGCGTCCCTGAAATATTTTTTCACGGCGAAGATGGCTGCCTTTGCATTCAACGTATCGAAAATGGTTTCGATCAAAATAAGATCAACGCCGCCATCCACTAATCCTTTCACCTGCTCGTAATACGCATCAACAGCTTCATCAAATGTCAGCGCACGGTAACCGGGATTGTTGACATCAGGCGAAAGCGAAAGTGTTTTGTTCAACGGTCCCAAAGCACCGGCTACCCATTTTTGTTCGCCGGAACCCACCAGCGCCGTTGCTTCTTTGGCAATGCGTGCAGCGGCTACGTTAATTTCGTAAGCCAGGCTTTCCATGCCGTAATCGGCCAGGGAAACTTTTTGTGCGTTGAAGGTGTTTGTCTCAATAATATCGGCACCGGCTTCTAAATACTTGCCATGAATTTCGCGGATAATGTGCGGCTGGGTTAAGCACAACAGGTCGTTGTTGCCTTTGATGTCGGAAGGCCAGTCTTTAAACCGTTCGCCGCGGTAATCTTCTTCCTTCAGGTTGTAGCGCTGGATCATGGTGCCCATAGCGCCGTCAATAACGAGAATTCTTTCTTTCAACAAATCTTGTATTGTTGCCATAACAAACTTTTTTGCGGCGGGTAATTTGTACAGCCGGGAGGAGAAAAGTTGTACAGAAATGCACAGCTTTGGTTGCCACTAGTAAACGTCAGGAAAACTGCGTAGAGAGAGTTTCTTGCGTTTATTAGTTCCGTTATGGCCGAACAATAAACAAATCCGCCGTGGGCAAATGTAGCAAAGGCCCGCTGATCCTCCAAGAGGGAAGTTTTCGGGGCAAAAATGGCCGCTTGAATCAGCGGCTTTTTTCCATTCGTTCTTTTCTAATGTAAATGGGTTTCACACAAAGGCGCGAAAAGGCAAAGCCGCAACATTCTGCATTCTAAGCTAAAATAAAAAAAGACCCAACCAGGTTATGATTGAGTCTTTAAAGTATCATACAAAAGCAAGTGTCTGTGCTTAGTGCTCCTCCCCACTGGGGAGGCGGGAGGGGCCGCTACTCCTATTGATTCAACATCAGCGGCATCACCAGCATCAGCACATCTTCGTCGTCGTCTTTTTCTGTAGGCTTAATCAAGCCGGCTTTCGTTGGGGTGGAGAGTTCCATGCGCACCTCGTCGCTGTCGGCGGCGTTGAGCATTTCAATTAAGAAGCGGGCATTGAAAGCAATCGTCAGGTCTTCCCCGTCGTACTGGCATTTCATGCGTTCGGCGCCTTCAAAACTGAAATCCACGTCCTGCGCCTGCAGGCCCAGTTCGCTACCGCTGATCTGCAGGGCTACCTGGTTGGTGCTTTTGTTACTGAAAATGCTCACACGGCGCAGGGCACTTTGAAATTCGCTTTTGCTCACCGTCATTTTGTACGGGTTGTCAGCCGGAATCACCACTTTGTAATCCGGGAAGCGGGCATCAATTAGCCGGCAACTCATTTGCGTAGTGCCGTGCTTTACAAACAGGTGGTTGCTGTTGTACGAAATCGTGATCTCGTCGTCCGTTGCTGGCAGCGCCGACTTCAGCAGGTTGAGCGGCTTTTTGGGAACAATAAATGAATCAGCTTTCGGACAGCTTACATCGGTTCTTTTATAACGAACCAACCGGTGTGCATCAGTGGCCACAAATTGAATGAAGTCTTTGTTCAGCTCGAAGAAAACTCCTGTCATGGCCGGACGCAAATCGTCGTTACTTACCGCAAACAGGGTTTTGTTAATTGCTGTTACCAGCGCCGATGAGGTCATGGTAAAAGAAGTCGTATCATCTGCCGCAGGCTCTTTCGGAAAATTATCGGGGTTCTCACCCATTACCTTGTATTTACCATTGTCGGAAGTAATCTCAATGGCAAAGTTTTTATCGATGTTGAAAGAAAGCGGCTGGTCAGGAATGTTCTTCAGCGAGTCCATCAGGATCTTGGCCGGAATACAAACCTTGCCGGGCTCTTTTGCTTCAATATCCAGTTGAATGCGCATCACCGTTTCCAGGTCTGTGGCCACCACGCTCAGTTTGTTTTTGTCAATCTCAAAAAGAAAGTCTTCCAGGATGGGTAATACCGTGTTGGCATTGATGACCCCGGCAATATGCTGCAGTTGCTTTAATAATTGGTTAGAGGATACAATAAACTTCATGTACGTTCAATTTCAGTGGAGGCGAAACTAAGAATTTTTAGCCCAAAGTTCGGGACAGTTTATCAACGCTTATCCCTTCCTAACTTTCGGCTTTTATAACAGGTATGCGGCCCGTGTTTTGAAGGAATGTGTATCGCCTGATACAACATTGAATGGTTGGGAAAGCAGTAAAAAAGAAGCGACCGACCTGTGCCTGCAGGCCAATTGTTTGCATTAAACGAGCCTATGCTGGAAAAAATCTTTAGCTGGTCAAAGAAAAAAGAAGAGGAGAACGAAGTGGACATGCAAAAGCCTTTGGTTCAGTTTGGCCGCTATTCGGACAATAACAAGCCGGTGGCCAAAGTGGAAAAATGGAACGAAGCCGAAAGCCTATTCAAAGAAAAAAAATACGAGGAAAGCATCCTTGCTTTTTTCGATTACCTGCGGGATGAAGACGAGGACAATGTAAAGGTGGTGAAGGAAGGTGCGCAGCACAAGTTCCTGTTTTACCAGGGTTCAAAAATTGTTCGCGGTTATTTCGACAGCGAAAATGTAGAAGCCGAGATCGTGATTGCCCAAATGCCCCAACCCAGCGTTCCGGTAATGCGCCGCCTGCTGGAAATGAATTTCAACCTTTATTACAGTCGCTATGCCTTGCACGAAGGAAAGATTTACATGTTCTTCGACAGCGACATTGAAACGGCCAATCCCAGCAAACTGTATTATGGCTTAAAAGAACTGGCCACCAAAGCCGATAAGCAGGACGATTTATTGGTGCAGGATTTTACCACGCTGCTGCCCATCGACGTGGAGCATATTGAGCCAATTACCGATGAAGAAAAAGCCGTAAAGCTGCGCTTTTTCAAAGAGTGGATCAACGAAACCATCAACCTTATTGGCACCATCGACAACGATAAATACTCCGGCGGCATTGCCTACCTGTTGCTGGCGCTAGCTTACCGTATTGACTACCTTGTTGTGCCGGAAGGAAAGCTACAGGCAGAACTGGAGAAGATCGTGGAAATTTATTTCCGCAAAGACAACCGGCTGGTTACGGAAAAAAACCAAGAAATGATGGAGTGCTTTCAAAAGCTTACCACCAAGGATAAAACCGAATTCTACCCTTACCTGTTTCGCTCAAAACACACGTTTTCTATTGTAACGCCGCAGAACTACAAAACCATTGCCGACGCCATCTATAACGCCAACCAGAACATTGCCTGGTATAAAGAACACAAGATGCCCGATGTGGCGGCCCGCATCAGCGAGTATGGCTTTTCGTATTGTCAATACTCTTACAGTTTACCCAGGCCAGTGAGTGAATTGTTCCGGTTGTTTATGATGATTAATTATCCCGATTATTTTTCCGAACTCGGTTTTACGGAAACTTTTTACGATAAGGAAAAAGGCGAATACAACAAGGAGAAAATCAAAGACCATATTCAAGGGATAGTTGACCGCTGGAAAGAAAAATATCCTGAGTTGAAGTTTGATACGGAGAAGTTGAAATATGATAACCCGGTAGCGTTTAATCAAACTTTTACAACGGAAGTAGAATATTTAAACCTGGAGACGAGATAAACAACCGCGGATTCGTGTGATTTTGGATGGAATGAAAGGATTGCTTTGGAGTAGGATTTCTTACTAACTTATCAGTCATTAATTCAGAACGGAAATGGCATTCGATTTAAAATATAGCGATATAACACAAAAGATAATTGGTTGTGCAATGCTGGTGCATCGTAAGATGAAGGCTGGGTATAGTGAATTAATTTACTCCCGTTGCCTGGCAATAGAGTTTGATAAGATCAATCTTTCATACAAAAGAGAATTGGAACTGCCGATCTATTATGATGAAACAATTGTTGGGAAAAGAAGAGTTGACTTTATGGTGGATGACAAAATTGTTGTTGAACTGAAGGCTATTTCAGAATTAACAGATAAAGAATTAAACCAGGCATTAAACTATCTCGAGAACCATCGCAAGGAAGTAGGGCTTCTCCTCAATTTCGGCGCAAAAAGTCTCCAGTTTAAAAGAGTCATCAATAGCAACATGGCTGTTCAAGCAAGTAGTCCTATTAATCCTTATAAAAATCCAATTAATCCGTGATTATGAATACGCAGCAGATTATTGAACTTTTTCGACCGGCCATTATTCAGATTGCCACGCAGAACAGCACCGGCACAGGCTTTTACGTAAAAGAGTTTGACCTGATTGTTACCAATGAACATGTGGTGGGAAAGAACGCAGAAATTACCATGGCCGGTCGCCTGTTTGACAAGCGCCTGGGCCGTGTACTTTACACCGATAAAAAACACGACCTCGCTTTTTTACAGGCGCCAACCGATGTGCAGTTGCCTGAAGTAAAACTGGGTAGCTACACCGATACACACGACGGTGATGTGGTAGTAGCCATCGGTCACCCGTTTGGCCTCAACTACACGGCCACGCAAGGTGTTATTTCAAAGGTCGACCGGGTGCGGGAAGGCGTGAAATATATTCAGATAGATGCGGCTATTAATCCCGGCAACAGCGGTGGTCCGCTGGTGAACAAGAACGGCGAAATCATCGGTATTAATTCATTCATCATTAAAGGCGGCGATAACCTTGGCTTTGCCCTGCCGGTGAGCTACATCCGCGAAGCCTTGCAGATTTATCTTCCGTACAAAGGACAAGCTTCTACCCGCTGCCACAGTTGCAACAATCTGGTGCTGCCAACCAATATCGAAGCCACCAAGTATTGTCCGTATTGCGGAACGGAAGTAAAGCTACCGCAAATGCCCGAACGGGAATCAAAGCCCGTTGGCATTGCCAAAACCGTTGAAGAAATTTTGCAGGAACTGGGCAAAGATGTAAAGCTGGCGCGGGATGGCAACAACAACTGGAGTGTAAAAGAAGGCGGCGCCAAAATCAAGATCAATTACAACCCCGAAAACTATTTTGTGGCCGGCGATGCCTACCTCTGTCAGCTGCCGGTTGATACTACCCGCATTAAACCACTCTACCAGTTTTTGCTGGAAGAGAACTTTAAATTAGACGGGTTGGTGCTGAGTTGCCTGAAACAAAACATCGTGCTCTCCTGCATTATGTACGACCTTGACATGACCAAAGAAAACGGCATTGAAATGTTCCGCGATCTTTTTCACAAAGCCGATTTCTACGACCAGCTTTTGGAAAAAGAATACGGCTGCCAGGAGCTTCTCGAAGAATAGTTCATCTGTTCACAAGTTCACTTGTTCACGGGTTGTTTCCGGTTGCAATCAATCTTTATAAATTGGACAATTAACTTGTGAACCTGCGAACTAGCGAACTTGTAAACTTTTAGCGTGCAAAAAAAACATCTCACCAAAGAACAAGCCATTCAAAAACTGCGGCAATACTGCGCTTATCAGGAGCGGAGCCACAGCGAGGTGAAACAAAAGCTGTGGGACCTTGGCGTGTGGCGCTCCGAGCACGACGAGATTATTTCATCGCTGATTGAAGACGATTACCTGAACGAGGAACGCTTTGCCAAAGCATTTGCCGGCGGCAAGTTTCGAATGAAAGACTGGGGACGAAAAAAAATTTACTACGGGCTGAAAGAAAAAGGCGTGGGTGAGTACATTATTAAACTGGCGATGAAAGAAATTGACGAGGAAGCCTATCACAAAACATTGCAGCAACTGGCCGAAAAAAAATACAACTCGCTGAAGGGTGAACAATACTTGGTGCGCAAGAAAAAAACGACGGACTATTTATTGCAGAAAGGTTACGAGCCGCAATTGGTAACAGGCCTCGTCAACAGTTTCGGCAACAAAGAATAAGCTATTTTTAAAGGCAAATAAGCAGCCAATGAGATACGCATTGATGATCTACTTTTCTTTCCTTTCCCTTTTCAGTTTTGCACAGATCGATTCGATTGGAAAAGCCATTGAACCCGACATGGAAACCAGTTTTGAAAATTACGAGTTGCTCGTTATTGCAGTTCTTGGCTTATTGCTGCTCGTTGGTTTGCGTTTCTGGTTTAAACGCACAAGAAAGAGATAGTGGGATATTAGGATATTGGGATATTATAATTCTTACAATTTTCATCGCGTTCGGTAAACAAACCAATTTCAAA
>DATKHJ010000404.1:0-5935 GCA_035510335.1 Flavisolibacter sp. | reverse complement strand
GATTTAAGGTTTAAATAAAAAGCCGCACGATTGGTGCGGCTTGCTTTGCTGTATTTGAGAATTATTTTAATTGACCCGCCAATACCGGATGTTGTGATCGACCCCACCCATAGCCGTTTTAATCCTTCCCACTCCTCTTGCGTAAAAGTAGTCCCATGGTTGTGCACCCAGGTCGATGAAGGTACCCATGAAACCAATCTCCCAACTGTCCCTTAATTGGTAAACATTGGTAAAGGTGTTACCATTAACCGTAACCGTAGCGTTGGCATTAATAACCTTGTATTTCACGCGGAAAATCACGGGTACAGGTACAGTTCCGCCGGTATCTAAACTTGCATTGAAGTTAGAGACAAGGCTATCTCCGGTGGCAAGTGAATTTTTTAAGAAAAGAACATCCAATCCTAGCGTTGTAAACTTGAGTCCAAAGGCGCCGAGTCCAAACCAGGAGGTATCAATGTATTCGTAAAAATCATTTCCACTCTTTCGGAAATACGAACTATCAAAGGCAGTTCCACGATCATCAGCCACAAAACGCTGATAGGTATTTCCGCCAAGGGCTACCGGACCAACATTCGTTATTCTAAATGTATCCGAACCTTCACTATAACTCCACCAACTGTTGAGTGTTGTAGGGAAATAGTCAGTATTTGGCGGTGGAGCTGTACCATTATTCACCGTAACCGTAAACGTACAGGTCTGACCATCACCGAAATTGATGGTAAAAGTATTGGTGCCCGCCTGCGTTGGCGTACCGGTTGCTTCCAGTGTAATGGCATTCGCCCCGGCTGTAGCCGTAATTGTTTTCGGCCCAAACGAGTAACCATTAACAGCAGCCGTAGAAACGGTGTAACTGCCTGCAGTAGCATACGTATGGTTAACAAGAATTCTGTTTGTTGCCGTAGTAACGGCACCGGCAGTGTAAGTTCCTTCAACAGTTGGCGTACAGCTGGCTGGGGGTGCAGTAACGTTTATCGAAAAAGTACAGGTAGAGGTCCCCGCCGTTACCGAGAAATTGTCTGTACCCACCGCTGCGGGTTTACCGGTTCCTTCAAGCTTTACCGTTTGTACACCTGTGGCGCCAAATGTGCCGGTGTGTGAAAATGAATAGCCATTTTGCGTAGTGGTGCTAATGGTGTACGTACCTACCGCGGTTACATTTACCTGTACACTTACCGAGTGCCTTGCGTCCAGGGTTGTGTCTTTGTAGTAATTCCCGGCTGGAGTAAACGGTGCGCAGGCGCCTGGTGCACCAGCCAGTGTAAACACGGCCGGACCGCCGGTTGCCCCGTCGGGCAGAATGGTTACATCCACATCGCAGGTGCTGCTGTCAAAAGAAACGCGGAAGGTTGTTGTGCCCGAGTTTTGCGGAACACCAGAAGCTTTTAACCGTACCGTCGTGGGGCCTGCTGTGGTGAAGGCGCCGGTTGCTTTAAAAGAAAATCCTTCCAGCGAGTCCGTGGCAATGGTGTAAGAACCAGGAGTGGTAACATTCACCGTTACTTCTATAAAATTACTGTCGTTGAGGGCTTTGTTTACAATGTAAGAGCCCGCCACCAGTTTGGGCAAACACTCACCAAGATCGCTTTGGAGACTGCCTTTTGCCGGCTCACCAAACTCCTGGCTTACTTCTTTTTGGCAGGAGAGAATAAAGGAAAAAAGGGTTAGCCCCATTAAGCAAATAATCAATTGCCTCATAACAGCGGTGAATTTGAGCTAAACTAACGGTTTTTTCGATTGAGTTATTGCCATTTTTTAACAGAATTTGAAGGAGTGGAATGACAAACAGTGCTCAGGTTGGGTCTGTTGCGTTGTTTTGGCGAAGGGCTAAAATCTTTTCGAGGTAGAGCACATCAAGTTGATCTTTTGGCCGGGCAACTGCTTTTTTATTGGCGATGAGGTGATTGATGTGAAGGACAGGGATTTTTATTGAATCAATTTCTGCAACAGTGGCCATTTTCAGGCATTCTTCAAAGCGATAACCTTCCAAACCTTTCATGTCTATCAGCACATCTAACTTCATCCCGTTATTTAAGTGGAAGTAAGTCCATCCCGGAACAAATTGCATGCGTTCAATCATCTCAAAATCACCCATACCGTAACTTTTGAAAGCCTTTCGTAATGCCTTCCTGTTTTCAACCGAATCCTCAATCCAAATATCCATGTCGCCGGTGTACCGCTGGTAACCATGAAGATTGGTAGCATATCCACCTACCATTAAATATTTTACTTTTTCTTCTTCCAGTGCTTTCCAAAGGAGAATGACTTCCTGATCAAAAATATCCATCGTTAGCTTTTTTGATCGTCTTCGTAATGCTGGACTTTCATTTTACTCATGGTCTTTTGAATCTTCACTAAAGTCATCAGAAATAGAAACCTTTCCTTGTAAGTACGCTTTATTCCATCACGCAATAAATCCATTTCGGCCTTCTCATACCAATAATTCATTTCCGCCTCGCTTAACCTGTTTGGATTTGTGTCAGACATGAACCGAAGATTTTCGTTCAAACTGCATTTGATGCAATTTAGCATAAAAGCCGCCCTTTGCCAATAACTCCGCATGCGTTCCGGCCTCTTTTACTTCGCCTTTGTCCATTACAATAATCTGGTCGGCACGCTGAATGGTTGATAAGCGGTGGGCAATAATAATCGATGTGCGGCCCGAAATAAGCCGGTTGATCGCTTTTTCAATCAGGAGTTCACTTTCCGTATCAATAGAAGATGTGGCTTCGTCCAACACCAGGATGGCCGGGTTGTACAAAAGTGCACGAATAAAGGAAAGCAACTGCCGCTGCCCCAGCGACAAGGTAGCGCCACGTTCCATGACGTTGTAATCGTACCCGCCGGGCAACTGTAAAATAAATTCGTGCAGGCCAATGAGTTTTGCGGCTTCCTCTACTTTTTCCTGCGGAATGGCCGGGTTCATCAGCGTAATATTGTCCCGCACCGACCCAGGAAACAAAAACACATCCTGCAGCACCACGCCAACATTCTTGCGAAGGATGCCCGTCTCGTATTCATCAATCGACACATCATCTACTTTAATGTGTCCGCGGTTAATCTGGTAAAGGCGGTTCAACAACGAAATAATGGTGGTTTTCCCACTGCCGGTGTGGCCCACAATGGCTACAGTTTGCCCTGGCTTTACGGTAAACGATACATCTTTCAGCACATCTTGCCCTTCGGTGTATCCAAACCAAACATGGTCAAATTCGATTTTGCCGCTTACCTGTTGCGGTGCATAGGCATTGTGGGGAGATGGCGGCAGCGTATCATCGTTATCCAGCACTTTAAACACCCGCTCGCTGGCAATCATGCCCATTTGCAGCACATTGAACTTATCGGCAATAACCCGCAGCGGACGGAAAATAAGATTGAGGTATTGAATAAATGCGATGATGACCCCGGGATTCACATCAGTTCTTCCCAACGATTCTTTGGCGGCCCAGTAAACAATCAACCCCATGGAAAGTGCCAACACAATTTCTACCAACGGAAAGAAAACCGAGTAGGCAAAAATGGCTTTGATGTTGGCGTTGCGGTGTTCTTTGTTAATCTCGTCAAACTTTTGCTGCTCCCGCTTTTCGGCGGCGAAGGCCTGCACAATGTACATACCTGTGATGTGCTCCTGCACAAAGGCATTAAGGTTAGAAACCGCGTTGCGTACCCGATGAAACGAACGGTTAACGCTTTCTTTAAAATAATACGTGGCAACAATAATAATGGGGAACGGAATAAGACTAATGAGCGTTAGCTGCCAATCAGTGTACAGCATAATGCCCAGCACGCAAAGAATGGAAAGCAGGTCGGCAATAATGGGAATTAAGCCGTCGGCAAAAATGTCGTTAATGCGTTCAATGTCGTCCACCGTTCGGGTGGTGAGTGTACCAATGGGTGTGCGGTCGAACTGGCGCAGGTTCAGGTGAAGCACTTTGCCAAACACTTTCACCCGCATGTCTTTTACCACGGCTTGTCCCAGCCAGGCCGTGATGTAAGAAAAATAAAAGCGCAGAACAGTTTCAATAATCGTTAACCCGATTTGAATAACGGTGATCCATACCAGGATATTTATGGCTTTATCGGCAAACGAGCGGTCGGCCCGTGCAATGTAATCGTCAACAGTAAGCTGAATTAAAAACGGCCGCACCGGCGTAAATGCCGCCAGCACCACCGCCAGCACGATTGACCCCACAAACCGCCTTTTGTAGGGCTGCGTAAACTGCAACACCCGGTTTAAAAGGGTAAAATCAAAAAAGGACTTTTTGGTAGAAGTGCTCAAGGAAGAAGTTTACAAGTTTGCCGGTTCACGGGTTTACAAGTTAAAGCCGCTTTCAATGACTTGCGAACCTGTGAACTTGTAAACCCGTGAACTTTGAAAGAATGCAAAAGTAATGGCTTAAATGCCCGCAGTATCGTCGCCCATGGCATTTTTATAGGCTTTGATAAAAATGGCGCCGAGGTTTTTGTGCGGCGGAACATAATCGCCAAAGCCTTCAATCTTGCCATAACGGCCCTGAAACTCTCGCCAGAAGGGGATCCAGTCGATGTTGTTTCCGTTGCGTACCTTTTCCATGATCATGTCAATCAGCGGCTGGTTGATAATCTGCTTGCCAATTTGCTTGGAAGCAATAATGTGCGCATCTCCCGCTCTTTCCAACACATCATGAATGAGGTGATAGCCGCCACACGAACCCATAAAAACAATCTTGGCCGAAGGCGCCAGCTGTTCAATGGTATAAGGCGCATAATAGCTGTGCCCGCGGTGAATAACAATGGTTGGATTGAGTTCTTTCTCCGACAGGTAGCTACACAAAGCAGCCTGCGCCCTGTCCACCGCGCCGGATTCTTCATCCAGCGGCTTGTTGGCATACACCACAATTGGTTTGCCTTTTAAAGAAGTAAAGCTGATCCACTGGGGCGTTTCGGCCCTTTTCCAAATGGAAGAGGGAAACTGCGGCGTAAACAGGCGGAAGTTGTTTCTACCGTCTTCATCGCCATAAAAAAACACCTGCACAATGATGGGCTCTTTGTCTCCGTTTGACAACGAATTATTGGCCACGTTGTAAACCGGCGGAATGTTGAATTCTTTGGAAAGATTAATGGTGCTGTCGCCGGCCGACAGAAATAATTTGTACAGCAGGTCGTAAATGACGGTACCGCGACGGTTACCTGCCTGCACGGCTTCATCGTGGTTGCGTTTTACGTTTTCCAGCATTTGCTGCGCCACAGGTTTCATGGTTTCCGCAATGCTGGCATAAGAGTCAGCCACATCCACACCATCTTCCAAACTATTGGAGCGGTCAAGCCCGTTTACAAAGGCGGTCATCAATGTTTTGGCCGCATCTTTGTCAGGAAAAGAGTTTAAGAACGTAGGCAGCATGTTATAACCCGCCGCCATGCGAATGAATTTGCGGAAATGATCGAAGCCAACACTTAAAAAAAGCGAATCGCCGCGGTTGCCAATCTTCTGCATCATTTGCGGGTAAACACCGCTGATGTAGCTGGAAGTATAAAGGTCACGTTCGCCGGCGATGACCACATAATACAGTTCCTGCGCCGTTAATGGTTGCAGGGAACGGAAACGAACGGCCGGGTTGCTAACGTCGTGCAGGTCGTTGATAGGCTTAATAAAATTATCCACCGCTTTTGCCTGCAGCATTTTGTTGAGCGATTCCATTTCGGTGATCTCCTCCCCTTCCAGGCGGCTTTGCACATAATCAAGCTTGGTTTTTACCAGCAGCTTGTAATATTTCACCGGGTCGTTCTTTACGGAATCAATGCTGGCAAGACTTTGTTTTTCCGCCAGAATATTGTGCAGGAAAGGAAAGTAAAGCTGGCCGCTGGGGCTTTTAGCCATTTTGGAAATGGTCTGCACATACGTGTCGTTAATTGACCGGATGGCATAACCCAGTTTGTTGTCGGCAGCAGCGTAATCGTA
>DATKHJ010000403.1:0-9700 GCA_035510335.1 Flavisolibacter sp. | reverse complement strand
TTTCTCTTTTGTCTTACCAATAATGAGACTTGCTTTTTGCTCCAGCGTTAGTTTGCGAACCCGCTGGTAAAGTTTGTTGAGCAAACCTTTGTCGGTGTTGGAATGCGAAATATAATCCTGCGACTGGTAGTAAGGACCGATTGAATCTTCATCCGGCACATCTTGGGTAAAGCGCAAGGTGCAGGCACCACATTGCCAGATCACAAATTCTTCTTTGCTCACTGAATGATCTTTTACCGTAAGCAAGGGATTAATGTTGCTGCTGTTGCAAACAGGGCAATGCGTGTAATGGATGCGATTCATAAAGAAGGCAAATGTAAAGGACTTTGGGCTTGTGGTTTACACCTCCCGCACTTCTGGTGTAACGATGGAATAACTTGTTGGCGATTGCCGCGAACCGGCCGCGTTCACCCTGAACTTGCCGCTGTACAAATGCCAGGCAATAAATAGAATGGAAAGCAGTAACAACACCCAACCGATGACGACAAAAAGCGAACGTTTCCGTCCGGCGATGACCACTTCTTCGTCAATGCCGCCGGAGAGCATTTGCTGATCGCCAACCAGCACTTTGTGCCTTGCATCCTGCCGCAAAACACGTTCGGCAGGAATGGCCTCCAGTGCGCCAATGGCAATGGGAAGCGATTGCGTACTGCGGGTAATGGTTCCCAAGCCATCCCAGGTAAAGCCGGGACCGTTGATTTTCTCCTGCAGTTTGTTACCAAAGAAGCGAAGGTCACGTTGCACATCCGCTTTCTCTCTTTGCAAAGAAGCATGCAGAAAACTAAGCTGGTGATCTGTTACCTCGTCTTCATTTTTTATTTCAACGATGTAAGATGGCGGCAGAATGATTTTATCGGCAATATTCAACTGCGGCGGTTGCTGAACGATAGAGAACGTTCCAACATTTGGAATACTGACAGACTTGTATTGAAACAGGTATTGGGTGAGAAGGTTCAGCACTTTTATTTACTTTGAGCGAACGAAATTACAACACCTGCAAGGAAGTTGAAGCCATAAACCGGATATTGGTTCCAGCGCTGGTATTCTTTGCCTAACAGGTTGTTGAACTGTCCCCAAACCTTGATGTTTTTATACACTTTAAATTCAAGGCCGGCGCTTAAATCCAGCGCACTACCCAGGTTGCCGTCTTTACCGCCCTTTAGCTGGTAACGTGGGCCATCAAAAGCAAACAGTTCACCGTTCACATACAAATCTTTCAACACCTGCAAACGCATGGTGGTTTTCCACTCCAGTGGCAACAGGCCCCATGCCTTGTCGGCAAACTTTGGATTGTATTGATTGAACTGCAGGTTAGAGATCAAGGAGAACCGCTCTCCTACCGTGTAGCCAAGCTCGCCGCCAAAATTCAGCACTTTCAGCTCTGGTTCGTTAATGACCATGAACGATTTGCCGCCGTTAATGGTATCGTTGGTAAACAGTGGCTGGTTGTTAATTTTGTTGAAAGCAATTTTAGCGCTGTAGCTGAAATGGTTGCCGGCAGAACCTTTGAAGCCTGCATAGCGTTCTTCTACTCTTGAGTTAAAGACCCTGTCAGGCGCCCAAACCCAGGGATTGATGCGTGTTTGGTATTGATAACCCGCATTGCGGATATAACCAACCCAACCGGCCTGGAAAGAAAAGCGCTGGTCTTTGGTAGCAATTTCAGCCGTCACGTTCGGGAACAATTTAAAGCTGCTGTTATCCCATGCCGGACGAAGTCCTGCCTGGATGTTGATGTTGGCTGTTTTGTACAACAAGGAAGGTGAAATGGCAAACCAATGGTTGTTTACAACTTCCTTATCCTCCGGTTTGTAACTGCTTAAATTGGCAGTCAGCGCCACATCCACACCAAAGCTTTTATCCACCATTTTTTGTACGGGGAGATTGATGTAGGTATTGCTTTCCGAATTGCTCAACTGATCGCTGAAGGCATCAATTTTGAGTTCAGGTGCGTAAGAAATACCCAGTTCGGTGCGGTTGATATTGCGGAAAGCAATGCGGCCACGCCAGGTTTGAAATTTTACATCAAGCGAATCTTCGGGGAATGTTAATGTCTTTGGCTGAAAGCCGTACTTGTTGTAGTTCTCCTGCAATCCGCCAAGACGGGCACTCCATTCAATATTACCGGCTTTCAAAAAAGCATTTAGTTCCGCATTGGTGCGGGCATAATCCTGGAACTGGATTTTTCCTTTGGAAGAAACATGCTGACCGTACAAATTAATGCCGGCTGTTTTTCCATCACCTACAGATAAACCCAATTGCACAAATGGCGTTTTAAAATTACCAAAGCCTGCTTTCACATAGCTTTCGTTTGTCCAGGTGCCACCGGTATCAACTGCCAGTGCCAGTGGACGAAGGGTGCCGGGCTGAAAAGCAAAATTCAGGTTCTGGTTAGGAATGCTGTATTGCAGTCGTGGCCGCGTGGTGTCAACCACGGCAGGCGATGCGTTGAAATTAATCTTGGCAGCTTCTTTCAAAACCGGTTTAAAGCTGGACGTAATGGTGATTTTCCGGCCCGTTGTATCCTGCGCCGATGCGGCTAAGCCAATCAATGTTAAACCTATGGTGAAGAGGGAAGATTTCATGGTGATCATATGCTAATTCGATAATGGGATAATGTGATAATCGCTTTGTCGTAAAGTTCATCTTGTAAGCAAACGGCCGTTTATTCACGATTACCGTTTGCCGATTGATGTTCTTACGATCCTACTTTGCTGTTTTGCGCTTCTTCAGCCGTTACCTGGTTCAGTTTTGTTTGCGCTTCTGCTTTCAGCTCTGCATTCAAGCTGTTTTGCACAATGCTCTGGTAAGTGGCTTTTGCGTTGAAATAATCTTTCTGTTTGTAATAGATATCGCCCAGCAAAATATAAGCTCTCGTTACCCAAAAATCATAAGAGCCGCTTTTGTTAATGACTTCAAAGGCTGCTTTTTCCGAATCCTCGTAACGGCCGGTCATAAACCAGGTGTTGGCCACTTCGTAACGGGCTTCAGCACCTACCGCTGCTTTGTTTACCGCCACTACGGCGCGGAAAGCCGTTAACGCTTCATCGTAACGTCCGGCAATTTGTGCTGATTTACCAATGGCCATGTTAGCTAGCGATTTGTCATCGCTGCTGGCGCCTTTTTGCGCAATCAGCTCCTTGGCATTATCCACCGCTTCGCTCCATTTCTTTTGCAGGTACTGGCTGCGCAGCAAACCACGCATTGCTTCCAGGCGGTTTTCCTGGCTGGCAGTGATTTGCTTTAGCTGCACATAGTATCGTTCTGCTTCGGGGTAGTTTTTTAATTCGAAGAAGGTAATGCGGGCCGCTTGTAAAATTGCCTGCTCGGCAAAACGGTTCGGTGCCCTGTTGGCCACTTCTGCATAATTGCTCAGTGCATTGTTCCAGTCTTTACGGCCGTTATAAATATCAGCACGATAGAAATAAGCATCCACGGCTTTGCTTCCGTTTGGAAAACGCTGCAGGTATTTGTCAAACGACTGCAGTGCACCGGCCAGGTTATTGGCCTCAAATTGAATTTCTGCCGCCGCATAAGTCAGTGAATCTTCTGCCGCTTCTGAAATCGGGCGGCCGGCATTTCTGGCTACGTCTGCAAATTCACCGGGACGACCTTGTTCAATGTAAATGGTCTTTAAATTATCCAGCGCATCTTCTGCTTCCGGGGAGTTTGGATAAGAAGTAAGCAACTGCCTGTATTGCGCAATGGCCCGCTCGTTATCGCTTGCATTGTAATAAGCGATGCCCGCTTTCAGCAAGGCCTGCGGCTTTAAACTAGTGTTGCCGCTTTGCGCATTTACAATGTTGTTCAGGTAAGGAATGGCATCACGAAAACGCTCCTGCGCTAAGTAGGTGTTGGCAATTTCCATGTTGGCATCGGCTACCAGGTTCGATTGCGGGAACTTGCGAATGAGGTTGTTCATCAGCGTCACCTTTTCACCCGCATTGCTGATGCCGGCAATCATGGCTTTTTGAAAGGTTGCATATTCTTCCGAAGGCCAAGAATAGCTGATAACTTTATCGTACATCGATCTTGCCTGCGTGTAGTTGCGGTTCATGTAATACACATCGGCCGTGCGTACATACGCATCTTGCGTAATGGGGTCCGAATTGAGCGCAGCGCCTCTCGAAAGCGGTTCGAAATAGGTTTGTGCTACGGCATAATTTTCTTTGCGGTAGTAGGCGTAACCAAGATTGTACTTTACGCTTCTTTCATTGGCCTCGCCGCTTGATGGTGCTCCGGCAGACAAATACGCATGATAATAACGAATGGCATCATCAATGCGGTTGCTGCGGTAAGCCAGTTCGCCTTTCCAGAAATTAAGAAAAGGAAGCACGGACGTATTGTTCGGATCTTTTAAGGCGCGGTCCAATAAAACCTCTGCCTGTTGCAACTGCCCATCGTTGATCAACTCTGTTGCACGGCCGTATAAAATTCTTGGCAGAAAACGTTTAACGGATTGCGTTGGGTTGCGAATGCCTTCCAGCAGTGCAAGTGCATCGCGGTAATTGTTTGTATTGGTCAAGGCGCCTACCAGCAGTTCGGTTGCTTCTTCGCGGTAAGATGACTCGGGGTAATCATTCAGGAACGTACGCAGGTTATTCAACGCTTCATCCTGGTAACCTAATTCGTAGGAAAGTTTGGCATAGTTGAAACGGGAAATTTCGCGTTGCGTGGGATTGCTATTGTTAGAAGAAGAAAACAAAAACGCATTTCTTGCATTTGTTTTCTGGTTTGTTTTTAAGTAGGCATCGGCCAGCAGGTACATCGAATGCTGGCTCAGCGAATCTTCTTTTCCGCTCAGTTGCTTGAAGCCTTCAATGGCCTGGGTATAATTGTTCGCTTGGTAGTAAGAGTACGACAGTTCGTATAAATCTTCACGACGAACTTTTTTTGACTTGCTGACAAACTCCTGCAAATAAGGCAATGCTTTGGCGTACTGCTTTTTCTCGAAATAAGCATGACCTAACAATTGCTTCAACTCCAATTCATAAAACTGCGACTTCCCTTCCGCCAGCTTTTTTTCTGCGTACGCAATGGCTTCTTCTTTACGGCCTTGCGCATAGTTGATTTGCGTAATGTAAAACGGAACAATGGAAGCATACTGCTCTTCGTTCTCAACAATGCGAAACGACGACAATGCTTCGGAATATTGTTTATCGCGGTAAGCAATGAAGCCGTAATAATAGTTGGCGTCAATGTAGTTCGGGTCACTTTTCACCTGGCGAATGGCATTCAGCAAAGGCTTTGCCTGTGCAAACTGCTGCAGGGTGAAGTAAGAATAACCCTGGTGAAATTTCATGTCGGCCACCTCGCGGTTACTCAGGTTGGCAATATCAGCACCTTCATACAGCGGAATGGCTTCTGAAAAACGCTGCTGGCGAAACAGGTACTCGGCCAAATGAAACTTCATCATTTGTGCACGGGCATTGTTTTTTGTTACGTCGGCATAAATCTCTGCATCCAGTTCAGCATTGCTTTCGTTTTGCTTCAGCGAACTGACGATGGCGTAATATTCAATTTCCTGCGCTACCACGGCACGGTTGATTTTATCGGTTTCCGTCAGCGACTGGCGCAGCTCTTTTAAAATGGGATAGGCAAGATTGTATTGTTCTTTCTGAAAGTATTCCTTTGCTTCATTGAACCTGTCTTGCACGGAGCTGATAAAATAGGTTTGCTGCGAAAAAGAATAAAGCGTAACAAAGCAGCCAACAATTGGTAAGAAAATTTTCTTCATCTTCTGGAATTAACCGTTGTGGGATAAACGTTGTAAAGATTCGAATTATTTTAAGGCCGACCAAACTTCATTCCAAGCATTCACAGCAGCAGGAATGTTTAACAAAACAGCTGCAAATGTGTTTTTGAATTTGTTTGCGTAAACTTGCACCGAATTTTTAAAATCTACTATGAAAAGACTTTTCAGCACACGGGTTTCTGAGAGTACGCTGACCATTGCTTTGTTTGTGTTACGTGTTGGTGCCGGTTCCCTGATGATGATTGAGCACGGGCTGGATAAATTAAAAAATTACGGTGCAAAGGCTGGCCGCTTTGCCGATCCGTTCGGACTTGGGTCCACCACTTCTTACTCGCTTGCTGTTTTTGCTGAATTCTTTTGCGCAGCCTTTATTATTCTTGGCTTGTTTACCCGCTTGGCCGCTATTCCGTTGGTCATCACAATGGCGGTAGCACTTTTTATTGCACACAAAGGCCAGTTTTTTGGCGAAGGCGAAATGGCAGGACTTTACCTCGTTTGTTTTCTAACGATTTTATTGGCGGGTCCCGGCAAAGCAAGTTTGGATAGGTTCATTGGGAAATAATTGTCTTAGCCAAGATTGTCTGAACCATGATTTGGGTGGATTAGAAAGATTTATAGGAAATTAAAAGAGTCGTTCAATGCTGAACGACTCTTTCTCTATAATGAATGTTTTCATTTCCTCCTAATCCTCAAAATCCTATAAATCATGGTTCAGACAATCATGCTCCAGACAATTCATTTCAACACATCCAACACCTTATACATCTTCTGCACCAATGCAGAGGCGCCACCGTTGTAATTATTGACGATGAAGGAAATGATGTACTCCTTTCCTTCCTTGCTCTTGTGATAACCGGAAAAGCTTTTCACGCGGCTGATGGTGCCACTTTTTAATTTCATGCCGTTGTACTCGGGGAAGCCGTGATAGTAGCCGGCAAACCACGGTTGCTTTTTTGCGTGTTGCAAAATAAGGGCCTGGGCATGCGTGGTTGTCCGGTTCAGTGGCGACAGGCCCGAACCATCATAAACATTTAATTCCGACGCATCAATGCCAAGACCTTTTTTGCTCCAGTAAGCCTGAATTTCATCGGCGCCATTGTCAGTTGTTGCGGTCTTCTTTTGTTTAGCGGCGATTGTTTTTGCTAACGCTTCGCCATAAAGGTTGATGCTGCGTTTTAAAAACCAATAACTGATGCTGTCAAGTGGGGGCGAAACCTCTTTGTGAAAAACGGTGATGTTTTCCGGTGTGCTTGTTTTAGAAAACCGGTCCGCAATTTCGTTCGGTTTATCGTTTGCAATTGTTCTGCGGGACAATGAATCCTGCAAAGTGGCAAGAAACTGATTTCTACCAGACGGCATGGCGCCGGAAATGGTAAACCGCTCTTCGTTTACAGGAATGGTTCCGCGAACAACAGCCTTGGAAGAAGTCAGCGGAAAATAGATGTACGAATTATCGCCGGTGCCTTTCGCAGCCGATGTTACGTTTGACACAATTTCAAAATTATACAGCGATGGTTTGGTACCAACGATCGTCACCGCGTCGCCAATGTTTTTACCCGATTTCATCACCAGGTCGTATTGGTTTTCCCGCCAGTTTATCACGTCTGCACCGGCGCCGTAGTAGTTGCCAATATCATCCCAAACCCAGCCACCCGGAACGGTTTCACCCTCCCAGCCTTTTGCATCAATCACAAACGAAGAGAAGGTTTGAATGCCGGTTTTCGATACCCCATTTGCAATGCGTGTTAACACAGAATCTTCAGCAGTCTTCTTCCACCGCCAACTGCCCAGCGTTGGGTCGCCGGACGGCAGGATGTATAGATTGCCAGAAAGACGGCCATTCTGCAGCTGGCCTGCATAACCAAAAGAAGTGGTGTATTGATAGCCTTGCCCAAGAACCTCGTAAGCGGTAGCGGCCGTAATAATTTTTTGGGTAGAAGCAGGCGCCAGTCCAATGCGTGAATTCTTGTCAAAAACGACAGCGCCGGTTGCAGCATCCAATACATACAGGGATGCAATACCACTCTTCATTTGCGGATCGTTCTCAAAAGCCAACCAGGCAGTTGCCAGTTTGGTAGCGATGGTTTGTGCATGAACAGCATTTACGGCGGCGAGAAATACAAGCGCAAAAATGATTCGTTTCATCCTGTAGTACATTGCGCTAAAATTAAGGCATTCAACCATGAACGAGGTTAACGCTTCCATAATTACCATTGGCGATGAACTGTTGATAGGACAAACCATTGACACCAACAGCGCCTTTATTGCGCAGGAGCTGAACAAGATTGGCGTATGGGTAAAACGCAGGGTGGCCATTGCCGATGACAAGGATGCAATTTTAAAAACCCTCGCTGAAGAAGCAGCCAACTCCAACATCATTATCATTACCGGAGGACTTGGTCCAACAGCCGATGATGTTACTAAGCCGGCGCTTTGCGAATACTTCGGATCGCAGCTGGTAGTTGATGAAGGCGCCCTGCAAAACGTAATGGCCATCTTTCAAAAAAGCGGGCGGCAAATAGCAGAGCGAAACAAAACGCAGGCAGAAGTGCCGCACAATTGCACTGTACTTCCCAATTTGCGTGGCACCGCGCCGGGAATGTGGTTTGAAAAAGATAACGTCGTCTACGTTTCGCTGCCCGGTGTGCCGCACGAAATGAAAGGGCTCATAACACACAGCGTGATACCAAAAATTCTTGAACGCTTTTCGCTGCCGGGGGTTATTCACCGTACTCTTTTAACAGCAGGTATTGGTGAATCAATGATTGCTGACAGGTTAATCAATTTTGAAGCGGCGCTGCCTACCTACATCAAGCTTGCTTACCTGCCGGCTTATGGCATGGTGCGGTTGCGATTAACCGGAAGACACGAGGATAGCCAAAAAGCAGAAGGAGAAGTGGCGGCTTTTTTTGAGCACCTAAAAAACCTTGTGTACGACTGGATGGTGGTCGATGAAGATATTTCGCTGCAGGAAGCAGTAAGCAGGCTGCTAAAACAAAAAGGCAAAACAGTGGCAACGGCTGAAAGCTGCACAGGAGGGTACATAGCACACCTGCTTACTTCGTTATCTGGCTCATCAAGCATTTACAAGGGCAGCGTGGTGGCTTATGCAAATGAAGTAAAACAAGCTGTGTTGGGTGTGAAAGAAGAAACACTGCAAACCCTTGGTGCCGTAAGCCAGGAAACCGTACTGCAAATGGCGCTTGGCGCCTGCCGGCAATTGAAAACAGATTATGCCGTTGCCACGTCGGGGATTATGGGGCCGGACGGCGGCACGCCTGATAAGCCGGTGGGCACGGTTTGGATAGGGGTAGCGAACAAGGAGGGAAAGGCAAAAGCGGTGAAAGCGCATTTGCGGTTCGACCGTAGCCGCAACATAGAACTGACGGCGCATACGGCCCTTAACCTGCTGCGCAAATTTGTGATGGAAGACGAATAGACCGGATTAAACCCTCTTTGCTTATTTTTGGGCGCTGAAAAAAATCAGCTATCGAACGATTGCTTGCTTACCGTTTGTCCGTTGCACTCTTGCCGAACAGGATTCCTGGACGTACAAGAGTGCGACGCAACAGGCGGTTCATAGTAGCAATGCCGTTTGGTACATCATCACAAACTTCTAACAAACGACAAATAATTATATGGCGACTGTTGACCTGGTAATGCCTAAGATGGGCGAAAGCATCATGGAAGCGACGATTTTGAAATGGCATAAAAAGCCCGGCGATGCTGTGCAAATGGACGAAACGGTTTTGGAAATTGCAACGGACAAGGTGGACAGCGAAGTGCCTTCGACAGCCGCCGGCGTGATTGAGGAAATCCTGTTTAACGTAAACGATGTGGTGCCCATTGGAACCGTGATTGCCCGCATTTCTTCAGGCGGCGCAACCGCCAAACCACAAGTGGCCAGCAGCGAAACGACAAGCAATACTACACCTGCAGCACAAC
>DATKHJ010000402.1:0-45889 GCA_035510335.1 Flavisolibacter sp. | reverse complement strand
GGTGTATTTAAAACCCGGCGATGTCATGGAACTGGGCATCGAAGGATTAGGCGCTTCCAAACAAAAAGCAGTGGCGTATGCGGGTTGATGCACACCAGCACTTCTGGCAGTTTGATCCGGTGAGAGATAATTGGATCAATGAAGACATGGCTGCCATCCAAAAAGATTTCATGCCGCAAGACCTTCAGCCACTGCTGGCTGAAAACGGTTTTAATGGCTGTGTAGCCGTGGAAGCGCATCAATCGGAAGCGCAAACGGAGTTCCTTGTTCAACTGGCCAACAACAACCATTTTATAAAGGGTGTTGTGGGTTGGGTTGATCTGCAAAGCGATAACATCGCAGAACGGCTGCAACATTTTTCGCAGTACAAAATCATCAAAGGTTTCCGGCATGTATTGCAGGGAGAACCGCAGCGTGACCTGATGTTGTCGCCTGCTTTTGTTCGCGGCATTGCGGCGTTGAAAGAATTCGATTTCACCTACGATATTCTCATCTTCCCCGACCAGTTGATTTTTTCAAAAAACCTTGTGGCGCAGTTTCCGGAACAAAAATTTGTGATCGACCACCTGGCGAAGCCCCACATAAAAAAGAAGGAAATAAAAGAGTGGACGCTTGATATTGAGTCCATTGCTAAACTGCCAAACGTGTATTGCAAAGTCTCTGGAATGGTAACGGAAGCAGATTGGAAAGGCTGGAAGAAAGATGACTTCAGACCTTACATGGATGTTATCGTTGAAAACTTTGGTATCGATCGCATCCTGTTCGGTTCCGACTGGCCGGTGTGTCTGGTGGCCGCTTCGTACAAGGAAGTAGTGGACATTGTGCAGGACTATTTCTCTGCTTTTTCGGCCGACGAGCAGCAAAAAGTTTTTGGTGGCAACGCCGTTTCGTTTTACAATCTCTAAAACATTCAAATGGATTTTCAATTAAAAGATAAAGTGGTTATTGTAACAGGTGGGGCAAAAGGTATTGGCGAAGGCATTGTGAGAGTGCTAGCGGCAGAAGGTGCCGTTCCTGTCATATTTGGTCGCAGTGAGAAAGATAACCTACAGTTGGTCGAAGAATTGTCTGGCCTTGGCCAGCAAAGCTTCCAGGTAGTTGCGGAACTGACAAAACCCGAAGAATGCAAAAAAGCGGTAGAAGAAGTGATAGCAAAATATAATCGGATTGACGGCGTGGTAAACAACGCCGGTGTAAACGATGGTGTTGGTCTGGAAAAAGGGAGCTATGAAGCATTCATGGAAAGCCTGCATAAAAATCTTGTTCATTATTATTTAGTTGTTCATCATGCGCTGCCGGAATTAATCAAATCAAAAGGTTCCATTGTAAACATCTCTTCCAAAACAGCAGAAACCGGACAGGGTAACACATCGGCGTATGCTGCCGCAAACGGCGGCCGCAATGCTTTGACAAGAGAATGGGCAGTGGAATTATTAAAGTATGGTATCCGCGTAAATGCGTTGATCGTAGCCGAATGTTTTACACCGCTCTACGAAAAATGGATTCAAACGCTTCCAAACCCGGAAGAGAAACTAAAAGACATTACGTCTAAAATTCCATTGGAGAACAGGATGACTACAGCAGAAGAAATTGCAAACATGGTGGTGTTTCTTCTCTCTCCAAAATCTAGTCATACCACCGGCCAGTTAATTCATGTAGATGGTGGCTATGTGCATCTCGACAGGGCACTTGCCAATAGTTAACGCTTTGTAAAAGACAAGTTACATCTTCCAATAATTTGGAAAATAGTCCATCATTTCAGTAAGACAATACATTGTTTGCGGTTAGCGGCGGTTCTACATTTATTGCATTGTTTGCTATTTGCCATGAGTGTACTGCCAATCAACTTAACCATCCCTTTTAAATTGCCCGCAAAAGCTTTTTTGTTGGGACTGTGCTCGGCGTTCTTTTTGCAGGCTGCCTCGCAGCAAATTGCTTTTCCCGGCGCCGAAGGATTTGGAAAATATGCAACCGGCGGCAGGGGCGGACAAGTAGCCAAAGTCACCAGTCTGGCTGATGATGGCCCCGGCAGTTTCAGGCAGGCATTGAATGAATATCCCGATCAACCACTAACAATTGTTTTTGAGATAGGTGGTATTATCGAATTAAAATCTCCCATCGTTATACGCCGGTCTAATCTCACCATTGCCGGACAAACAGCGCCGGGTGATGGCATTTGCTTAAAGGGACATTCTTTTATTATAAACGGCGCTGGCAAAGGCGGAAACAAAGGGAACATCATTGTTCGATTTATTCGTTCGCGTCCTGGTGGTACATTGAAATCCGGCATCTATGCGTTCAACATGGAGAACTGCCACAATGTGATTGTTGACCATTGTTCTTTTAGCTGGGCCAACGAAGAATGCGCCGCCATGTACGATACCAAAAACACAACGGTGCAATGGAGCATTGTAAGTGAGGGGTTGTACGAAGCCGGTCATCAGAAAGGCCACCGTTCATATGGCGGTGTTTGGGGTGGGCAATATGCATCTTATCATCACAACCTAATTGCGCACCAGGCTAGTCGTGCTGTTCGTTTTAATGGATCCAGAGCACACGATACCGTAGCGTTGGTTGATTATCGCAACAACGTTATTTACAACTGGGGAAGCGCCAATGCGCCGTACGGCGGCGATGTAAAAATCAAAGGCGGTGTATCGCAGGTGAACATGGTGGCCAACTATTATATTCCCGGTCCTGCAACGGCTTCTACTTTAAAATTTATGCAGGCGCTGGATGCCGGGCAAGCTTCCACTGGTGTTGGTCAATGGCATTTGTCGGGCAACATCATGGACGGAAATAAAAAGCTCACAACCGATAATTGGTCCGGGCTTGATTTGTCAAATATTCCTGAAGAAAGGCGAGTGGAAGCTGTCGTTAATCAACCCTTTCCGGTTTCGGTGCGTCTTCCTGAACAAAGCGCAAAGGATGCATTGAATGCAGTGCTGCA
Organism: Flavisolibacter sp.; assembly: GCA_035510335.1. Classification (GTDB taxonomy): domain Bacteria; phylum Bacteroidota; class Bacteroidia; order Chitinophagales; family Chitinophagaceae; genus Flavisolibacter. The sequence goes on along the minus strand of DATKHJ010000402.1, from coordinate 42,939 downwards.
AAATGCCGGTGCTATTTATCCAAAACGCGATGCGGTGGATGCAAGAATTGTGGCGGAAGTAAAGGGAAAGAAAGCAACAGGAATGGGAGCATTTGGCAAACCCGGAATCATTGATTCGCCGGAGGCCGTTGGTGGCTGGCCGGAATACAAAAGCGGAAAAGCATTGTCAGATACCGACAACGATGGCATGCCTGATGAATGGGAGAAGGCGAACGGATTGAACGCTGCTGATGCAAGCGATCGGAATAAAATAATTGCAGAAGGTTACACGGCGCTGGAGGTTTATCTGAACCAGTTGGCCGCAGGAAAATAGCTTTTGGTTACAAGCCTATGTTTTTCATGGCGATGGCGTTTGCAATCGCTGATTTGTTATTCTTCTCTTTTGGTGAAAAGAGAAGAATAATCACTCTTTAACCATAGAATAAACATGAACAGAATTCTTTTACTCTCTTTTGTTTTACTCACTCATCTTGCTAATGCACAAGTAGGCTGGGGTGATAAGATTCGGTCTCCACGTGAAAAGTTTGCTGTGCAAAAAATTTGGGATGCTGAAAAAGAGTTGGGGCTTAAGAGAGGCACTCACGTTTTTTCTTTCGGTTACAAAAAAGGTCCAAAAGAAGGTTTCACCATTACAACGGCCAATAATCAAACAAAAATTGAAGGCAGCGATGAAACCGGCTTGCTTTATGGCTGCATGGAATTTGCCGACCAGCTCAGGAAGCTAAAGGGGTATCCCAAAACATTGAATATCTCCGATGCACCGGAGATGGTGTTGCGTGGCGCGGCAATTGGTTTGCAAAAACCAACCTATTTGCCCGGCCGTCATGTGTACGAATACCCTTACACACCGGAAACCTTTCCCTGGTTCTACGACAAAGCATTGTGGTTGCGAACGCTGGATTCGATGGTAGAGAACCGCATGAATTCGCTCTATCTCTGGAACGGTCACCCATTTGCTTCGTTAGTGAAATTGAAAGATTATCCATATGCGGTGGAAGTGGACGATGCCACGTTTAAAAAGAATGAAGAGATTTTTTCTTTTCTTACAACCGAAGCGGATAAAAGAGGTATTTGGGTGATCCAGATGTTTTACAACATCATCGTTTCGGAACCTTTTGCAAAAAAGCACAATCTGAAAACGCAGGATCGTAACCGTCCTATTATCCCCATCATTGCTGATTACACAAGAAAATCAATCACAGCATTCGTGGAGAAATATCCAAACGTTGGATTAATGGTGGCACTTGGTGAAGCGATGGAAGGTGTTGGCCAGGATGATATTGACTGGTTCACCAAAACCATTATTCCGGGTGTGAAAGATGGGTTGAAAGCGTTGGGCAAAACCGAAGAACCACCGATTGTTTTAAGAGCACACGACACAGATGCACCAAGCGTAATGGAGCAGGCATTGCCGCTTTATAAAAATCTTTACACGGAAGCAAAGTACAATGGAGAAGCGTTAACCACGTATACGCCAAGAGGACCATGGGCGGAATTGCACCAGAAACTTGCCAGCCTTGGCTCGGTGCAAATTGAAAATGTACACATCCTCGCTAATCTTGAACCATTCCGTTATGGCTCGCCTGATTTTATTCAGAAATCCGTGCAGGCTATGCACAAGGTGCATCACGGCAACGGACTGCATTTATATCCGCAGGCGTCTTATTGGGACTGGCCTTATTCCGCCGACAAATCGGAAAAGCGTATTATGCAAATCGACCGCGACTGGATTTGGTACAAAGCCTGGAGCCGGTATGCATGGAAAGCAGACAGAAACAGAAATGAGGAAATGACCTACTGGTCTTCGCTATTAACAAAACAATTTGGTGCGAACGAAACTGCAGCAAAAAATATTTTGGCAGCGTATGAAGAATCCGGTGAGATTGCACCAAAGCTTCTTCGCCGTTTTGGCATCACTGATGGCAATCGTCAAACGCTGACGCTGGGAATGTTCATGACGCAGTTGATCAATCCATACCGTTATGGCTTATTCACCTTGCTCTATAATTCGGAAGGTCCGGAAGGTGAAATGCTGGCTGAATATGCAGAAAAAGAATGGAAAGGCGAGAAGCACATCGGCGAAACGCCAGTGCAGATTATCAACGAAGTAAGAGTCCACGGAAAAAAAGCCGTGGAAGCCATTGAAAAAGCTGCACCGTTTATCAGGACGAACCACGATGAATTTCATCGCCTTCGCAACGACATGGCGATCTACGAAGCACTCGCTAACAACTTTGCGTCAAAAGCAGAAGCAGCATTATTGGTTCTGCGCTACAAATATTCAAACGACATTAAAGATTTAGAAAAGGCGCAAGGACATTTAAGAGCGAGTCTGACTGCATTTGAAAAACTAGTGCGTTTAACCAGGAATACGTATCTCTATGCCAACAGCATGCAAACGCAGCAGCGCAAAATTCCCATTGGTGGAAACGATGGCAACCACAAACATTGGGAAGAAATGCTGCCGCACTATCGTCTGGAACTGGCTAACTTCAGTCGTAACATCGATTCGCTGAAAGCACCGAAAAAAGCAACAGCAGTTGTTCAAAAGACATTGTTCAAGAACGCTGATGTAAAAATTTTATCGAACACAGATGGATTTTACTCTATCTCTACCGGCAGTAGTTTGTTCTCCGATACTTCCACTTACATTAAAGACTTTGCGGAAGAATTAAGCCAGTTGAATGCAATCAAACTTTCCAAGACGGCACAAATGGCAGAAGGCACCACCATTCGTTTCTCCAATGCCAAGCCAGTAAAAGTTTTGGTTGGTTATTTCGACAGCAAATTATTGCGGTACCTGCAACAACCACAATTGGAAATTGATGCCAGCGCAAACGATTACGGCCAGGCTGAACCCAAACTACGCAACGCCATTTTGATCTCTGGTTTGCCGCCGATCCATATTCATACCTTCACGTTTAAAGCAGGCACCAACACGCTTTCGCTGGCCAAAGGCGCAGCACTTGTGTTGGGTTTTGTAGATGATGAACAGCCATTCCCTGTTCGTGATGCAGCACTTGTGTCGGGCAGCGTGAAAAGAGAACTGGATTGGCTGTTTGACAGTCCGCTTTCACCTGAAACGCTTGTGCTGCCGACTGAAACATCTACGGCGGTGCAGATTCCTTCGCGACAAAGCCCCAGCAACAAAAAATCAGTTGGCTTAAGTGTAAAAGCCCAGCCATCCGCTGCAAAAACAGTAGCGGAAAAGTTTGCGGACTATGTGACGTACTTCAATGCAGTCGATTCTGAATATGCCGTCAACTATATTCCCAATGCAAAAGCGCAGGAATGGTTATCGCAAAACATTCCGGTGTTTGAAGCGCCAGATACAACACTGGAGAAAATCTACTACTACCGTTGGTGGGCACTGCGTAAACACTTGAAGCAGACGCCGGACGGATTTGTCTTCACCGAGTTTATTACACCAATTGGCCACGCCGGAAAGCACAACACCGTTAGCAGTGGGCTTGGTCATCACATTAACGAACTTCGCTGGCTGCGTGATCAGAAGTATTTGGATGACTACATCAACTTCTGGCTGCATGTTGATCCGAAAACACCAAAGCCGCACCTAAGAGCATTCAGCAGTTGGCTGCAATGGGCAATTTACAACCGCTACCTCGTTCATCCCGATAAAAGTTTTCTGCAAAAAAATATTGCTGTTTTGGATGAAGATTACAAAGCATGGGAAAGGGAAAAGGGAACACCTTCCGGCTTATTCTGGCAGTTTGATGTGCGGGATGCAATGGAAGAATCGATCAGCGGAAGCAGAAAAGAACTCAACCGCCGTCCCACGATTAACAGCTACATGTACGGTAACGCCATTGCCATGTCGAAGATGGGCAAGCTGCTTGCCATTGATAGTTTAATCAGGAAGTATGACACCGAAGCGCTACGACTGCGCAAGTTGGTGCATGATAGTTTGTGGGATAACAAGGAAGCATTCTTTAAGGTGCGTCATACAAATGGACAATTAAATGATGCGAAGGAAGCGATTGGCTTTATTCCCTGGTATTTCAATCTGCCTGCGGCAGATAAAAAATATGCGGATCAATGGAGTGAATTGATTGATACGTTTGGTTTCAACGCACCGTGGGGTATTACAACGGCTGAAAGACGCCACCCGCTTTTCCGCACACACGGTTCCGGTCATGGTTGCGAGTGGGACGGTGCCGTATGGCCGTATGCAACTACGCAAACATTAAAAGGTTTGTCCAACCTGTTGAACAACTACACCTACCATGCAAAGATGTCGCCAGCTGTGTTTTACGATGAGTTGCACAAATATGCCTGGTCGCACCAGAAAAAAGGCTTGCCTTACCTCGGCGAATACCAGGATGAAACAACTGGTGAATGGTTGAAAGGCGACAATCCGCGCAGCAGCTATTACAACCATTCCGGTTTTGCCGATTTAATTATTAATGATTTGATTGGCCTGAAGCCCCGCGAAGACAACGTGCTGGAAATTTCGCCACTGATCCCGAAAGGTGCGTGGGATTGGTTTTTACTGGACAAGGTTCCTTATCACGGAAGGCTCTTGACAATCCGTTGGGATAAGGACGGAAAACGTTATGGAAAAGGCGCCGGCTTTTTTGTGTACGCAGACGGAAAACAAGTGTACGGCGGGAAGGAATTAAAAGCGATCAAAACAAAACTCTGACATGATTCGAAACCTGGTTATCATCTTCACTTTCTTTTTCGCACAGTCGGCAACGGCGCAGCAGTACTATAATGTTTTAAACTACGGTGCGAAGAACGACAGCAGTAAACTGGCAACAAAAGCCATTGCCTCCGCCATTGCGGCCGCCTCAAAAAAAGGAGGCGGTACAGTTTATTTTCCAGCGGGGAAATACCTCACTGGTCCGATTCATTTAAAGAGCAACATCACCATCTTTATCGATGCCGGTGCGGAGCTTCACTTCTCCGATAATTTCGACGACTATCTTCCGTTTGTGGAAAGCCGTTTTGAAGGTGTTGATGTGCAGAATTTCTCACCACTTTTTTATGCTTACAAAGCAGAAAATATTTCCATTATCGGTCGCGGATTGATCAACGGCAACGGGAAAAAATGGTGGGATGTGGCGGAGGGCTACGATGAAAAGAAGCCCCGCAACAAATGGGCTCAGCTATTTGACAGCGTTAATAAAAACACGGTCTGGCCCGACAACCTGGGACAGATTCGCAAAGGTTTTTTGCGTCCGCCGTTTATTCAAACCATGTATTGCTCCAATGTGCTGATACAAGGCATTACCATCATCAATTCACCTTTCTGGACGGTGAACCCGGAGTTCTGCGACAATGTCACCATTCATGCCATTACCATCAACAATCCCCCTTCGCCGAACACTGATGGTATTAATCCTGAAAGCTGCCGCAATGTTCGCATTTCGGATTGTTACATCAGTGTTGGTGATGATTGCATCACCATTAAATCAGGCAAAGACCTTCCCGGTCGCACCAAAGGCCGGCCGGCTGAAAATTATACCATCACCAATTGCGTCATGCTTCGCGGACATGGTGGCGTGGTGATTGGCAGCGAAATGAGCGGCGGCGTGAAAAAGATCACTATCTCCAATTGCATTTTTGATGGAACAGATCGAGGCATTCGACTGAAAACAGCAAGAGGTCGTGGTGGCGTGGTGGAAGACATCCGGGTGAGCAATATTGTAATGAAGAACATCCGCGACCAGGCTATTGTGCTGGACATGCAGTATGCAAAAACAAGCCCCGAACCTGTTTCGGAAAGAACGCCACAGTTCCGCAATATTCACATCAGCAATGTAACGGCGCAAACAAAGGAAGCGATATTTATTAACGGCCTGGCTGAAATGCCAGTGGAGGATATTACGTTTAACGACATACAGTTTGATGCGCAGGTGGGAGCGACCATTAAAGAAGCGAAGAATATTGAGTTTCACAATGTGCGCATCTCCACGCAACGGGGTTCATCATTGATGGCAGAAAATGTATCGGGGTTGACAGTTGACGGAATGAAAACCTTGCGTCCGCATGCGGATAAGCCTGTTGTGAGTTTGACCAATGTGCAGGATGCCTTTCTTTATAATAGCAATGTTTCGCCGGAAACGCCGGTGTTTTTGCAGGTGAAAGGAGAGAAAACAAAGAACATTGTTTTGAAGAACAATAATTTTCCGCCTGCCGTAAAGCCATTGGTGAAAGAAGGAGATGTGAAGGAGAATGTTGTGGTGGAATAGGTGCCATGCCGACCCACCCCAATTTTCTAAGCTACAATCTCACGTTAGGTTGGCCCTCCAGGGTGGGGATGTAGTCTTAGGTTGATGATGCAATAACTGAATTAAAGCGACTATCCCCTCCCCGGAGGGGCGAAACGAGAGAATGATTTTGTTGAAATGACTTGGGGTGGGTTTACGATGATAGACAACAAAGGGCACAACGCTTTGTGAACTTCGTGAAAATCTTTGTGCTCTTTGTGACCCCAAGCTCAATAGAATTACCGAACGTACAAGAGTGCGACGCAACAGGCGTCAAATAGTAGCACTGGCTTCTGGTTCATAAAAAAGAAAAAACGCTTGAAGAAAAGTTTATTCATACTCGTTAGCTCAATTGCCTTGCTGCAATTTTCGTTTGCGCAGGACTTAAAACTCTGGTACGGCCAGCCGGCGGCCAAGTGGACTGATGCGCTGCCCATCGGCAACGGTCGTTTGGGTGCCATGATTTTTGGCGGCGTTACACAGGATCGTATTCAGTTTAACGAAGAAACGCTGTGGACGGGCGGCCCGCGGGACTATAACCGCAAAGGCGCTTACCGTTACCTTGATACGCTGCGGCAATTACTTTTTGCCGGCAAACAAAAAGAAGCGGAAAAGCTGGCGGAAGAACAGTTTATGGGATTGAAAAGCGGCGAGGGTGACCGGGCTGCATGGGTAAAGCGGATGCAATCGCTCAGCGGTTTAAAAGACAACCCGGCGAAACCGAATTTTGACGACAGCCAGTGGAGCGAAATGCAGGTACCATCGTACGAAGGCTGGGAGGCCATTGGTTACGATGGTCTGGATGGCGCTGTGTGGTTTCGCACCAGCTTTGAGTTGCCGCAGGACTGGCAGGGCAAAGAGTTGGTGCTTGATCTGAACCGCATTCGCGACCAGGACTTTACTTACATCAACGGGCAATTGGTTGGTACCATGAGCACCGGCGATGCTCGTCGTTATAACGTGCCAAAAGACTTGCTGGTAAAAGGCAAAAATATTATCGCTATTCAGGTGCTGAACTTTTTCAACAAGGGCGGCATTAGTGGTTACAAGGATACATCGCGGCACATTGGCATTTATCCAAAAGGAGAGGAGAGTAGAAAGCTTTCGCTGGTGAAAGCATGGAAATATTTTGTGCAGGATAGCGAGCCGCCGGCAACAGCCCAATACCAGGCCGACTACCAGCCGTTCGGCGATCTGCTGATTGATTTTAAAAACGTGGAAGGTGCAAGTGCTTACCATCGTGAACTGGATTTAAAAAATGCGGTAGTTCGTACAACGTTTAGCGCAAACGATGTTCAATACAAACGGGAATATTTGGCCAGTGCGCCGGCGCAGGCCATCGTCGTTAATCTTTCGGCTTCGGTAAAAGGCAAGCTGAATTTTGAAGCAAGACTGGAAAGTCCGCACAGTTCTTTTGATGTAAAAAAATTGGATGCAAACACGGTTGCACTTTCGGTAAAAGTTCGTCACGGTGCATTGCGCGGCGAAAGCCTTTTGCGGTTGGTACACAAAGCTGGGGATTTGCAGGTGAAGGATGGTAAACTAATCTTGACCAACGCCGACGAAGCAACCCTTTTCTTGACCGCAGCCACTAATTACAAGAACTACAAAGATGTTTCAGCAGATGCGGCAGCATTGGTACGACAGGCAATGAGCAAGCTTGGTAACCAATCGTACCAAAGCATCAAAGCAGCGCATGTAAAAGAATACCAGCAATACTTCAACACGTTTTCCATCAATCTGGGAAGAAGTGAAAACGAGAAGCTTCCTACCGATGAACGCATCCGCAAGTTTGCTGCTTCCAACGATCCTCCGTTTGTTGCCTTGTATGCGCAATATGGTCGCTATCTTTTAATCGCCAGTTCACGTCCCGGCACAAGACCGGCCAATTTGCAAGGCATCTGGAACGATTTACTCACACCACCCTGGGGCAGCAAATACACCACCAACATCAATGCAGAAATGAATTACTGGCCGGCGGAATTGCTCAACCTTTCGCCGCTGCACGATCCGCTTTTCAACATGATTGAAGAACTGGCGGAAGCCGGTAAGGTCACTGCAAAAGAATACTACAACGCACCGGGTTGGGTGTTGCACCACAACACCGATTTGTGGCGGGGCACGGCGCCCATCAATGCATCCAACCACGGCATTTGGCCAACCGGCGGAGCGTGGCTGAGTCATCACCTTTGGGAGCATTACCTGTTCACACAGGACAAAACATTTTTGAAGGCCAAGGCTTATCCGATTATGAAAGAAGCAGCCCGCTTCTTCAACCATTACCTGGTGAAAGATCCAAAAACCGGTTGGCTCATCAGCGGACCTTCCAACTCGCCGGAGCAAGGCGGATTGGTGATGGGACCAAGCATGGATCACCAGATTATTCGTTCACTTTTAAAAGCCGTAATTGAAGCCGGCCAAGTGTTGAACATTGATGCTTCACTTCGCGACAGCCTGCAAAGAAAACTGGCGCAGATTGCTCCCGACCAAATTGGCAAACACGGACAGTTGCAGGAGTGGTTAACCGATATTGACGACACCGCCAACAAACATCGTCATGTCTCGCATCTTTGGGCTGTGCATCCGGGCAATGAAATCAATTGGGAAGAAAAGCCTGATCTCATGAAAGCGGCACGGCAGTCATTGCTTTATCGCGGTGATGCCGCTACGGGTTGGAGTCTTGGCTGGAAGATCAATTTCTGGGCAAGGTTCAAGGATGGTGATCACACGTACAAGCTCATTCAACTGTTGCTCAGTCCTGCCGAAAGCGGCGGAGCAGGTTCTTACTCAAACTTATTTGATGCGCATCCGCCCTTCCAGATCGACGGCAACTTTGGCGGCGCTGCCGGCATTGGCGAAATGCTGGTGCAAAGCCATACGCAATACATCGATTTGCTGCCGGCATTGCCATCCGCTTTGCCCGATGGCGAAGTAAAAGGCATTTGCGCAAGAGGCGGTTTTGTGCTCAATTTAAAATGGCAGTCCGGCAAGCTGCAAACGGTAACAGTTGTTTCCAATGCCGGCAACGATTGTGTGTTGCGTTACAACGGCAAAGTGCAGCGTTTTAAAACAACAAAAGGCCACAGCTATCAACTAAACAGCCAATTGCAATTGATGAAATGAAGATAAAAAAAGAGACATATTTTTTTTGTGAGCCAGGGGCCAGTGCTACTATTGAACGTCTGTTGCGTCGCACTCTTGTAGGCTTTGTAATTCTATTGAGCAAAGCCAAAACCACCCTAGGTCGTTTCAACAAAACTGTTCATTCACTTCGCCCCTCCGGAGACGAGATGGCTTCTTTAATTCAATCATTGCAACGTAAGCTTAAAACTGCATCCCATTCCCGGAGGGGCGACCTAAGTTCATTCCGCGGTTTGGTGCACCGGGGTGGATTTTTGGTTTTATTTCTTGCAGCTTTTATTTTATCTCATTCGCAATCTGTCCGTCTTGATATTCCATTAAACGACAACTGGTACACCCGGGCTACAGACACGCTTGACTTAAGCGATGATGCCTTTGAACAAAACCGTTTTGAAGAACCAGGACGTTGGAAAAAAGTAAGAGTTCCGCACAATTGGGATTCATACGAAGGTTACAGAAGAAAGTTGCACGGCAACCGTCATGGGTACGCTTATTATAGCAAACAATTCAGTGTAAAACTGCAACCAAAAGGCAAACGCATTTTTCTTTTTTTTGAAGGCGTTGGATCTTATGCAACGGTTTGGCTGAATGAAAAAAAGATCGGTTACCACGCCGGTGGCAGAACAACATTTACCATCGATGTAACCGATCATATCCGGTTTGATAATACGAATCTTTTACACGTTCGTGCAGATCATCCTGCAGGTATTAAAGACCTTCCCTGGGTATGCGGCGGCTGTTCCGATGAAAGAGGTTTTTCTGAAGGTTCGCAACCCATGGGCATTTTTCGTCCGGTTCATTTGATTGTTACAAACAATGTACTAATTGAACCATTTGGTGTGCATGTGTGGAACGATACTACTGTATCTGAAAAAGCGGCGCAGTTGTACTACCAAACAGAAATTAAAAACTACAGCAAGCAAAAGAAGAACATTACGCTGATCAGCCGCTTGATTGACAAAGCAGGTAAAACAGTCAATGAAACAAAAGCTGCAGCGGTTATCAATCCGGGACAAACAAGCTTAATAAAACAGCAGCCTCCTTTCATTAAAAATCCCCGGCTTTGGAATTTAGCAGATCCTTACCTCTACAAATTAGTAACGGAAGTTATTGAAAATGGTAAAACCGTTGATCGTACAACAACTGACTACGGCATCCGCTGGATCAGTTGGCCGGTTGGTAAAGCACCTTCAAGCAACCAATTCTTATTAAACGGTAAACCTGTTTTCATCAACGGCATTGCCGAATACGAACATTTGTTAGGCGGTAGTCATGCGTTTAGTGCAGAACAAATCCACTCTCGGGTGATGCAAATGAAAGCGGCCGGTTTTAATTTTTTCCGCGATGCGCATCATCCGCACAACCTCCGGTACCAATCCAAATGGGACAGCCTGGGCATTTTATGGTGGACGCAAATGGGTGCACACATCTGGTACGACAATCCAGAGTTTCGAAACAATTTCAAAACCCTGTTGAAAGAATGGGTGAAGGAGCGTCGCAACAATCCATCCAATGTAATGTGGGGCTTGCAAAACGAAAGCAAGCTGCCCGAAGATTTTGCAAGAGAATGCACGGAGATCATCCGTCAACTCGATCCAACGGCTTCTTCACAACGACTGGTTACCACCTGCAACGGCGGCTCCGGAACCGATTGGGATGTGCCGCAAAACTGGACGGGTACATACGGTGGCAACCCGGCAACTTACAGCCAGGATCTCAAACGCCAAATCTTTGTGGGTGAATACGGTGCCTGGCGTACACTCGACCTCCACACCGAAGGTCCGTTTGTGCAAAACGGTGCCTACAGCGAAGACCGGATGACGCAACTAATGGAAATGAAGCTGCGGCTTGCAGAAGAGGCAAAAGACAGCGCTGCGGGACACATCATGTGGCTGTTCACATCGCACGACAATCCGGGACGAGTGCAAGGCGGCGAAGGCTACCGCGAACTGGATCGGATTGGTCCCGTGAATTACAAAGGACTGCTCACACCTTGGGAAGAACCGCTGGATGTGTACTACATGTACCGCTCCAACTATGCACCGAAAGAAAAAGAGCCGATGGTGTACATCGCGTCGCATACATGGCCGGGCCGCTGGACGACTACTGGCAAAAAAAACGGCATCGTTGTTTACTCGAACTGCGATGAAGTGGAATTGTTTAACGATGTGCGTTCACTGTCGTTGGGAAGAAAAAAGAGAGGTGGCATCGGCACGCATTTTACCTGGGATGGCGTGGATATTCAATACAATGTTTTGTATGCGGTAGGTTATGTGGCCGGCAAAGAAGTGGCGAGGGACTATATCGTTCTCCATCATTTGCCACAGTCGCCACGCTTCACTGAATTTTATAAAGATGCGAAGCCGATAACTGCGCCACAAGCCGGTTACAATTATCTCTATCGTGTTAACTGTGGTGGACCGGAATACAAAGACAGCGAAGGCAATAGTTGGATGGCAGACCGGGCTTTACCTCAAACGCCAAACCCCAAACCCCAAACTTCTGCCTGGAGTTCCACTTCATGGACGGCCGATTTTCCCGGTATGCCTCCTTACTTCGCCAGCCAGCGTACAACATCCGATCCGATTCGCGGAACAAAAGATTGGAAGCTCTTTCAAAGCTTTCGCTATGGTCTGGACAAGCTGCAATACCACTTCCCTGTGCAGGACGGTGAATACTTAATTGAACTATACTTTACAGAACCTTGGTTAGGAACAGGTGGTGGAATGGACGCAACCGGTTGGCGGCTGTTTGATGTGGCCGTGAATGATAAAATTGTTTTGAAAGACGTTGACATCTGGAAAGAAGTTGGTCATGATGGTGCATTGAAGAAAACAGTAAAAGCAACCGTGAAAGGCGGTGTGTTGACAGTTTCGTTTCCGCGGGTTGCAGCAGGACAAGCAGTGATTTCTGCCATTGCAATTGCAACACTAAATAAGAACGCAAAGCCTGCACTTGCTTCACCAACTTTGATAGAGAATTTCTCAACAACTAGTCTTCCCGACTGGAAAGTAAAGCAATCGTTAAACATTGGCGACGAGCAATTCGGCTTTGGTAAAATCAGATTTCACTACTTGCCTTCATTTCTCTTCGGTACTGAGTGGCTGCAAACGCAACCTATTATGCCAACGATTTTCGGAAACATAAAAGCAAGTTTCACAGTTACAGAAGCTGCGGATGTTTATGTCGCGTATCAATTAGTGAAACCAGAGTGGCTGCAAGATTTTACTGATACAAAAGATAGTGTAGTAAACAGCGAAGGAACAGTCTACAAACTGTACAAAAAAAGAGCAGCGAAAGGAGAAAAAATTGTCTTGGAAGTAAGCCAGTCTGATTTGTATTCTGTATTTGCACAGCCCGCATCCAACATTGAACCGGCATATGACTTGAAGCCAGTCACCAGCTACAAAGCCGACGTTGCATCCTTAAAAGGTCCCGGCTTAAAAAAAGGACAGGTAGATGGAAAAGACAGGGCCATCTTTGAAACAGCGTCGCCGGAGAATGTGCTTGAATGGAGCATGACCACCGGCGTTGCTGACATTTATTCCCTGACGGTTTCTTATCACAATCCACATCAAAAAGTGTTGCATGGACGGTTGCAGTTTTTCGCTGCTGACGGAACCCTGATGAAAGAAGAAGCCGTGGAGTTTACGCCGACAAGAGTGGGCAAATCAAATTATATTACCACCAATACAGGAAGCATGATCAATGCAGGGCATTACAAAGTGCGGTTAACTGCACCAGATGCCGCAGGACTGAGTGTAAATGCCTTGGATGTTCAGTAAGAAAATGTTTCGTGTAATTGGTGTTCAAAAATTAGTGTCATAAAATGAAAACATTAGTGTGTACAAAGCCGGGTGAATTTCGCTACGAAGAAGGCGAGATGCCCCTGCTCCAAAAAGGCCAAGCCATCATCAAAATAAAACGCATTGGTATTTGCGGTACCGACCTGCATGCCTTTGAAGGCACACAACCGTTCTTTGAATACCCCCGCATTCTTGGTCACGAACTGGCCGGCGAATTAGTAGCGGTGGATGGTGCGGAAGGATTTGAAATCGGCGAACGGGTTTCCTTTATTCCGTATTTCAATTGCGGTGAATGCATCGCCTGTCAATCCGGGTTGCCTAATTGCTGCGCGGCTATTAAAGTCTGTGGTGTGCACATTCACGGTGGCTTCGCCGAATACCTTTCGGTTCCTTCTTACTCACTTTTGCATGGCGAAGGATTGAGCTTTGATGAACTAAGCCTGGTAGAACCCCTGGCCATTGGTGCACACGGTGTACGCAGGGCGGGAGTGAAGCAAGGTGAGTTTGTTTTAGTGGTAGGCGCTGGTCCGATTGGTTTAGGCATTGCTGAATTTGCCCGCATCGCTGGTGGACAAGTCATCATGATGGATGTAAACGAAACCCGCCTGAATTTCTGCAAAGAAAAATTGGGTGTGAACTACACGGTAAATCCATTGACCGATGATGTGCTGGCCAAATTAAAAGACTTCACCAACGGCGATATGCCAACGGTTGTGATTGACGCCACCGGGAATTTAAAGGCCATCAACAATGCGTTTGGCTACATGGCGCATGGTGCACGGTATGTGTTGGTAGGATTGCAAAAAGGAGAGATTAGTTTCAGTCACCCTGAATTTCACAAACGCGAAGCAACACTGATGAGCAGTCGCAATGCCACCCGTCAGGATTTTGAACACGTGATTGCCTGCATGAAAAAAGGTTTGGTGAAACCGACAAACTACATCACTCACCGTGTGCAGTTTGATGAAGTGGCCGACCAGTTTGCCAGTTGGCTGAAACCGGAAACAGGCGTCATTAAAGCCACAGTAGAATTAAATTAAACAGGTTTGTTTTTCATGAAAGGTTGGTTGCTCATTTGTTTTGTTTTGGCTTCACTGCAGGGATTCTCGCAATCGCTGCGGGTGAGCAAACTTACCTGTGAAAACAGCACAGCGCCATTGGGCATCGAAACGGCGTCTCCATCGTTAAGCTGGCAACTGCAATCGCAAAAGCGAAATGTTTTTCAAACCGCCTATCGCATTTTAGTGGCCGATGATTCTTTGCAACTGAAACGAAACATTGGCAACGTTTGGGATTCGAAAAAAATCAACTCTGATCAATCCATCCAAATTCCTTACAAAGGCGGGCCACTGCTTCCTGCAAAAACCTATTACTGGAAAGTGATGGTATGGGATAATGGCGGACAGTCATCTCCTTGGAGTTCCGTAGCAACTTGGCAAATGGGCTTGCAGAAGGAGCAGGACTGGAAAGGCGCCAGATGGATTGGCTACGAAGAAATTCCGGATAGCCTGGTGGTTGTACCGGCCGAGCACCAGAAAGGTCCGGCAAAATGGCAAGGAGTGAAAGATGTATTGCCTTTGCTGCGAACAATTATCGGCATCAACAAACAAGTGAAAAAAGCAACCGCTTTTGTTTGTGGTCTTGGCCATTTTGAATTCAGTATAAATGGGGAAAAGGTCGGTGATCATTTTCTTGACCCGGGCTGGACGAAATACGACAAAGAAGCGCAGTATGTTGCATTTGATGTAACAAAGAATCTTACGTCAGGAAAAAATGCGTTAGGCATCATGCTAGGCAATGGCTTTTATTTTATTCCCGGCGAACGCTATCGCAAACTTTCCGGCGCTTACGGTTATCCGAAGATGCGCTTGCGTTTGCAAGTGGAATATAAGGATGGAAGTGTGCAGGACTTTGTCAGCAACGAATCCTGGAAAACAGCGCCAGGTCCCATCACTTTTTCGAGTATCTATGGCGGTGAGGATTACAACGCAACGCTGGAGCAGGAAGGCTGGAACACCGTTGCGTTTAACGATGCATCCTGGCGAAATGCTGTCGTGGTGAAAGGTGTGCCGAAGCTTTACCACCAACTGAACCCGCCATTAAAAGTTCACGAAGTTTTTGCGGGTAAGCAAATTGCGAAGATCAATGACCGTATAGCCGTTTATGATCGCGGCCAGAATGCTTCCGGCATTCCGCAAATAACGGTACAGGGAAAAGCGGGAGATACGGTCCGCATTATTCCCGGAGAGTTACTAAAAGATGATGGAACCGTTTCGCAACGGGCAACGGGCAGCCCGGTTTATTTTCAATACATTTTGAAAGGGGAAGGTGTTGAAACCTGGCAGCCGCGTTTCAGCTATTATGGCTTTCGCTATTTACAGATCGAAATACGAGAGAACACCTCTATTCTGATTTCAAACTTTCGCCTCAAAATTTTGACAGTTAAGGGGCTTCACACAAGAAGTAATACAAGCAAAGTTGGCACCTTTACTTCATCCTCGGATCTATTCAACCGCATTCATACATTGATTGATTGGGCCGTAAAAAGTAACATGGCCAGTGTGCTTACCGATTGTCCGCACCGCGAAAAATTAGGCTGGCTGGAGCAGGTTCATCTCATGGGCAATTCTATCCATTACAATTATGGCGTTGCCAATTATTTTCAGAAAACCCTTCGCGACATGAAGACAGCGCAGGGTGATGGTTTTCATATTCCTGAATACGTACCGGAGTTTGTGAAGATGCCTTTCATGGACAGCATTTTTATGGATTCGCCGGAGTGGAGCAGTACCGCCATTATTCTTCCCTGGTATTTGTACAAATGGTACGGCGATAGAAAAGTGCTGGAAGAGAATTACGTTCTGATGCAACGCTACCTGCAACACCTAAAAAACAAATCGAAAAACCATATCCTCGCGTACGGCTTAAGCGATTGGTACGATCTCGGTCCGGCTCGTCCGGGTTTGGCGCAGCTCACACCAATGGGGCTCACCGGAACAGCGATCTATTATTACAATCTCACCGTTTTGCAAAAAGCAGCGCAGGTGTTAGGCAAGAAGGAAGATGTGCAGTCCTACAAGTTACTTGGAGCAGATGTGAAGAACGCTTTCAACCAAACGTTTTTTAAAAAGGATTCGCTTTATTACGGAACCAACAGTCAAACGGCCAATGCCATGGCGTTGTACATGGGCCTTGTTCCGGATGAGTACAAAAGCGGTGTGTTAGAAAACCTGATCAAAGACATTCGCAGCCGTAATAACTCCATCACAGCAGGCGACATTGGCTTTCGTTACCTATTACAAACCTTGCAAAACGAAGGCCGGTCCGATGTGATTTATGACATGAACAGTCGCTCCGATGTGCCGGGCTATGGTTACCAGTTAGCGAAAGGCGCAACAGCGCTAACGGAATCGTGGCAGGCATTGCCCATCGTTTCCAACAACCACTTAATGTTGGGGCATTTGATGGAATGGTTTCATAGTGGCTTGGGCGGCATACGGCAGTCGGAAAGTTCTGTGGGTTACAAACAAATTGTAATTGATCCGCAGGTTGTCGGTGACATAACGTTTGCAAAGGTGGATTATGAATCGCCGTATGGCAAAATTCAAAGCCATTGGAAAAAAGAGAATGGCGCCTTCAGTCTGCAGGTGTCTGTGCCGGTGAATGCAACAGCCATTGTCTACTTGCCAGCCGAAAATCCAGCAATTGTAAAAGAAGGCAAGCATGGTATCGACAATAGAAAAGATGTAAAGTTATTGGGTGTTGAAAAGGGTAAACTAAAACTACAGGTCGGTTCGGGTATCTATCAATTTTTTGTCACGAAAAGCGCCAATGCAGCGGCTCCAAAGTAAGTTATGAAGAAAACTCTCTTTTTATTGATCTGTTCTTTCTGCTGTGTACAACTGGTGGCGCAAACATCGGGAAAGATAGTTCCTCAGGAAAAGATGCAAGCTATTTATGACGAAGTAAAAACGCCATACAAATATGGTTTGGTGTTGGTGCCGGAAAACGATTCGCAAAAGTTGGATTGTCCCACCATCTTCCGCAAGGGAAAAGATTGGTACATGACGTTCATTGCCTTTAATGGCCGTGGCTATGAAACCTGCCTGGCAAAAAGTGATGATTTATTGAACTGGAAAAAGTTGGGTCGCATTCTTTCCTTTTCTTCCGATACAACCCAATGGGATGCTCACCAGAAGGCAGGCTATCTTTCGCTGGTTGATACAAAATGGGGCGGGAGCTATGCCTTGCAATCTTACAAAAACAAATACTGGCTTAGCTATTTTGGCGGGGCTGCAAGAGGCTACGAAGCGGGCTTGCTTTCTTTAGGGATGGCACACACGGCTAAGTCGCCAACAACTGCACACGAATGGCAGCGTGCTGAAAAGCCTGTTTTAACCTCGCTTGATGCGGATGTGCGTTGGTGGGAAAACAAAAAGCTGTTTAAAAGTACGGTGATATGGGACAAGCAAAAGTCCATTGGTTATCCTTTTATCATGTATTACAATGCCAATGGCGATACAGCAAAGGACAATAAAAAAACAAGGTGGTTTGAACGCATTGGCATGGCGGTGTCAAACGATATGGTGAACTGGAAGCGCTACAATCCCGAACCGATTGTTCACCACCCTGCGGGCATTACCGGCGACCCCTGGATTCAGAAAGTTGGCGATATGTGGGTGATGTTTTATTTCGGTGCCTTCTGGCAGGATCGCAAAGGTGCGTTCAATCGTTTTGCCGCCTCGTATGACCTGGTGAACTGGACCGATTGGACCGGCGATAACCTGGTAGAATCATCAGAGCCTTTCGATGAACTGTATGCACACAAATCCTGCGTGATTAAACACAAAGGTGTGGTGTATCATTTTTACAACGCGGTGAACAAAAAAGAACAGCGGGGCATTGCCGTTGCCACTTCAAAAGATTTAGGCAAAAGCAAAGTCAGTTTCGTTGCGAACAAGTAAATAATAATTGTCGGTTTCAATAAAAAGAGTATGGTGAAAAAGCTTCTTTCGGTTTCAATACTTTGCCTGGTTGCATTTTCGGTTTCTGCCCAGCGGGAGATTATCAATTTCAATAAAGCCTGGAAATTTTTCTTGGGGGATACGGCAACAGCAAAAGATCCATCCTTCAATGATAAAGGCTGGCGGCAATTAAACGTACCGCACGACTGGAGTATTGAAGGAGAGTTTCGTAAGGAGCATTCCACCACGTTCAACCAGGGAGCCCTGCCGGCCGGCATTGGCTGGTATCGCAAATCATTTACGCTGCCACTTTCAGCGAAAGACAAAAAAGTAGCCATCAATTTCGACGGCGTTTACCGCAAAAGTGAAGTGTGGATCAACGGGCAGTATCTCGGCAAACGTCCGTATGGTTACAGCTCTTTTCGTTACGATCTAACGCCGCATTTGAAGTTTGGAAAAGAAGCAAACATTGTTGCTGTTCGGGTGGATAATTCTGCGCACCCGAGTTCACGTTGGTACACTGGGTCGGGTATTTATCGCAAGGTGTGGCTCGAAGTGACCTCACCTGTTGCTATTGACCACTGGGGCATTTTTGTAACAACCCCGGAAGTAAGCAACGAAAGGGCTGTTGTGAAGATTCAACACGAGATTCGGAACACCACAAACAGCCAGCAAAAGGTGCGGTTGGTGCACCGCATTTATGATGCTTCGGGCAAATTAGTAGAATCAATAGAGCCTACCAAAAACATTCTCATTTCCAAGCCATCAACAAAAGGAGTCGCAGAAGTAGAGATCAGTCGGCCAAAGCTTTGGTCGGTTGCTAATCCGTATTTGTACAAACTGGTAACAAGCATTTACCAGAACAATAAACTGATCGATACCTACCAGACTGTGTTTGGCATTCGCTCTTTTTATTTCGATGCAGCAAAAGGTTTTTTTCTGAACAACAAACCGTTGAAAATTTTAGGTGTTTGCAATCATCATGATCTGGGTGCATTAGGTGCAGCCTTCAACAGGAGAGCAGCACAGCGGCAGTTGGAAATTTTAAAGGCAATGGGCTGCAATGCTATTCGCACAGCGCACAATCCGCCAGCGCCGGAACTACTTGACCTTTGCGATGAAATGGGTTTTTTGGTGATGGACGAGTCCTTCGATATGTGGAAGAAGCGAAAGAATCGTTTCGATTACAATGTTGACTTTGATGCCTGGTACAAGCAGGATGTTGCCGACATGGTGAAACGTGACCGTAATCATCCTTCCGTCATCATGTGGAGTATCGGGAATGAAATAAGAGAACAGTTTGACTCGACAGGGCTCACGCTTACAAAAGAAATGGTTGCTATTGTGAAGAGCCTGGATACAACCCGTGCGGTTACCTGTGCGTTAACAGAAAATTTCCCGGAGAAGAATTTTATTTATCGCTCCGGTGCGTTGGATGTTTTAGGATTTAACTACAAGCAGGATGCTTACGCAGAATTGCCCACCCGTTTTCCGGGGCAAAAATTTATTGCTGCCGAAACAGCATCGGCACTGCAGACAAGAGGTTATTATGAAATGCCATCAGACAGCAACCGCATCTGGCCACCGGATGCGAAGACAAAAACGCATGGCAATGCTGATCATACTGCCTCTGCGTACGACAACACCTATGCCTATTGGGGCGATACACATGAAGCGAGTTGGAATGCTGTAAAGAAATACGATTTTATGTCAGGTGTGTTTGTCTGGGCCGGATTTGATTTTCTAGGCGAGCCAGTACCCTATGAGTGGCCATCACGCAGCTCCTATTACGGCATTATTGACCTGGCTGGCTTCCCGAAAGATGTGTACTACATGTATCAAAGTGAATGGACAACAAAACCTGTCCTTCACATTTTTCCACATTGGAATTGGAAAGAGGGCCAGGAAGTTGATATCTGGGCTTATTATAATAACGCCGATGAAGTGGAACTTTTTCTCAACGGAAAATCGTTGGGCACAAGAAAGAAGGCCGGCGATAGCCTGCATGTGATGTGGCGGGTGAAATACCAGCCGGGCATCATCAGGGCGGTTTCCAGGAAAGCAGGAAAGGTCGTGCTGTCGAAAGAGATTAAAACAGCAGGTGAGCCGGCCAAGATTCAGCTCATTGCTGATCGCAAGGCCATTAAAGCAAACGGCGAAGACATTTCTTTCGTTACGGTGAAAGTTTTGGATAAGAACGGCAACCTTGTGCCCAACGCAGATCATCTAATTCAGTTTAAACTGAAAGGCGCAGGTTTTATTGCCGGCGTTGATAACGGAAACCCGGTCAGCATGGAGCCCTTTAAAGCCAGCTACCGCAAAGCCTTTAACGGGCAATGCCTGGTGATGATACAGTCAACAAAAAAAAGAGGAAAAATCACACTTCAAGCCTCGGCCGATAATTTGGTTACGCAAACGATTGCGTTAGAATCCCGGTAAAAAAATACTTCAACAAGCACGGGAAATAGTAAAATAATCCATTAGTTCAGTAAAACTATACATTGGTTTGGTGTATGGGGTAGGATAATTTTAACTCCACAAGAACAGGTATTGGTTTAGCAGCACCATTCTTTGTAACGATAGCAAAATGCAACGCTCCTGAAATTGCTTGCCGGATTAGTAAAAAGACAGTAGATGATGTCGGTTTTTTGGACGATTGCCTGAGAGAAATTCAATCCCCTACCCAAGACTATTAATCTAAATCACGCAACGATTGAAATGAAAAATTTGCTTGCTTTATTCTTCTTCTCGTTCATGCTTCTTGCCAATGAGAGTTATGGCCAGTCTTCTGAAAAAGCAGTTAGCCAGGAAAAAGATTATGCAACCATTGCCAATGAAAGGGCAAAAAAGATTGTCACCACACTTGCTATCCAGGATGCAGCAAAAGCGCAGCGTGTGCAGGCGCTTATTGCAGGCCACTACCAGAACCTGAATACTATTCATTCCACACGTGATTCGCAACTCAAACTCGTTAAATCAGCTATTGAAGAAAAAGAAAAACTGAATGCCTCAATAAAAGGTATTGAAGATGCGGCAGGCGTTGAAGTGAAAGGCGTGCATCAATCGTTTATTTCTTCTCTTTCAAAAGAGTTGACAGAAGAGCAGATCGTAAAAGTAAAAGACGGTCTTACCTACAACGTTGTCAACATTACCTATGCTGGTTACCTCGACATGCTTCCCAACCTCACTACCGAACAGAAAACGCAAATCCGTACCTGGCTGGAGGAAGCCCGTGAATATGCCATGGATGCTGAATCATCGGATAAAAAACACGCCTGGTTTGGAAAATACAAAGGACGCATCAACAACTACCTCTCTGCTGCCGGCTATGATTTAAAAAAAGAAGGCGACGCCTGGCAACAGCGTATTAAAGAAAGAGAAGAAAAGAAAAAAGCTTCGAATAACTGATTTGACCACTGCTTAACTATCAACTTAAAACTGAAAGCTATATGAATAGTCTCCGACTGCTAAGGCCACTACTCATGCTAATGCTGTTTATGGGCAGCATTGCATCTGTAAACGCACAGAACACGACTGTTACCGGGAAAGTAACAGACAAAGAAACCGGTAAGCCAATTGAAGGGGTTACGGTGAAAGTGAAAAACAATACTACTGCGGCGTTAACAAACACGGAAGGTGATTTCTCCATTACAGTTCCTTCATCGGAGTCCGTGTTAACATTCAGTTCAGTTGGTTTTACATATTACGAAACAAAAGCCGGAACAGGGCCGCTGTCAATTGCAATGTCACCCATCAATGCAAAGATGGACGAAGTAGTTGTGATTGGTTACGGTTCACAAAAGGCTAGAAACGTTACCGGCTCTGTGGTAGCGGTTGATCCCAAAAAGATGGAAGATCTGCCTGTTGCTTCTCTCTCTGAAATGTTGAGAGGGCAGGTGCCGGGCCTGAATGTAACCGGCGGAAGCACCCGCCCGGGTGAGATGGCACAACTAAGCATCCGCCAGCAGTTTAACTGGGGTAAAGATGGTGGTGGTACCATTCCCCTGATTGTTATTGATGATGTTGTACAAATTGATCCGGCTACCAACCTGCCAACGCTGGATGCGTTCAATCGGTTAGATCTTTCGGAAGTGGAAAGTATTACGGTTTTGCGTGATGCAAGTGCTGCCATTTATGGTACAAGGGCTTCGCAAGGGGCCATTGTGGTGAAGACCAAAAGGGGCAAGCCCGGCGCACCAAAAATTTCTTACGCCGGGAAGTTCCAGACCAATGATGCCGTTAGCCACAGCAAAGTGATGACTGCACGAGAGTATGGCATATTCAACAACAGGTTGCAGCGGGGCCTGGGTAATACAGTAACTGGTAACCCTAATAACTTCTTCTCTGACGCCGAACTGGCGGCTATGGATTCTTTAAATTATGATTGGTTAGGCAATGACTGGAGAGCAGCAAACTCAATGCAGCATTCGCTCAATGTCAGTGGCGGGTCCGATCGGGCAACCTATTTTGCCGGCGGGTCGTTTTTTAAGCAAGGAGCCAACCTTGGGGCGCAGGATTTTACCCGGTGGACGTTCAGGTCTGGTACCGAGGTAAAAGTGATGAACAGCGTAAAGTTGTCGGTCATCCTTTCCGGCGCAAGTACCAATGTTGAAAAATCGTTTACCAAAATTAATTTCTCGGATGGCTATGCAGTTGGTGGCGAACAAAATGATTACAGTGTATTGCTGCACATGCCAAGATACATTCCCTGGCAGTACACCGTTAACGGTGTAACAAGTTATGTTTCCCCGGTTTTAGGACCTAACAAAATTGGTTCGGCAACGGGTAATAATTCGCTTTCCAACTGGAACTATTACGCTTTATTAAACAACGGTTCCTTTACTACCAATAAAAACTTCAACTATACCGGTAACTTTTCACTGCAATACGATCTGCCTTTCATTAAAGGCTTATCGGTGAGAGGTAATTATGCAATAACCAATACAGCAGGCAATACCGAGCAGGTGCAAATGCCAATCATGTTTTACCAGGGTTCTAACTTAGGTACGGCAAATAATCACTTGTACTCGCCAACTACTACCTGGAGCAATTTGGTTACCAACCGTTCAAACTCAAGAGTAACCTACGATAACACGACCAGCGCTTTAGAGCAAATCAACGTTTTTGTAAACTACGATCGTGTTTTTGGTGAGCACAATGTGTCAGCTGTCTTTTCCGGAGAGCAATCCAAGGTCACGAACGAAGACCGTTATCAAATTTATGAGAACCCTATTCCGGGTGTTTATAACGGAACTTCCGTTTCTGCCGGAACGCTGAACGCTTCCAACACGATTACGTATCGGCAGATTGGTGGAACACAGTCTTATTTAGGCCGTGTTAACTACAGCTTCAAAAACAGGTATCTCGCCAGCTTCATGTTCCGTAGCGATGCTTCCAGCAAATTTGCGCCGGAAAACTATTGGGGCTTTTTCCCAAGCATGTCTTTAGGCTGGATTATTTCCGATGAATCATTCTTTAAAAACGTTGGATGGATTAATTTCTTAAAAATCCGTGCATCGCTGGGCAGAACAGGTAATGATAATGTAAAAGCATGGAGATGGTTGCAACTGTACCAGCTTGCATTAGACAAGGGCATGGCCTTTGGTACTGCCGGCGGCAATTACACTTATGGCATCACCCCTGATGCAACACCTTTCAGAGACATCAAATGGGATAAAACAATACAGCGAAACATTGGACTTGATTTTTCACTGTTCAGGAATCGGTTGTCTGTTACGTTGGATGGTTACTATAACTCCTCTACAGACATGTTGACGTCAATGACCGCCGCAACGAATGTGCCTATTTCTGTAGGGGGCGCCTTTGCCGAACAGAATTATGGCGCGGTAAATTTCTGGGGTTCGGAGATTTCTGCTACGTGGAGTGATCGTATTGGAAAAGACGTTTCCTATTCTGTTGGAATGAATTTCGGATGGTCCAATAACCGGGTAGAAAAATACCTTGACCAGCCATTTAACTACCCCTCAACATTTGCAGGTAAGCAGTTGCAGGGATATTCACTAATTGGTGCGCAGTGGGGATATAGAACGTGGAAAGGTACATCCACTGGTGATGGAATTCTTAGAACCGACGCTGACCTTGATGCTTATTGGGCTTATCTAACCGACCTGGCAACAAAAGCAGGAACCAATCCTTTGTACAATGCCGGCGGCGCCAACATCTCTACCAGGGCCGGTTTGAGAAAAGGCATGATGGCTTATGAAGATATTGCTGGTGATAGAAATGCAACTTCCAGAACGATCGGTGGCCAGAATGGACAAATTGCTGATGAGCAGGACTATGTTGAACTGGTGAAGCGAAACCGTTCCTACGGCGTTGTTACCAATTTGAGCGCCAGCTGGAAATCCATCACACTGATGGCACAGATACAGACAAACTGGGGTGGATGGAATAGCATTGACCGCGTTAAGCAAGGTACTTCCAGCACAAATGCCGGTTGGTCGCAGGTTTCTTACCTCACCGATATGTATGACGAAGTTGACAATCCGAATGGAAAATATCCGAATATGGCGTTTTATGACGCGGCCTACAGGGATTCAGATTTTTGGACAGTGTCTGCTTTCAGATCGGTTGTCCGTTCATTAAGCATTGGTTACAGCCTGCCAAAGGCTTTGCTTTCCAAACTTCAGATATCAAATGCCCGTTTTGTGTTGTCGGGATACAATTTGTGGGATTTGTCTAACCCATATCCGGGCAAGTATCGCAATATGTATGATGGTCCGGAAGTCGGTTATCCCACACTTCGCACTTGGTCACTCGGCATTAACATCGGACTTTAATTTAACCTCTTAGCACTGAAATTATTTATGAAAAATAAACTATTCTACCTCATCGCTTTCGCGGCGCTAATGGCGACGAGTTGCAAAAAGAACTTCCTGGAAGAAATGAAGCCATACGATAAATATGGTGAAGAGCAGGTGTTTGAAAACGAAGTTCTGACACAGTATTACATTGACAGGATTTATAATTACATGTTTGTAAACTTTAGAAGTCCTATACAAACAGAGGCCTCAACAGCCGGTAATTATGACGATGCCAAAACAAGAATGACAGAGGAAATTGGCGGTACGGTTAGCAACTTTATAAATCCCAACAGGAACCTGCAATTGGCTACAGACGCTGATGCCTATTATGGTGGTACACTTACCACGGGAATGCAGAACTCGCCGTACACCCGCATCCGTTTAGTAAACTTCCTTCTTCAAAACATTGATGAAAAAGGAAAAACTTTGTCCCCGTCGTTCAGAAACACGGCAAAAGGCCAGGCCTATTATTTTCGGGCACTCCAATACTTTTACCTGGTGCGTACTTACGGTGGCGTTCCCCTTGTGCTGAAAGTGCAGGAGGCAAGCAGTACCGATGAGTCCATCAGAACACCAAGATCAACTGCATCGGAAGTGTTTGCGCAGATTGTAAAAGATTTCGACTCAGCTGCTGTTTTACTTCCTACAAAATGGGCATCGCCATCAACCAACTATGGACGGTTTACAGGTGCCGCTGCACTGGCTATGAAAAGCCGCGTACTGCTTACCGCAGCAAGTCCACTGTTCAATACTGATTGGGACAATGCCGGCAACGCCAAATGGGAAGCCGCATTACAGGCAGGCTTAGAGGCTGAAAGAGTGTTAACTGCAGCTGGTTACGGTTTGTATGGTGCAAATGCAAAAGATTGGGGCGAGATGACCTTAAACGATAATGTAAGCGGCGGTGGCAATAAAGAAGCAATCTTTACTATCCTGCTTTCAACAACTACAACAAGTTCTGCAGGCTACAACAGCCCTTGGGAGAACACCATCCGGCCAAAAGATTACAACGGTAGTGGCAATGGAATTTCTGTGCCGAAGGCCATGCTTGATCTTTTCCCGTTAGCTGATGGCCGTCGTCCAACTGCTGCCAATGGCTATGTAGACACCTTCTTCTTCGAAAATCGTGATCCACGCTTTTACCGCACGTTTGCTTTTTCAGGTTTAAAGTGGGGACGAAAAGACAATGCCAACAGAACAACTTTCTTCTACCGGTGGAGACCAAGCGCCACAGGCAACCCTGTTTACTACGGTGCTAATGGCGGCAATCAAACAACAAGTCCTGCCGTAGTACGCAAAATGTCAAATTCGGCGGCTGACACGAGTGCCCTCGCTTTCTCCGGTACAGACATATTTGAGTATCGTTATGCAGAATTATTGCTCAACATAGCAGAATGCTATGCGGCCAAGGGCAACATTGCAAAAAGCATTGAATACCTAGGAAAGATTCGTGCACGTGTAGGCATTCCGGCTGCAAACAATTACGGCATCGGAAACCTGGCAAGCAAATACGAAGCTATCGAAGCTGTATTGTACGAACGCCGTGTTGAATTAGCCTATGAAGGGAAACGCTATTGGGACATTCATAGATGGCTGCTCTATGGCGGAAATTCATCAATGAACCCGAATGCCAATACAACCACAAAACTGGGTGTAGCGCCAATCAACGGTACCAGCAGAACAGGATATTACTGGCAGGGGAGGAATTTTACAAGTTCTGATCCGCTAACTGCTGCAGATCGTAACATTTTAATTGACCCGGATAATACAACAACGTTTGCAGCCGAAATTGCAAAGCTAAAAGCATTGTACAGGGCGAAATTAGTGATGACGCCACTTGATCAGGCCCTTGATCGTGACGGCAGCAACGCGGTAACCATTCTTTACAAACCAAACTATTATTTGTCAGGATTAAGCGCCACCGTACTCTCCTTCAATCCATGGATAAAGCAAACCATGGGTTGGCTTGATTACAATGGAGCAATGGGAGATTTTAATTCGGCACAATAAAAACGTTCAGCGCAAACCAAGTAAAACACCTTTAAGAATTGATTTCTGAATGATAAAAAAAACCTTTAGCACCCTACTCTTTGCAGCACTGGGAGTAACCAGCGCCTTTGCCCAATATCCCAGCGTTCCCAAAGAAGTACAGGAAGAAACCGCTGCCATGATGAAAGAAGCGCAGCGAAAATCGGACAGTGCGTGGGAAGTGGCAAAGCCGATCATTGATGCGGAAGCAAGGGCGGGAAAGCCGTTCATTCCCTGGGCTGCCCGTCCAACGGATTTGCCACAGGCAGATATCCCCGCGTTTCCTGGAGCGGAAGGCGGCGGTAAATTCAGCTTTGGCGGAAGAGGCGGAAAGGTTTATGTTGTTACAAACCTCAACGACGAAGGTCCCGGCTCGTTTCGTTGGGCCTGCGAACAGGGTGGTGCAAGAATGGTCGTCTTCAATGTGGCGGGCATCATTCAGTTAAAATCACCTGTTATTATTCGTGCACCATATATCACCATCGCCGGGCACACAGCTCCCGGTGATGGTGTTTGCATCGCCGGTGAATCGGTTTGGATCAACACCCATGATGTTGTTATTCGCTACATGCGTTTTCGCCGTGGTGTTACCAATGTGGGCAGAAGAGATGATGCCATTGGTGGTAACCCCATTGGCAATATCATGATCGATCACGTTTCGGCAAGTTGGGGATTGGATGAAAACATGAGCATGTACCGTCACATGTACAACGACAGTACGGGCAAAACAGAAGAAAAACTCGGTACGGTCAATATCACCATTCAAAATTCCATTTTCAGCGAAGCGCTGGATACCTGGAACCATTCCTTTGGCAGCACTTTAGGTGGCGAGAATTGCACCTTCATGCGCAACCTCTGGGCGAATAACACAGGCCGTAATCCCTCTATCGGCTGGAACGGCATCTTCAATTTTGCGAACAATGTTGTATTCAACTGGGTGCATCGTTCCATTGATGGTGGTGATTACAGAGCTTCGTACAACATCATCAACAACTATTTTAAACCAGGTCCGGCAACGCCGAGAAACACACCGGTCGGCCACCGCATTTTAAAGCCTGAGTCGGGCAGAAGCAAACTCAAATACCTGGTGTTTGGAAGAGCCTATGTGAACGGCAACATTATGGAAGGTTACGACAAGATCACGGCCAACAACTGGGACGGCGGAGTACAGGTGGAAGATGAACCTAACACCGGCAAATACACCGATTACATGAAGGTGTCTAAGCCCTTGCCAATGCCCGCTATCACCATTATGCCAACCAAAGAAGCGTACACTTATGTGCTGGACAATGCCGGCGCCACACTTCCCAAAAGAGATGCCGTTGACCAGCGCATAACGCAACAGGTGAAAACAGGAAAAATAAACCCGTTGCCGAACGTAAAGCTTCCTGAGACGCAGTTCAAGCATCGCCGCCTGCCTATCGATTCTTACAAGCAAGGCATCATCACCGACATTGCGCAGGTGGGTGGTTATCCTGACTACAAAGGCACGCCTTACAAAGATTCCGACAACGACGGAATACCGGATGATTACGAAAGAAAGAACGGCTTGAATCCAAACAATGCAGCCGATGCATTGTCCGATAAAGACAAGAATGGCTATACGGCAATTGAAGACTATCTCAACGCAGTTGCAGGAACGCCGGTTCTTCCAACAAAGTCAACCGTTAAGCGCTAACCAACCCTGAAAAATCCATACGTGATGAAACGACTTTTGCTGACCTGTACCATTGCACTCACCTCCGGCTATCTCTTTGCACAGTATCCCACCATTCCAAAGGCAATGGAAGATTCTGCAGAGCAGGAGATGGCAAAATTTAAACAACGCTCCGACGAAGCATGGGCCAAAGCGTTGCCCATCATTGAAGCCGATGCCAAACGCGGAAAGCCATTTATTCCCTGGGCAGCAAAACCGGAAGATCTGCCGCAGGCAAAAATTCCTGCGTTTCCTGGTGCGGAAGGCGGTGGTGCTTATTCCTTTGGTGGTCGCGGTGGTAAAGTGTACGTGGTGACCAATTTGGCTGACAGTGGTCCCGGTTCATTTCGTTGGGCCTGCGAACAGGGTGGTGCAAGAATTATTGTCTTCAATGTTGCAGGCATCATTCAGTTAAAATCACCTGTTATTATTCGTGCACCTTATATCACTATTGCCGGGCAAAGTGCGCCGGGTGATGGCGTGTGCATCGCCGGTGAATCGGTTTGGATTGATACGCATGATGTGGTGATTCGTTTCATGCGTTTCAGAAGAGGCGCAACAGAAGTTACCCGTCGCGATGATGCGTTGGGCGGAAATCCGGTTGGCAACATCATCATTGATCATGTTTCCGCAAGCTGGGGACTGGATGAGAACATGAGTTTGTACAGACATGTGTACGACAGGGGCGGGAAAAATGAAAAGCTGCCAACTGTAAACGTCACCATTCAAAACTCTATTTTTTCCGAATGTTTAGATACGTACAATCATTCCTTCGGCAGCACCATTGGCGGTTTGAACAGCACCTTCATGCGCAACCTGTGGGCTAACAACATCAGCCGCAATCCTTCCATCGGCATGTATGGCGATTTTGGTTTTGTCAACAATGTTGTTTTCAACTGGTGGAACCGCAGCGCCGACGGTGGCGATCATCGTTCTCTTTTCAACTTCATCAACAATTATTACAAACCCGGGCCTATCACGCCAAAAGATAAACCCATTGCTCACCGCATTTTAAAACCGGAATCCGGTCGCGATTCTGCCAAGCGTTCCCAATTTGGAAAGGCCTACGTAGCCGGAAACATCGTAGAAGGTTATGATAAAGTGACATCGGACAACTGGGCCGGTGGTGTTCAAATCGGCGACAATGGTGAAGGTGCAGAAGCGGTACTGGCAGCCATTCGTGTAGCGGAGCCGATGCCGATGGCAGCGGTTTCAACGTTGTCTGCAAAGCAGGCCTACGATTACGTACTGGAAAATGTAGGCGCTACGTTGCCTCGTCGCGATGCGGTTGATCAACGAGTTGTGGAAGAAGTTCGCAGCGGGAAAATTGTTTACAAAGACGGCGTACAAACCGGCATTGGCAAACAGTTTATCAAGCGCCGCCTGCCGGAAGATTCATACAAGCAAGGCATCATCACACATCCAAACCAGGTTGGTGGTTACCCTGAATACAAAGGCAAGCCGTATAAAGATTCTGACAACGACGGAATTCCCGATGAGTGGGAAAAGGCTAACGGCCTCAATCCAAAAAATGCCGCCGATGCTACGCAGGATAAAAACGGCAACGGCTATACAGCCATCGAAGAGTATTTGAACAGCCTTGTTGATCTTAAAAAAGTGGTGCCGGGCAAGGCAATCTAACAGCCGTAGCTTTGTTGAATCATTTTAAATCCTGTTTTCGTCTTGAAGAAAAAAGAACGAATTATATCATCTTTTCATCCCGTCTTCCTCTTTCTTTCCCTTTGGCTGGCGGATATTTCTGCATTGGCGCAAAAGCAACCAAAGCCGCCTAGTCCATTGGTGGCCGGAAAGGGCAAGCTGGTGTACAATCCCGATTCGCTTGGCAACCGCATTCCTGATTTTTCCTACTGCGGATATGCAGCTTCGGAAGAAGCCATTCCAACCGTGGCCGTAAAAGTTGTAGTGCTGGTTACAAAGGGCGATGCAACAGAACGAATTCAAACAGCATTGGATTATGTTGCCGGCCTTCCTGTTGATGCGAATGGTTTTCGCGGGGCTGTGCTGTTGCAGAAAGGCACATACACTGTCGCAGGTCAGCTGAAAGTCAACGCATCTGGTGTTGTGCTTCGCGGAAGTGGTATGGGCAAGAATGGAACAACCATTATTGGTGCAGGCAAAGACCGCGAAACATTGATTAGGGTTTTTGGTAAGAACGATAAGCAGCTTGGTGCAGCAGTGAAAATCACCGACGCTTATGTTCCTGTTGGCGCAACAAAATTGTCCGTCGCAGATGCCGGTTTGTTTAAAGCCGGTGATCTCATCGTCATTCATCGTCCTTCTACATTGAAGTGGATTCAAACTTTAGGCACCGATCATTTCGGTGGCGGAATTACGGCATTGGGTTGGAAGCCTAGTGAAAGAGATCTTTTCTTCGAAAGAAGAATCGTTTCCATCAACAATAACAGCATCACGTTTGATGTATCGTTAACGACGGCGTTGGATTCAACGTATGGTGGTGGAACGATATCTAAATTGACTTGGCCCGGTCGCATTGAGAAAGTGGGAGTGGAGAACCTGTCGTTGCAATCGGAATACGATAAAGCGATTCCAAAAGATGAAGCGCACCGTTGGATGGCTGTTACACTGGAAAATGTGGCTGATGGCTGGGTGCGACAAGTCACGTTCAAACATTTTGCTGGTTCTGCTGTAGCTGTTTTAGAAACAGCAAAAAGAGTAACCGTGGAAGATTGCAAATCGCTGGCGCCGGTTTCTGAAATTGGCGGGCAGCGCCGTTACACGTTCTTTACCGCCGGACAGCAAACTCTAATTCAACGTTGCTATGCACAAGGTGGCTACCATGATTTTGCAGTAGGCTTCTGTGCACCCGGACCCAACGCTTTCGTGCAATGTCATTCTTCGCGGCCCTATAGTTTCAGCGGAACAATTGATAGTTGGGCATCGGGTGTTTTGTTTGATATCGTGAACGTGGATGGCAATGCCATTCGTTTCGGTAATCGTTCGCAGGATGGAAACGGCGCGGGCTGGACTGCGGCGAATTCAGTATTGTGGCAATCAACCGCCGCACGAATTGACCTGGACGGCCCGCCAACTGCCAACAATTATTCGTTTGGCTCCTGGGCGCAGTTTTCCGGTAATGGATATTGGGAAAGTTCAAACGAACAGATTCAACCCCGCAGTTTATACTACGCACAGTTAAAAGAAAGGCTTGGTGATGCAGTGATGCAACGGGCCTACATTCTTCCGATGGATACGGAGGCATCCAGCAGTCCGCCGGTAGATGTAGCAATGACGCTGACTAAAAAAGCAACCGAACCAGTGCTGACACTTGTTGATTGGATTGATTCGGTTACAACAAAAAACATAGTTACAACCAATGCCAGCCGTGCAAAAACAATTGATGAAATTGGAATAAGACAGAATTCAATGTCAACTGTTGCGCAGCCTCTTCGTGTGCACAACGGCTGGTTGGTGAAAGGAAATAATCTTGTTACAGGAAGACGTCAGGATGTGCAATGGTGGAGCGGTGGCATTCTTCCAACCGACCTTCCCAAAGCAAAACCACACATCACCCGTTACGTTCCGGGAAGAACAGGAAAAGGGTTGACGGATGATTTGGATAGTTTGACCGATGCGATGCAAAAAAGCAACACGCTTGCGCTTGAACACAATTATGGTTTGTGGTACGAGAGAAGAAGAGATGATCATCAACGCATTCGCCGCATGGATGGCGAAGTATGGGCGCCGTTTTACGAATTGCCCTTTGCCCGCAGCGGCAAAGACACGGCATGGGATGGATTGAGCAAATACGATCTTACCAAGTACAATGATTGGTACTGGAAACGTTTGCAAAAATTTGCTGACCTGGCCGATCAAAAATCATTGGTGCTGGTGCACCAGAATTATTTCCAGCACAACATTATTGAAGCCGGTGCACACTACGCCGATTTTCCCTGGCGTACGGCTAACAACATCAACAACACAGGTTTTGTTGAGCCGGTAAACTATGCCGGTGACAAACGCATTTTTTATGCTGAGCAGTTTTATGATCTGACCAATCCGGTTCGAAAAAAACTGCACACGGCTTATATCCGTAAATGCCTTGACAATTTTAAAAATAATGGCAGTGTTGTTCAATTGACCAGTGCCGAATTCACCGGCCCACTGCACTTCATGCAGTTTTGGCTGGATGTGATAAAGGCCTGGGAAAAAGACAACGGGCAGAAGCAAATCATTGGGCTAAGTGCTACAAAAGATGTGCAGGATGCTATTCTTGCTGACCCTGCAAGAGCAGCGGTGGTTGACCTGATTGATATTCGCTACTGGCATTACCAGGAAAACGGAACGGCTTACGAACCAAAAGGTGGACAAAACCTGGCGCCACGCCAGCATGCACGATTGTTGAAACCGAAGAAAACTTCCTTTGAACAAGTCTATCGTGCCGTGAGTGAATACCGGCAGAAATATCCAACAAAAGCGGTTACCTATTCCGGCGATAATTACGATGGTTTTGGCTGGGCCGTACTGATGGCAGGTGGGTCCATGCCGGTGCTTCCGTTGTTGGAGAAAAACTTTCTAGCTGCAGTTTCCACGATGAAGCCAGTTTATAACAACGATGCAAAGGGACAATGGATGATGAAAAGCGACAATGGTTACATCATCTATACCAACAATAAAGAAATGATTCAACTGCCGCTGGCTGCGGGTAAATATCGTCTTCGTTATATCAGTCCGCAGACAGGCAGTTTAACGGACGAGGAAAATATTGATGGTGGGCGAACATTCTCAGTAAGGCCACAATATAGTCCGGCCGTTTTGTGGGTGAGTTCAATTCAAAATTCAGTACGCAATGAAACCAGTATTCAGAAATAAGTTCTATTTAATTTTCTGCTTTTTTGTGGTGGCAGGCCTAGCAGCTTGTGCGCAAAAAAAGCTGCTCATTTCTTCCAACAAGCGATTTTTTACCAATGAAAAAGGGCAGCCTTTTTTTTGGCTGGGCGATACCGGTTGGTTGCTGTTTTCGAAGCTAAACAGGGAAGAAGCAAAAACTTATTTGGAAGACCGCAAGCAAAAAGGATACAACGTTATTCAGGTAATGGTTTTGCACACGGTAACGGCTGCAAATGTTTACGGCAATTCTGCGTTGATCAATAAAAACGTGGCAAAACCGCTAACAACCGAAGGGGCTTCTTTCTCCGATACCACTCAATACGATTATTGGGATCATGTGGACTATATTGTTGACGAGGCGGCCAAGCGAAACTTGTACATGGCGATGGTGCCGATCTGGGGAACCAATGTAAAAAATGGCTGGGTGAGCAGGGAAGAAGGACGGCTGTATGCTGAGTGGCTGGCCAACCGTTACAAGAACAAATGGAATATTGTTTGGCTGAATGGCGGCGATACAAAAGGCACGGATTCGTTGGCAACATGGAACATCATGGGAGAAGCATTAAGAAAAGCTGATCCTAACCATTTGATTACGTTTCATCCGTTCGGAAGAACTACATCGTCGCAATGGTTTCACAACGAATCCTGGCTTGATTTCAACATGTTTCAGTCGGGCCACCGTAGTTATGAGCTGGACACATCAAAAGCCGAGCATCGGTTTGGTCCGGACAATTACAAATTCCTGTACATCGATTACAACCTAACGCCAACCAAACCTTCGTTCGATGGTGAGCCTTCGTATGAATTAATTCCCTATGGCTTGCACGACACAACCAAACCTTACTGGCAGGCGCATGATATGCGCAGGTATGCTTACTGGGCGGTGTTTGCCGGTGGGGCGGGACATACCTACGGCCACAACAGCGTGATGCAAATGCACAAGCCAACAGACAAAGGCAGTGCTTATGGCTCTAAAAAATATTGGAATGATGCCATCAATGATGAAGGCGCAAGGCAGATGAAGTACGTAAAGGAGTTAATGTTATCGAAGCCTTACTTCGACCGGGTACCGGACCAATCACTAATTGCAGGTGAAGAAGGCGAAAAGTACAATTACATAGCAGCAACCCGTGGAGCTGATTACGCTTTCATCTACAACTACACCGGTCGTCCATTTGCGGTAAACATGGGTAAGATTAAAGGGGAGAACTTAAAGGCAACCTGGTTTAGCCCAATAGATGGAAGCCGGCAAGCCATTGGCAGTTTTGCGAACAAAGGCGTGCAAAATTTTGACCCGCCGGGAGAAACAAAAGATGGTAACGACTGGGTGCTGATTTTAGAAAGTTCAAAATAAAAAGCAGGGGAGTTAAGACGGATGCGAAAAATTCTTTTCATACTGGTGTGTTGGATTACGGTTTCTTCTTGTAGCCAAAAGGCCTATTTGTTCTCTACTTTTCGCGAACCAGCAACAGATGGTTTGCGGCTGGCTTACAGCTATGACGGTTACAAGTGGACTGATTTGGATACGGTCTTGCTGCGGCCAAAAGTTGACAGCAATGTAATGCGTGACCCATCGATTGTGCAAGGGCCCGATGGAAACTATCATCTTGTTTTTACCTCTGCCTGGAAAGGAACGAAAACATTTGGTTATGCCAGTTCAAAAGACCTTGTCCACTGGAGCGAACAGAAAACGGTTCCGGTAATGCAGCACGAACCCACAACGGTCAATGTGTGGGCGCCTGAACTGTTTTACGATGATGAAAGGGAGCAGTTTATCATTATCTGGGCATCCACTGTTCCGTTTCGTTTTGAAAAGGGGCAGGAGGATGAATACAACAATCACCGGATGTATTATGTCACCACGAAGGACTTTCAAACCTTCAGCGAAACAAAGCTGTTCCTGGACCCAGGCTTTAGCGTGATTGACTGCGTAATTGTAAAGCGGGGCAAAGATGATTATGTACTGGTGCTGAAAGACAATACCCGTCCGAACCGGAATATTAAAGTGGCGTTTGCATCGCATCCTTTAGGGCCGTACTCAAAAGTATCTGAACCTTTCTCGCCGTTATTTACTGAAGGGCCGACAGTGACAAAAGTGGGTGATGATTATTTGATTTATTACGATCAGTACCGGGATAAAATTTATGGTGCAATGAAGACAAAGGATTTTCTGACGTTTACCGATGCGACGAAAGAAGTGAGCCTGCCGCAAGGGCATAAACACGGGACGATATTTCAGGTAAAGAAAAAAGAGTTGAAGAGGCTCATTGACGAAGTGAAAGTTGGAAAGCAATAATGCGTAGACCCACCCCGGTTAACTCAATAGTAACCTTGGGTTAGGCCGCCCCTCCAGGGAGGGGATGTGCTTGAAGGTTAACGTTGCAATGATTGAACTAAAACGACCATCCCCTCCCTGGAGGGGCAAAATGGAAGAATGATTTTGTTGAAACGACCTGGGGTGGGTTTACGATGATTGGACCACAAAGAACACAACGAATACACAACGGCCACAACGCTTTGTGCTCTTTGTGTACCCTTCGTGTTCTTCGTGACCCAAGTGCCGAATAGAATTACAAAGCGTACAAGAGTGCAACGCAAGCGAAGCCCAATAGTAGCACTGGCTTCTGGTTCATAAAAAGAAAAAGTGAAATGAAGATTCGATCGATTTTTGGTATGCTGATTTTGGTTGCGAATGTTTTGCAGGCGCAGGACACGGTTCGTTATACAGGTGCCACGCTGTCGAACGTGGATTACCACCACGGGCAACTTTCGCCGGTTGTTGGTGTGCACAATATTCAAACCTTTCGGGCCAACCGGCAGCACCCGGAGTGGGCCGGCGGCGTAAGCTGGACCTACAACCATGCGCCCATGCTGGCCTACTGGAACAACCAGTTTTACCTGCAGTTTTTAAGCAATCCTGTTGGCGAACACGAGCCGCCCGGGCAAACATTTTTGCAAACATCGAAAGAAGGTTATAGCTGGGGCAATGCGGTTGTGTTATTTCCTCCGTATAGGCTTCCGGACGGCACAAAAAAAGAAGGCCGTGCAGAAGTAGCCAAAGATTTGTATGCGGTGAACCACCAGCGCATGGGCTTTTTTATTTCGAAAAAGAACCGGCTGCTCACGCTGGCTTATTACGGTATTGTGATGGGGAAAGGCGATGATCCGAACGATGGAAAAGGCATTGGCCGTGTTGTGCGGGAAATTAACAAAGACGGAAGCTTTGGACCCATCTATTTTATTCGGTACAACAAAAGCTGGGATCAGAAGAAATCGGCGTACCCATTTTACACGGCAAGCAAGGACAAGGGTTTTGTGGAGGCCTGCAGCGAGTTGCTGGCAACCCCGCTGATGATGATGCAGTGGGTGGAAGAAGCCGACAGGGATGATGAACTGATTCCGCTGAAAAAAGAATACAAGGCTTTTAGTTATTATCACCTGAACGATGGAAGGGTAGTGGGCCTTTGGAAAAATGCCTTGACATCCATGAGTGCCAATAATGGGAAAACATGGCAATACAACGCGGTTCGTGCACCAAAATTTGTGAACAGCAATGCCAAGATATGGGGACAGAAATTAAGCGATGGCAAGTTTGCAACGGTGTACAATCCATCGGAGTTTCGCTGGCCGCTGGCGCTATCCCTTAGCAATGATGGATTGAATTATCACAACCTGCTTTTGGTGAATGGCGAGATCACATCCATGCGTTACGGCGGCGCTTACAAATCGTACGGACCGCAGTATGTTCGCGGTATTGAAGAAGGCAATGTCACACCGCCCGATGGCGCCATGTGGGTGACCTACAGTATGAACAAAGAAGACATGTGGGTGTCGAAAATTCCGGTGCCGGTTGTTGATAAGGTTACGCAGCATGCAGCTGAAGTTTTCAACCAGATGCCCGATGGAAAAGAATTGGCCCTTTGGAATTATTACAGCGGCTTGTGGACGCCTGTTAGTATTGAAAGGTTGAGCAACGGCACAAAGGCGCTTGCCTTGCAGGATTGGGATCCGTTTGAATATGCAAAGGCAGAACGGGTTGTTCCTTCTTCCAAAAAACTCGTTGCAGAATTTACCCTCACACCGCAGCAAGCAACTGGCTGGCTCGATATTGAATTCACCGATGCCAAAGGCACGCCGGGTGTGCGGTTGTCGTTCGATTCGGCAGGCAACTTCATTACCAAAGCCGGTTATCGCAACCGTTCGCTGATGAAGTACAACGCCGGCGAAACGTATAACATTCGCGTCGAATTGAACACCGAAACACGTTTTTATTACACCACGGTAAACGGCAAACAACTGGCGCCAGGTCTGTTCTTCCAGCCACTGGCCAGTATTGACCGGGTTGTTTTCCGCACCGGTCACACCCGCCGTTTTCCCGATGCTGATACGCCAACCGATCAGTCGTACGACTTGCCAAATGCCGGCGGGAGGGACCCCAAAGCGGTGTATTACATTACTTCATTTAAAACATCCAATTAAGATTTGAGAGCAGGGTTTCGATACGTGAATAAACAGCAAGGCAAAAAGGATTTTTTCTTTTTTGGTAACGGGCAGCAGCAATATCCATTAAGCTTCCGTTGCGTCGCACTCTTGTACGGCAACAAGTCTATTCGGCATTTGTCTTTTCTCTTTTGTCTTCTTTTCTCTTTTCAACTCTCAGCCCAGCAAACCGAAATCAAATACCTCTCCGGTACCGGCAGCGATAATACCGTTGACTGGCAGTTTTACTGTACCGCCGGCATGAACTCCGGCAAGTGGACCACCATTCCGGTGCCTTCCTGCTGGGAGTTGCAGGGCTTTGGTAAATACGATTACGGCTTTGCAAAAGACAGTGTTCGCGGAAAAGAAAAAGGTTTGTACAAGTATGAGTTTACGGTAAACCCGTCTTGGAAGAACAAAACAATCAACCTCGTTTTTGAAGGTGTAATGACCGACGCTGAAGTAAAAGTTAACGGGCAGCCGGCGGGAGAAATTCACCAAGGAGCGTTTTATGCTTTTAAATATGATGTAACCAAGTTGCTTAGATACGGTGGCAAAAATTTATTGGAAGTCACTGTTTCAAAACATTCCGCGAACCAATCCGTCAACGAAGCGGAACGAAAAGCCGATTACTGGATCTTTGGTGGCATTTTTCGTCCGGTTTATCTGGAAGCGATGCCAGCAGAACACATTACGCAGGTTGCTGTTGATGCCAAAGCATCGGGCCAGTTGATGGCCGATGTGAAGACCGCCGGAGGCGACAAACTTGTTCTCCAGCTTTTCACTTCTTCCGGGGCAAAAGTTGGTAATGCTGTTACAACAAGTATTATCTCGCCTGTTACACGGCTTTCTTCAAAACTCATTTCGCCTAAGCTGTGGTCGCCGGAAACGCCTACTTTGTACAAAGCTGTTTTTACGTTGTATAAAAATGGAAAAGCTGTTCATGCTGTTTCCAAAAACATCGGCTTTCGCACAGTAAAAGTCAAGCAGCGGGATGGCATTTACGTCAACGGCGTGAAAGTAAAAATGAAAGGCGTCAACCGCCATTCTTTTCATCCGCAAAGCGGACGAACTACCAACAAACAAATAAGCATCAACGATGTGCTGCTGATGAAAGACATGAACATGAACGCCGTTCGCATGGCACATTATCCGCCGGATGATCATTTTCTTGATGCCTGTGATTCGCTGGGCTTGTTTGTGATGAATGAGCTCGCTGGATGGCATGGATACTACGATACACCTACCGGCACAAAGCTGCTGAAAGAAATGATCGATCATGATGTGAACCATCCCTCGATTATTTTTTGGGCAAATGGCAACGAAGGCGGCCACAATGTTGAACTTGATCATCTCTTTACCAAATACGATATACAAAAACGTCCGGTGGTACATCCCTGGCAGTTGTTTGGTGGCTTTGATACGCAGCATTACCGCGAATACAATTATGGCATTGGCAACTACGACAATGGGAAAGAGATCGTCATGCCAACCGAATTTTTACACGGGCAGTATGATGGCGGTCATGGTGCCGGACTGGAAGATTACTGGCAAAAAATGTGGCACAACCCGCAAAGCGCCGGTGGCTTTTTATGGGATTTCCAGGACCAGGCAGTGGTGCGAAAAGATTTAAATGATTCGCTGGATACCGACAAGCATAGGGGTGCCGATGGCATTGTTGGACCTTACTACCAAAAAGAAGGAAGCTATTACACCATCA
This sequence comes from Flavisolibacter sp., assembly GCA_035510335.1. GTDB lineage: Bacteria > Bacteroidota > Bacteroidia > Chitinophagales > Chitinophagaceae > Flavisolibacter. The sequence goes on along the minus strand of DATKHJ010000402.1, from coordinate 3,179 downwards.
AAGAAGTGTGGAGCCCAGTCTATTTTGAACGAAGATTGATTGCCGATGGTTTCGATGGCTCCTTCAACATTGAGAACCGTTACCATTTTACCAGTCTTTCGCAATGTCGTTTTACCTGGGAGTTAAAAAGTTTGCAGAATCCCTCTGCTACCAATTTAAAAGGGATTATGCCTTCTCCATCGGTAAAGCCCGGTGAAAAAGGTGTTTTGAAAATGCAGTTGCCACAAAACTGGCAGCGTTACGATGCCTTGTATGTGACGGCGTTTGGTCCTGATGGAAAAGAAATCTTTACCTGGAGTTTTCCCATTACGCGGCCAACAGCTATAGCCGATAAATTGTTGAAACAAACAGCAACTCTTGGCAAACCAGTTCTGCGTGAACAGGATTCTCTCTATCAAATTTCTGCGAACGGCGTGTTGCTTTCCATTCATAAAACAAAAGGTCTGTTACAAACTGTTGCCAACAGCAAGGGGAATATTTCACTGACTAATGGCCCTGTTGTACAGGAAGCAGTAAACAATTTCGCCGGCTTTACACATCGCTACGACAACGACACATTGATCATTGCTTCCACCTTCGACCGGAAGAAAAGCTACAATACCTTGCAATGGAAAATCTACCCGTCAGGGCTTGTGCAAATGCAGGTGCGCTATTTCCCTGCTGAATATTTCACCTGGTTTAACGGTGTGAATTTTTCGTTCCCCGAATCAGAAATGAAAGGCGTTGAATACATGGGCAATGGACCCTACCGGGTTTGGAAAAACCGGATGAAGGGGAATCAGTTTGGCGTCTGGAAAAAAGACTACAACAACACCGAAACAGGCGAGCAGTGGAACTATCCCGAGTTTAAAGGTTACCACAGTAACATGTACTGGTGCAAGTTTATGACCACAACGCAACCATTTACGGTTTATACGGACAATGAAGACTTGTTTTTCCGCCTGTTTACGCCGGCCTGGAAAACCGACCAGTGGCACAATTACGAGCCTTACTTCCCTGGTGGCGATCTTTCGTTTATGCAGGGAATTCCCAGTATCGGCAGCAAAACGCAACGGGCAGAAACAACAGGTCCAATGGGGATGAAGAATATCTTGTACGACTATGAAAAAGACCCGACCCGTGCCCTTCACATGACCTTGTATTTCGATTTCCGAAACGACTCAACAACGGTAAAATGAAACGAATCCTTCACCATATCATTCTTTGCGTTTCGCTTTTGGCCTTTTCAAAAGCGTTTGCATTTGATGTGATGTCCGTCAACAATCTTCGCTGCGAGATGCTGACCAATCCGATCGGCATCGATGTAACAGCCCCTCGCTTTAGCTGGCAGTCGCATACAGAAGAAAAAGGCATGAAGCAACGGGCCTATCAAATCCTGGTGGCATCGTCAAAGGCGCTGTTGGACAGGGGCGAAGGTGATCTCTGGAACTCTGGTAAAATTGCATCCGGCCAATCGCACCTGGTGACTTATGCAGGCAAAGCCTTGAAAAGCCGCCAGCAAGGTTTTTGGAAAGTAAAAGTGTGGGCGGCCAATGGTGAGGAGCAATGGAGTGATGTGGCAATGTTTTCAATCGGGCTACTGAATGCTGCTGACTGGAAAGCAAAATGGATTGGCCAGGACAGGGCATTTCCCTGGGACAGCGTCAGCAAGTTTGCACGGCTTTCCGCCCGCTATTTCAGAAAGGAAATAGCGGCGCCAAAACAAATCAAACAAGCAACCGTTTACATCTCCGGGCTTGGTTTATATGAACTCTATATCAATGGGCAAAAGATCGGCGACCAGGTATTAGCGCCGGCACCAACTGATTACAGCAAAACTGTTTTGTACAACACCTTCGACGTAACCAAACACTTGCGCCAGGGAAAAAACGCCATTGCAACCGTGTTGGGCAACGGACGTTTTTTTGCCATGAGGCAAAACTTCAAGCCACAAAAATGGCACACGTTCGGCTTTCCAAAAATGTTGCTGCAACTGGAAATTGAATACACGGATGGAACAAAACAAACTGTTGGCACTGATGCCACATGGAAGGTAACGGCCGACGGACCCATTCGAACCAACAACGAATACGACGGTGAAGAATACGATGCCACCAAAGAATTAACCGGGTGGAACAGCGCAGGCTTTAAAGATGCAAAGTGGTTGAAGGGAGAACTGGTAAAAGCGCCGGGTGGAAAAATTACTGCGCAACTCAACGGCAACATGAAAGTGATGGAGAGAATAAAACCGGTTTCCATTAAACAACTCAGTCCCGCAAAATACATTCTCGACATGGGTCAGAACATGGCCGGCTGGATTAAGATGAATGTGAGCGGGAAAAGAGGGCAGAAGGTGCAGCTTCGTTTCGCGGAAAGCCTGCAGGCCAATGGCGAACTATACATGGCAAACCTGCGTGACGCCATTGTTACCGATGTGTACACGGTGAAAGGTGAAGGCATTGAGAGCTGGTCGCCAAGTTTTGTGTACCATGGCTTCCGCTACGTAGAAGTAACAGGCTACCCGGGCACACCAAAAACAGATGATTTTATTGGCGAAGTGGTGTACGATGAGATGCAAACCATCGGAACATTACAAACCTCCAATGCCACCATCAACGCTATTCACAAAAATGCGTACTGGGGCATTCTTAGCAATTACAAAGGCATGCCGGTAGATTGTCCGCAACGCAACGAAAGACAACCGTGGTTAGGCGACAGAACCATGGGTGCTTATGGCGAGAGTTTTTTGTTCAACAACGCAAGACTGTACGCAAAATGGCTGGATGATATTCGTGATGCACAAACGCCGGAAGGCAGCATTCCGGATGTAGCGCCGAGTTTTTGGTTTTATTACAAAGACAACATGACCTGGCCGGGAGCTTATCTCACCATTGCCGATATGTTGCATCGCCAGTTTGGCGATAAAGGGCCCATTGTGAAGCATTACCCCACAATGAAGAAGTGGATGATGTACATGAAGGGAAAGTACATGACAAAGGATTTTATCGTTACCAAAGACAGTTACGGGGATTGGTGTGTGCCGCCCGAATCACCGGAGCTGATTCACAGCAAAGACTCGTCCCGCAGAACCGATCCGCAATTGATTGCAACTGCCTACTACTATTACTTTTTAGGCGTGTTGCAGCGCTTCGCAGAAATGTCGGGACAGCAACAGGATATTGCGCAATATGCTGCCGAAG
>DATKHJ010000401.1:0-4080 GCA_035510335.1 Flavisolibacter sp. | reverse complement strand
GTTCAGAACGTTGTAAATCCGTTTACCAAAACGTTTTCGTTTGATGCGATCATTGGCGAAGCAGGCACGCTGGAAGTTTCGCTGCTGCACGCCAGCGGCCAGCAGTTGCGCCGGAAAAGCATTCCTGTGCGGGAGGGCATCAACAACATTAACCTTGATGGTACCAACGACCTGACGAGCGGTATTTACATTTTGCAGGTGCAGTACAAAGGCAAACTGCTAACGCGGAAACTGATACGGCGATAAACGGTTTCATAAGCTATTCCATTTCCTGGAGAAATGGAATAGCTATACACAGCCGTTGCCCTGACAGCCGGAACTCCCGCTGCACCGTGTACCAATGCCCTGTATTTGTTACATTTACGGCCGATTATGAATACAACGAAACCTGTTATCGGCATTACCTGTGGCGACATTAACGGCATTGGCACGGAAGTGATCATCAAAACATTTGCAGACCACCGCCTGCTTGACCATTGCACGCCGGTGTTGTTTGCTTCCAATAAGCTGCTCAATTTCTACCGCAAGGCCATTCCGGACAGTCATTTTAATTACCAGACGGTAAAGGATTTTTCGCAGATCCGTCCGAAGCAGGTAAACCTGATTCATTGCTGGGAAGATGAAGTGGCTATTGCTCCGGGGCAACTAAACGAAGCCGGTGGTAAGTATGCCGTGAAATCGTTGCTGATGGCGGCCGAAGCCCTGAAGGCGGGACACATACAAGGGTTGGTAACCGCCCCTATTCATAAAAAAAACGTACAGTGCGAAGAATTTTCGTACACCGGCCACACGCCATTTTTAAAAAACATTGAAGGCGCCAAAGATGTACTGATGCTGCTGTACGATCAAAACCTTCGTGTAGCCTTGGTTACCGAGCACCTGCCCCTTAAAGAAGTGGCGCAAACCATTACGAAGGAAATGATTGTTTCTAAACTGCACCTGCTGAACCAAAGCCTGCGCCGTGATTTTGGCATTGACAAGCCAAAGATTGCCGTACTGGGACTGAACCCTCACGCCGGCGACGAAGGGCTGATTGGCAAGGAAGAAGAAACCATTATTGCGCCAGCCATTAAAGAAGCGAAGAACAAAATGCTGGCTTACGGTCCGTTCAGTGCCGATGGTTTTTTTGCACGGGCCCATTACACAAAGTTTGATGCGGTGCTGGCCATGTACCACGACCAGGGACTGGTACCTTTTAAAACCATTGCCGCCGGCGAAGGCGTGAATTATACGGCGGGTTTAAAGTTTGTCCGCACCTCTCCCGACCACGGAACGGCGTTTGATATTGCCGGGAAAAATATTGCCGATCATACTTCTTTTACTACCGCTGTTTTTGAATGCATTGATATTATTAACCGCCGGGGCGAATACGAAGAACGAACCAGGAACCCGTTGCGGAAGATCACCGCGGAAGTGTTAAGGAATGTGGAGGATGAAAGGATTGAGGAGTAACGTTTTTGACTAGGTTTGTTTAGTGATTGCTACTGTTAAGGTACTCGCCAACAGAGAATTAATTTTCAAAGGAGCTTACATTTTTTTACGACTTAAAGCCGTTGGTGAGGACGCTAACTTTAGCAACAGAGATGTTTATCGCTCAGGGGTATATTGATACCTGATTATGCCTTCTCTACCCTGTCTGTCAATGATCAGTTTTTTACTTGTTAGCTCACTTATTTTTGCTCTTTCTGTAATGGTTTGGCAGTTTGAATTGATTTCAAGTGTATTATCAGGCAGATGCTGGTATGTTCCGGTACATTCCTGAAAACTTCCACTAATATTTTCGCGTTTTGTATATGATTTGCTGGCTGTAAATTCCAGAGAATGAGAATTATCAAAGGCAACTTTATGCCATTTAAAACCACCGCCGTTACCATATCCATCAAACCTCTCAGTGAGGCGCCATTTGCCATGCAGCCCTTCATTTTCAAACGCCTGACCTTCTTTCTTACACGAAAAAAGCAAGAGCACAGAAAAGGCTAAAAATATCCTGAACCTCATGGCGATATATTTTTGATTCCAGTAAGATGACAAGCCTTGCATTCAAAACGTTGCTTAAGTTAAGCTGTTACAAAAAATTCTTCTCATCCACCCCTTTATTAATCTTATAACTGCTATACGTAATCGTCACCATTCCTTTCTTGCCCTTTGTCTTATCCTCTGCCTTTTTCTCACCGCCTTTCTCGTACTCAAACGTAATGCCCTTTGGCAGTTTGTAGTCTTTGGTGTTGAACGAAAACGTCACTTTATCGGGCAGGCCCCAGGCAATGTATTTGCCGTAGGTCATCTGCACTTCGTAGGTGCCACTTTCCTTTGTGGTGACAATGGCTTTGCGAATGACCGCCGCTTTTTCATCAACATGCAAGGTCGATAACACCACATCACTGGCTTCATCAAGCGGAATAAGTTTCAACACGGTTGTTTCCATACCATCAACGACGCTTTTTCCAGCAGGAACCGTTTGATACGCCGTGTTTGGTAGCAGCGTGGCCATGTTCACACTCACACCGCCTTTGGGCAGAATGGAAATGCCGCCGCTCTTCTTTACCTTAAACTTGTTGGGCTTTTTAAAATAGATGGTTACATCCGACTCCGGTGCATTAATGAACGATACATCCAGCTTCATCTTGCCGGAGGCTTCGTAATCGGTAACCTTGTCGATTTTTGCTTTTACTTTTTGCAGCACCGGGTCTTCCTGTGCCACTACGTTCAGCGCAAACAAAAGGGTTGAAAGAAGAAAAAGCTTTCGCATAGAAAATCGTTTATGATAAGATGTCTTTTTTCCGAAAGAAATATACCGCTAAAGAAACAAAGAGAACAATGTGCGTCACCAGAATGCCTGCTGATTTTAACACTTCCTGCAGGTCAACGGGATTGTCGAAAAAGCCCTTCCAGTTAAGCATGTGATTGGTGAACAAAAAAGGTTTCAGCATATTGAAAATAGGAATGTCCATGGTGGTTAAAATCGTCATCACAATCACCACGCTCATGGCGGCAACAATGGGCCCGATGCTGTTGTCGGCAAACACCGAAAACAGGAAGGCAATAGCGGCCACGGTAATCATGGAAAGCGCCGCAAAGCCGTAAGCTGCTGCGTAGCGCCACAACACATCTTTGCTGTCAAGCAAAATAAACATGTCACTTTTCTGTACCATTAAATCACTAACGCCAAAAATGGCTACCGATCCAAGTAGCCCCATTACGGCCATAAAAGTGAGCAGCGCCAAAGTATAAATGGCCGATGCAAAAAATTTACTCAGCATCAGCTTTGTGCGGCTTACGGGTTTTGTTACCAGCAGTCGCAGCGTTCCCATGTTGGCTTCACCGGCTACCACATCGCCGGCCACCAAACAAATGAGCAGGGGCACATGCACCAGCAGTGTGTGCAGAATAAGAAAGAAAATAAAATAGCCGTTCAGCTTTTTGCCTTCAATATCAAAAGCCGTGTTCAGGTTTTGCAGCATGAACTCGAGGTAATTCTCGCCATCGGCGTACATGGCCAGCTGAATTAGCAGAATGATAAGGCCAATTGCCGCAAAGGCAATATAAGTACGTGGTTTTTTAAAGATCTTATAGAGTTCAAGCCTTGTAAGCGTCCACATGTTGATTGGGTGTGGTGAGTGATAAAAAATAATCTTCCAGCGAGTGCTTGGCCCGAAGCGTATAAACCTGTATGCCTTGCTGCACCAGGCTTTCGTTTAACTGCGGTACTTCGGAGCGATGCATTTTTAAGAGCAGCTCCTTTCGGTTTTGCAAATGGCGACTCCACCGGGTAGCAAGCAAAAAATCCCTTGTTCGCTCATCGTTGTCGGTTTCTAATGCCACCAGTGTGTCGGCTGGGTTAAGCAATTCACTCACTTTCCCTTCGGCTACTTTTTTGCCCCTGTCAATAATGAGCATGCTGTCGGCAATCAATTCCATTTCGCTGAGCAGGTGCGACGATACAAACACCGTTTTTCCTTCGTTTCTGCTCAAGGCTAAAATAAGGTTGCGTATATCGGCAATGCCCTGCGGATCGAGGCCGTTGGTCGGTTCATCCAGCACAATCAGTTGCGGGTTATGCACCAGTGCACAGGCAATGCC
>DATKHJ010000400.1:0-4217 GCA_035510335.1 Flavisolibacter sp. | reverse complement strand
GGCTTCTGTTTTGGCCGGCCGCGAAAACTACGAAGTGCTCGATGGTTCGGTGGAGTTCATGGGCAAAGACCTGCTGGACCTGTCGCCGGAGGCAAGAGCCGGCGAAGGCATCTTTCTTGCCTTTCAATACCCCATTGAAATTCCGGGGCTGACCACCACCAACTTCATTAAAACGGCGGTAAACGAGGTGCGCAAGTACCGCGGACAAGAGCCGTACGATGCCGTGCAGTTTCTGAAGCTGATGAAGGAAAAAATGGCAATGGTGGAAATCAACCAATCATTGCTGAGCCGTTCACTCAACGAAGGTTTTTCCGGTGGTGAAAAGAAACGCAACGAAATCTTCCAGATGGCGATGCTGGAACCAAAGCTGGCTATCCTGGATGAAACGGATTCGGGTTTGGACATTGATGCCATTCGCATTGTTGCCAACGGCGTAAACAAGCTACGTAACAAAGACAACGCAGTGTTGGTGGTAACACACTACCAGCGTTTGCTGGATTATATCGTTCCTGATTTTGTACACGTATTGTATAAAGGACGAATTGTAAAATCGGGTACCAAAGAGCTGGCGCTGGAGTTGGAAGAGCGGGGTTACGATTTTATTAAGGCAGAAGTGGACGCAGAACTGGAAGCATAAATTGGAGAAAGGCCTAAGAGACCTATGAGGTTTTTAAAACCTCATAGGTCTGAGAAAGGCTAAAAATTTAGACATGAACACACTCGACACAATCAAAGCGAAGTACAATCAGATGCAGGCAAGCAACGGCAGCAGCGTGTTAACGCCTGTTGAGCAAACTGCATTTGATGCGTTTAATAAATTGGGCATTCCCACGGTAAAGCACGAAGAGTGGAAATACACCCGCATTGGCAGCGCTTTCAACAAGGAGTATGCAGTTACCGCCAATGAAGCTTCTATCTCCTTCACGGCAATTGATTTTGATGCCGTTCGCCTGCCCGGTTATGAAGCCGCCAACGAACTGGTTTTTGTCAACGGCATTTACGTGGCTTCACTCTCCACCATACGTTCGCAACACTTGCTGGTGCAAAGCCTGGAAGAAGCCACAAAAGGTGAGCACAAAGCCCTGGTGTTAGCGCACCTAGGCCATAGCAGCGGCTACATTAAAGATGGTATTCATGCCCTCAACACAGCATTTGTTGCAGAAGGCGTGTTTGTGCATGTAAAGCGTGGGCAAATCATTGAGCATCCTGTTTACATCTACAACATTACCGATGCCCGTTCTGCCAACATTCTTTCCCAACCCAGAACGCTGGTGTATGTGAGTGAGAATGCACAGGTGCAGATGGCAGAAACCTACGTTACCGTTGGCATGGCCGAAAGCTTTACCAACCAGGTAATGGAAGTAGTGGTGGAAGAAGATGCCGTTGTTGATTACTACAAAATTCAGAACGATGCCACGCAAAGCAGCCAGGTAAGCACCACGCATTTCCGCCAGTTGGGAAAAAGCGTTGTTACCGCGGTTACCATTTCTTTAAATGGTGGCATTGTGCGCAACAACCTGAACATGGTGATGGAATCGGAGCGCAGCGAGGCAAACCTTTACGGTTTGTATTTCTTAAAAGGCGCTACGCATGTAGATAACCACACCATAGTTGACAACCGCAAGCCGCACCTGTTAAGCAACGAATTATACAAAGGCATTGTTGACGATAACGCAACAGCCATCTTCAACGGAAAGATTTTTGTGCAGCCCGATGCGCAAAAGATCAATGCCTTTCAGTCGAACAAAAACATCCTGCTTTCCAATAACGCAACGGTAAACACCAAGCCGCAACTGGAAATTTATGCTGATGATGTAAAATGCTCTCACGGTTGTACCGTTGGTCAGCTGGACGAAGAAGCCATGTTCTACCTCCGCTCAAGAGGCGTGAGTGAGAAAGCAGCAAAGTCGTTGCTGGTGCATGCCTTCGCAATCGACATCCTGGCGTTCATCAAGTCTGAGCCTATCCGCAACTATGTTGATGGATTGATTGCTGAGCGTTTAGAAAGCTAAACACAATTTTTGCACGAATTATACGAACGAGATGACAGAGGCTATTGATATAGAAAAAGGGTTGGACGTACAGGCGATTCGTAAGCACTTCCCGGTGTTGGAACGTGAAGTGAAAGGCAAGCCATTGGTGTATTTCGACAATGCCGCCACCACGCAAAAACCGCAGGTGGTGATTGATGCATTGATCAGTTATTACAGTGGGTACAATGCCAACATTCACCGCGGCATTCACACGCTGGCCGAAGAGGCAACAGCCGCTTTTGAAAGCACAAGAGACGCGGTAAAAGAATTCATCAATGCCGAAAGCCGTGAGCAGGTCATCTTTACAAGCGGCACAACAGAAGGTATCAATTTAGTGGCTCAAACCTGGGGCCGGCAAAATATTACAGAAGGAGATGAGATCATCATTTCCAACATGGAGCACCACTCCAACATTGTTCCCTGGTACATTTTAGCGCAGGAAAAGAAAGCCGTGCTAAAGGTCATTCCCATCAACGAAGATGGCGAACTGGAAATGGAAGAATTTGAAAAGCTTCTTTCTCCAAAAACAAAATTCGTTTCCGTTGTGCATGTGTCAAATGCATTGGGAACTATCAACCCCGTAAAAGAAATTACGGAAAAGGCGCATGCCGCTGGTGCAAAGGTGTTGGTGGATGGCGCACAGTCAACTGTTCACCTGGACATTGATGTACAGGATATAGACTGCGATTTTTTTGTTTTCTCTTCCCACAAATTATACGGTCCAACAGGCATTGGTGCGTTGTATGGCAAAAGAGAGTTGTTAGAAGCGATGCCGCCTTACCAGGGTGGTGGCGAAATGATCAAAGACGTTTCTTTCAATACCATTACCTGGAACGACCTGCCGTACAAGTTTGAAGCCGGCACGCCAAACATTGCCGATACCATTGCGTTCAAAGCCGCCATGGAGTTTACGGCAGGCATTGGAAAAGAAAAAATTCGTCAGCACGAAAACGCTTTGCTGCGTTATGCTACCGAACAGTTGGAGCAGATTGAAGGACTACGAATTATCGGAAGAGCAAAGCAAAAGATCAGCGTAATTTCTTTTGTGATTGAAGGCACGCATCCGCAGGACATCGGGATTCTTTTAGACAATAGAGGCATTGCCGTTCGCACGGGGCACCATTGCGCACAACCGCTGATGGACCGGCTTTGCATTCGCGGTACCACAAGGGCTTCGTTTGCGGTGTATAACACAATGGAAGAAGTGGACCGTTTGATAGAAGGGCTGCACAAAGCCGTAAAACTTTTAAAGTAAGCATGGCCGAACAGGTAACCATAGAAGAAACGGAAAAAGAGATCGTCGAAGAGTTCTCGCTGTTTGACAGCTGGGATGATAAATACGAGTACATCATTGACCTCGGCAAGAAACTTCCACTGCTGGAAGACGAGCATAAAAAAGACGAGAACAAAGTACGCGGTTGCCAATCCACCGTATGGCTGGCGGCTGATTACAGGGACGGAAAAATTTATTACAAAGCCGACAGCGATGCCGTAATTGTAAAAGGATTGATCAGCATGTTGATTCGTGTTTTGTCCGGACACAAGCCCGATGAAATTGTGGCCGCAAAGCTGGCCTTCATCAACGAAATCGGCATGACAAGCCACCTCGCCCAAACCCGTTCCAACGGTTTGCTGTCAATGGTGAAGCAAATGAAGAATTATGCGTTGGCTTTTAAGTTGAAGGAGGAAATGAGCTAATTGGAAAATTTGAAAATTAGCAAAGGAGAAAAAGCGATAGAATAGAAACTTCATTTTCTCATTTTCGGATTTGCTGATTGGTAAATTGATTTTATGGAAACAGACGTATTAAGAGATAAAGTAGTGGAAGTGCTTCAGACGGTTTTCGATCCGGAGATACCGGTGAGTATTTACGAGCTGGGCTTGATCTACCGCATCGATGTTCTGCCCATCAACAATGTGCAGATCACCATGACGCTGACTGCACCAAGCTGCCCTGCGGCTCAATCGCTACCGGTTGAAGTGGACCAGAAAGTAAGAGAAATTGAAGGCGTGAACGATGTGCATGTGGTGGTTACCTGGGATCCGCCGTGGGACAAGAGCATGATGTCGGAAGCGGCTCAACTGGAATTGGGATGGCTGTAAACGACAATCGTGAATCGTGAAACGGCAATTGATGAAACGTTTATTTGCAGCCTATCGTTTGGTGGGTAAACATTATAAGAC
>DATKHJ010000399.1:0-3369 GCA_035510335.1 Flavisolibacter sp. | reverse complement strand
GGGCCCGTACTGTCGTCACCAAAGCGCCAAGCCCGAATTCCCTTTCTCCCAACTGTTGAAACTTTCCTGACAACCCTGCTGCGGCTTTTCGCTACACGGAATTTTCCCGCAAAAACAATCTTGCAAAGGCCTTTGCATCGGAAACAATGGCCTTCGCCTCCGTGTTTTTGGCTTTCGCACCAGTGTTTTTCACCATTTCCTCCTTGTTTTCGGTCATTCCCTCCGTGTTTTTGCCCTTCCCCTCATTGTTTTTGCCAAAAACAATGAGGGGAAGGGCCTCGCATCCGGGTTTTTAGTGAAAAACAAAGAGGGGAAGGCCTTTGCGTCCGTGTTTTTGGCAAAAACAAGGAGGGGATTGCGGCAACTACCCAAACAACAAGCCCAATCAGTCGCAATTGTTCTTTTTCTGCCACGTAGGTTTACGCAAACTCGTGGCTAACGGCGCCGCAAGTTGTTAGCGGGCATGCCGGCAAGGGCAACCAGGCGTGTTGTCTAATCGTTGAAGGAGATTGTGTAGGTTCCGCTTCCATCGGAAGCAATCGTGGGTAGCAAATACAATAACAGTTGCACAAAGCGTCCCTTCGGGACGCCTCGTAATTGTTTATTCCATCTACCCATAAAACGTTCCAACGGAACTTGTGTTGGCATGCCTGTGCTGCTTCCCGCATCCGGGCATTCAAACAGCTACAGCAAAAAATCACTTATACCTTATGAAAGCATTGTAATGGGTTGCAAAAACAAAAAGGATCCCGAAGAGAATTGCAAGAACGCCAAAAAACTTCAGGTAAACCAAGTACCAACTGCTCTTTAATGCGTCCTCTCTTATTTTCGAAAATAGGTCCAACCATTTTATTTTGGATGGCTTGTTTCGTTTGCGTTCCCGTTCAAGCATGTACTGCGTTTTAAATAGCAGTAAGTAACCAACCGTAAAAAAGAAAATGGCAAATGCCAGAGGCACTAAAACAGAAACCAGTTTCTCCATGCCGGTAAAATTATCACACCCCACTTTTAAAAACAATTCTGTTAGCGTATCGGTCCAACAATTACATTAACTGTCAAATTGTTTAATGGGTAAAAGTTGCCGGCTTCTTGTTCCCTTTCCCATTCATTATTTCCTTCTCCATCCAACCCTTCGTGTCACCACCCAATCCTGTATGTTTGCAGCTCTTACAACTCCTTCGTATGAAACATCTTTCGCCCCTTTCTTTCCTTGCCGTTGCCCTTTTTCTCTCCTTGCAAAGTTTTGCGCAGCAACCCAATACACCCATCAAAGCCGAACGGGAGTTTCGTGCTGCCTGGGTGGCTACCGTTGCCAACATCAACTGGCCAAGCAAGCCCGGACTGCCCGTTGACAGCCAGAAGAAAGAAGCCATTGCCCTGCTTAATTTTTTGCAGGCGCATCATTTCAATGCCGTCATCTTCCAGGTGCGTCCGCAGGCCGATGCGCTGTACCAAAGCAGCCTCGAACCCTGGAGCTATTACCTCACCGGCACGCAGGGCAAAGCACCCGACCCGTTTTACGATCCGCTGCAGTTTTGGGTTGACGAAGCCCACAACCGCGGACTGGAGCTGCATGTATGGCTCAACCCTTACCGGTCGCACCACAAAGTGGGCGGACCCGTTACCGATAGTTCCATTGTTAAGCGCAAGCCACACTTGAATGTGTTTTTGAAAGACGGCTTCTGGTGGTTCGATCCCTCACTGGAAGAAACCAAGGCGCATTCCACTGCGGTGGTGATGGACATTGTGAAACGCTACGACATCGACGGCGTTCACTTCGACGATTATTTTTATCCCTACCGCGAATACAACAAAGGCGAAGACTTTCCCGACAGCGCTTCGTACGCAGCCTACAAAGCGACGGGTGGAAAACTAACCAGGGGCGACTGGCGCCGCGATGCGGTAAACACCTTTATTGAAAACCTGTACAAGCAAATTAAAAAAGAAAAGAAGCATGTCAAGTTCGGGCTGAGTCCTTTTGGTATGTGGCGGCCGGGTTATCCCGAAGGCATTTGCTGCTTCGATCAGTATGATGTGCTGTATGCTGATGCAAAGCTTTGGCTTAACAAAGGCTGGATCGATTATTTCTCCCCGCAGCTTTACTGGCCCATTGCAAAACCTTCTACCAGCTTCCCGGTGCTGCTTGGCTGGTGGCGCGATGAAAACACGCTGGGCCGCCACCTGTGGCCGGGCATCAACGTTGGCGATTCGTCGGCCGCAAACGTAAAAGAGATCATGAACCAGATTATGGTTGACCGCGGCATAACGCCGGCGAGCAAAGGTGTGATTCATTGGAGCATTGGACAGGTGTACCGAAACCCGCCCATGCAAAAAGCGTTGATTGAAGGTCCGTACAAAGCCAATGCGCTGGTGCCAACATCGCCCTGGCTGGATAAGGAAGCACCGGATGCACCACTAACTGTTACTACTCAAAAAGCAAGCGATAGCACGCTGCAAATAAGCTGGAGGCATGGAGAAGAAAGCGATGTGTTTCGCTGGGTGGTGTACTACAGTTATGGCAACAACAAACGCTACACCATCTTAAACCGCAACGACCGTACATTGACCATTCCGGCAAGCATTCCCGGTACGGGCAAAACAAAGCTTGCGGTAAAGGACATTGCCGTAACAGCCGTTGACCGCACCGGCAATGAAAGCAAGCGCAAGATGCCGCAAGGAAGTTGAAAGAACTTGCTGTAGCTTACGCCAAACCAAAACAATGAAAGCAATCTTACAAGACAAAAGCTTTCGGCTTTCCATACTGCTGACCACTATTTTTATCGGGACGGGAATCCTGTTTCTTTTCCTCGGCCTTGTTGACTACAGCTGGGTGTTATTCGGGCTGCTGCCCGTTGTACTGGGTATTGCCATCGGCACCATGAAGGTGGCGAGGTATGCTTTGTGGGGAACGGTCATCACAACCCTTCTTTTACTGATTGGTATTTATGTGCCGGGCCTTTCGGGTGTTATTTGTATTCTAATGGCCATTGGTCTTATTGTGCCGTTTATCTTCCTGGGTTACGTGGTAGCCAGGTTGGTAAAGCGCTACCGGGTGATTAAAGAAACCAATAAGCTTTCCGTGTTGTTGTTGCCGCTGGTTCCGTTTTTAATTGCAGCGCCGGCCGAACATTTTCTGAAGCACGAGAAGGAAACCATCATTGAAGTGCGGACGGAAAAAGTTTTCAACTACTCACCTAACGAAGTGTACGACGCTATCAAATCGGTAGATACGCTGGATGCTGAAAAGCCTTTTCTGCTAAAGCTCGACCTGCCCATACCTACCAAATGTATTTTGGAGAAAGAAGAAATTGGCGCTTTGCGTACCTGTTATTTTACCGGCGGACGGCTTAGCAATGCCGACTTTGGCGG
>DATKHJ010000398.1:0-4421 GCA_035510335.1 Flavisolibacter sp. | reverse complement strand
ACATTGTGCTTTGCACGAAAAAAGGCGTCATCAAAAAAACAGCGCTTGCAGACTTCAGCCGTCCGCGCAGCACCGGTGTTAATGCCATTACCATTGTGGAAGGCGACCAGTTGCTGGAAGCAAAACTGACCAGCGGCAACTGCGAGATTATGATGGCAGTGAACTCTGGCCGGGCCATTCGTTTCCCAGAGATAAAGGTTCGTGCAACAGGCCGCGGCGCCATTGGCGTAACGGGAATTGAAGCTGAATCGGATGCGGAAGAGGTTGTTGGTATGATTTGTGTTAATCCCGAAACCGAAAAAGACAAAACCGTTCTGGTTGTAAGCGAAAAAGGCTTTGGAAAACGGACGCCGGTTGACGAGTACCGCATTACCAACCGTGGCGGTAAAGGTGTAAAAACCATTAACGTTACCGAAAAAACCGGTAAGCTAGTAGGCGTGCTGGATGTTACGGAGAAAGAAGACCTGATGATTACCTGCAAAAGCGGTGTTACCATTCGCATGAAGGTTGCCGACATCAGCGAGCAGGGAAGAGCAACACAGGGTGTGAAACTGATCAGGATTGATGAAGGCGATGAAATTGCCGCCATCACCAAACTTGACGTGGAAGAAGAAGCGGTAGCTGAAATTGTTGAGGGCGAAGAAACTGCCATTGACAGCACAAACGACACAACCAATTCATCCGAAAATACATCTGAAGGAGAGGAGACAACAACTCCTTCCGTTTAACATTAAAAAAACGTAAAACAATGCGCAAACTTTTTTTGACAGCGGCATGTGCTGCTTCACTAACGATTACTTACGCACAGGACCTGAAGGACGTACAGGAAAAATTTTCGAAAGGAAAGATTGATGAGGCAAAGGAGAAGCTGGAAAAATTTATGGCCGACCCAAAGAATGCCAACAATGCCAATGGTTTTTACTGGAAGGCGAAAATCAATACGTATTACGCACAGAACGATTCGGCCGGTACGCTAACGTATGATGCGGCAAACGAGGCTTTCAACGCCTATAAAAAAACACTGGAGATTGACCCGAAGAATGTTTCCATGACGCTGGATCAGAACATTGGTCTTTTCCAGTTGTTTGATATGCATTACAACCGAGGCATCAGAAAGTACAACGACAAAAGCTACGATGTAGCTTTCAAGGCTTTTAAAAATGCCATGGATGTGCAGGATTATATCAAAACAAAAAGCTTTACGCTTTCTACCTACACACCGCCTGCACTGGATACACAACTGATTAACCTGACGGCTTCTGCGGCTTACCTGGCAAAACAGGAAGATGCATCCGTTCCGTATTTTGAAAGGCTGGCAAATGCAAGACTTTCCACGCCGGAGTTTAAAGAAGTGTATGCCCTGCTGGTGCAGCACTACCTAAAGAAAAACGACCAGGCAAACGCCGACAAATACCTGGCAATTGGCAAGGAGTTGTACAAAGATGACGACTACTGGCTGAGCCTTGAATTTGGAAACGTTGGTGATAACAAGGAAGCCAAATTAAAGCGTTACGAAGAGCTTTTGCAGAAATACCCGAACAACAAAACCTTAGCGCTTGATTACGCTATTGAGCAGTTTAACCATACTTACGTGTGGGATAAAAAGCCGGAAGATTACACAGCCAGGCAAGCTAAACTGCAAACAGCACTGGAAAAAGCAATGGCCTTGAATACCGATAACCCACTGGGTTTTTACATTCAGTCGCAACATTTTTACAGCCAGGTGTTTGACCTGCAGGACGCAAGAGGTGCACTGGTTGGCAATGCGCCGGCAACTGCCAACAAAAGAAAAGACCTGAACGCCCAGATCGACAAGAAATATGATGAGATGGCAGAAGCTTCGCAAAAAGCATTTGATCTTTTCTCTGCACAAAGCGAGTTGAAAGCGCAGGATAAAACAAACCTTCGCAGAGTGACCGATCAGTTGATCGATTACTACTCCCGCAAAAAAATGAACGACAAGGTAACTTTCTACCAAAACAAGAAAGCAGCCATTAAATAACAAAGTTGAAAACAAAGAAAAAGGCCGGTTTATCCGGCCTTTTTTATTATTCAGCATTGGGTTATGAACTTCATATTTTCCCACCGATGCCGCTACATTCAATCTTGTAATTGCATGCACGCTGCTTCAAACTTGCGAAACTCATTTTTTAGCTCGGTATAAATCTTCCGGAACATTTTCATCTCTTCCCGCAGCTTTGGATGATTGTCCATTTTAATGCTCTCCAATCCTAGGCCGGAGATCTCTTTTACAAATCCTGCCAGTTGTCTTTCGCTGATGTGCAGCTTGTGCTTTAATTCATCGATCACTTCTTTTTCGCGGATAAACTGGTTCTGAAAATGCTCTACGTGTGCAGCAGCGGCGGCATTGTCTGCATTGTTGATAACTGCTTCGAGGTGGTGTTCAAACAGGCCGATTTCTTCTTTGCAAAAATTCAGTTCGGCTATCCATTGGCGGTATTCCAAGTGCAGCTTCGGGATGGTGATTGTGGGGAACATATCGATTGATTTAGTTCTTCAAAAGAAATTGTTCCCTACTGAAAATGCACTGAGTTTTTATGGCTTTTGAAATGATCCTTCTCAGTTTTTCTTCCACTATCATCGCCTTGCAAGAACTACTGCATCGGCACTTCCATCAGTAATACTTCCGCATTGGTGTTGGCGGTAATTGCCAGTTCTTTCACGTCACTCAATCCCAGTCCGTCCCTGCGGTTCATTACAATTTCATTCACGGTCAAATCACCTTCCAGCAGGAAAACATACATGCCGTTGCCTTCTTTTTTAAGCGCATAATTCACCTGTTGTCCTTTCTCAAGGTTGCCCAAACTAAACCAGGCATCCTGGTGAATTTGCACACCGCCATCACCGCTACCAATCGGGGAGACAACCGTCACCAGTTTGTTGTGCTTTTCTTCTTTTGCAAAACTTTTCTGATCGTACCGAGGCTGCACATTGCGTTCTTTTGGAAACACCCAGATCTGCAGAAACTTCACCGGTAAATCGCTGTTCTTGTTTTTCTCCGAATGAATAACGCCGGTGCCGGCACTCATGGACTGCACATCGCCTTGCTTAATCACTGCAACATTGCCAAGGCTGTCGCTGTGTTCCAGGTCACCTTCCAGCGGAATGGAGATGATTTCCATGTTGTCGTGCGGATGTTTGCCAAAGCCCATGCCCGGCGCAACGCTATCGTCGTTCAACACACGCAGGGCACCAAAGTGCATTCTTTCAGGATCGTAATAACCGGCAAAACTGAAGGTGTGCCAGCTTTCAAGCCAACCGTGACTGGCATGTCCGCGGGTAGCTGCTTTATGTAAGATACTTGTCATGATCTTTTGTTTTAAATAGTTTGTTTGTGCTAAAATTTTCTGTTTGCCGCCGTTGATGTATGGCAAAGTGTAGAGGCGGAAAGTTGGTACAAGGCGAAGGTTTCAGCTACGGCGCCGCATCTTCCTTCCGTTCAATGGAAAGTACCTGTAATCACTGGTTGTGAAACGAGAAGTTCTTTTGAATTTCTCTACTAGCCAACAATGTAGAATAGATGGTTTACGCTTCCACTTTTTCTGCTGCCAGTTTCTCGGCAAGCCAGAGGTATTCTTTCACAAATACATCAATGCTTTTTTGAAAGGCTGGGTCAAGCAGGTTGCCCTCGGCATCAAACTTCTTATCTACCTGCGGCGTTACCAGCATGTACGGCGAGGGAATGCCAAACAACGCCAGCACAAACTGCTGCAACTGCATGGCCGCTCTTATTCCGCCCAAAGCTCCCGGCGAAGCCGTCACCAGTCCAAACGCTTTGTGCTGTTGTTTTGGAAAATGGTCAAACAGGTTTTGCATGGCCGGCGTGTAGCTGCCATTATATTCCGGTGTAACAATAATAAAGGCGTCCGCCGCAAATACCCGTTGCGCCAGTTGCCGGTGTTCGGCTGGAGCATCGTCCACTGTTGTAAATACTTTTTGCAGAAGCGGCAGCGGTTGTTCCCGCACATCCAATATGCCTATTTCGTGATCGGTATGTTGGCTGAATAATTTATGCAGAAACAACGCAACGCGGTACGTGGTGCTGTTCTTCTTCGGACTTCCTGAAACAATTTCTATTCGCATAACCTAACGTTTAATAAATTCGATGTTTAAACATCAAATAAAGAGCCGGATTCATTTTTCTGTCAATTTGCCACTAAAGCGATTGATTGTTCAGGTCGATTTGTTCGTTGTTCTTTCGAAGACGCATATTAATCAGCTCCACAATTAAGCTAAAGGCAATGGCCGAGTAGATGTAGCTCTTGTTGAAATGCTGGTGGAAACCTTCTGCCACAAGCATCACCCCAATCATAATTAAAAATGCTAGGGCAAGAATCTGCAACGTTGGGTGCTTGTTAATGAAACGGCTAATGGAGCCTGCGAACAAAATCATAATGGTC
>DATKHJ010000397.1:0-2368 GCA_035510335.1 Flavisolibacter sp. | reverse complement strand
GCTACCTGGACGGCTTTCGTGGTAACAAACGTCCGCTTTCTGCCACCGGTTTTTGTATGGCTGGCGCCGAGTGTGATTGGTTCCGTACTGATTTCGATGAGCATCCGCAAATACATCAAGCCAAAAAAGAGCGAAAAGATTTTAGCGTCCGCCGCCTAAAGCAGAAAGCGCATTGTTTTTGCTGAAACTTTCTGCGCAGCCCATGCTTCTTTTTTTCGAAAAAGAACAATTTGAAAGCGTTGGCTGTTTTACCAAAAAGAATCCAATGGCACATCCCAATATCACCCTCATCAATGCCCTCCGGCAAGCAGCAAAAAACCTCCGGGCCGGTGCCCACTATGCCTGGGGACACCACGGCTCGTGCAACTGCGGGCACCTGTTGCAGGTTGTTACACAGCTTAGTAAAGAAGAAATTGTTCGCCATGCGCAAACCATTCATGGCGAGTGGACGGAAATTGCCGAAGACTATTGCGGCGTTACAAATGCACCGGCTTACCTGCTGGTTTCGAAACTGGAAAAGCTTGGCCTTACACCAACCGACATTCACAACCTGGAATATGTGGAAGACCGCAAGGTGCTGGAGAATTTGCCCGGCGGCTTTCGCTGGCTAAAGAAAAATGTGCGGGAAGATGTGATCCTTTACTTTGAAACCTTTGCCACAATGCTGGAAGAACAGCTGCTCAGCAGCATTGCATTGCCGCAGGTAGAAGAATGGCAGATGGCTTCGGCATAAATTACATGAAAGGCAATTGCTGCTACTATTTACGCTGTATTTTGTGGCAAAAGCCACTTTCATGAGAAATGTCCTCTGCGGACTGTTGTCTATTGCTTTGGCAACAACCGCTTTTTCGCAAGCCAGCGACGCCTATTTTCTTTCGCAACCCTCGCTTTCACCTGATGGACAAACAGTTGTTTTTTCGTTTGAAGGCGATATCTGGAAAGCCAGTTTAACCGATAAACAAGCCTACCGCCTCACGGCCATGCAGGGGTATGAAACAGGTGCGAAGGTGTCTCCTGATGGCAAATGGGTTGCCTTTACCGGCCGGCAGTACGGCAATCCCGATATTTACGTGATGCCCATCAGCGGCGGCGACATCCGGCAGGTAACTTACCACAGTGCGGCGGACGAAATGAGCAGCTGGAGCTGGGACTCCAAAACCATTTATTTCACCAGCGGACGAATGGGGCAAATCTCCGGATTTAAGGTGCCGCTCACCGGCGGCACACCGCAACGGGTGTTTGGCAATTATTTTTTCCAGTACGATCACAACCTGGTGGAGCATCCAACATCGGGTGAAATTTTTTTCAACGACACCTGGGAAAGCGCCAGCCAGGCACACCGCAAACGCTACAAGGGTGCGTTCAATCCGGATATACAATCGTACAACCCGGCCACAAAAAAACACGTGAAGTATACCACGTGGGAAGGAAAGGATTTCGGCGCCACCATCGATAAAAATGGAGCGATGTATTTCATTTCCGACGAAGCCAACGGTGAGTACAATCTTTACACGCTTGCCAACGGAAAGAAAACAGCGTTGACAAACTTTCCAACGTCTATTAAAACGCCGGCCGTAAGTGCCAATGGAAGCAAAGTTGTTTTTGAAAAAGACTACCAACTCTGGATCTATGATGTGGCAGCGAAGAAAGCCGAGAAGATCAATCTTTCTCTCTTTCGCAACAATGTGCTTACGAAAGAAAAAGACTTTGATGTAAAGAACAATATCACCTACTTCGATGTTTCGCCGGATGGAAAAAAGCTGGCGTTTACGTCACGCGGCGAAATATTTGTGAGTGATATCGACGGTAAATTTATTCAGCAGCTTGCCAAAGGTTCGGCTGAACGGGCACTGGAAATAAAATGGCTGGCCGATAACCGCACACTCCTGTACAACCAAACGGCCGGCGGCTTTCAAAACTGGCACACCATTCCTGCAAACGGAAGTGCATTACCTAAACAACTGACGGCTGATAAAAAGCACAACCGGAATATTGTCTTTAACAAAAAGCGAACAATGGCGGTTTACCTGAGCGGCCGCGATGAAGTAAAGTTGCTGGATTTAAAAACGCTGCAGCCAAAGTCCATTGCCAAGGACGAGATCTGGGGTTTTCAAAACAGCGATCCGGGCTTCTCGCCAAAAGACGATTACGTGTTGTTTACCGCACGCAGAAATTTTGAGCAGGATATTTTTATTCATGATCTGAAGAAGAACAAAACGGTTAACCTCACCAACACGGCCATCACTGAATCGGACCCGGCGTGGTCGGCCGATGGCAAATACATTTACTTTACATCGTCCCGCCTGAAGCCTTCTTACCCCATGGGCATGCAAAGCCCGAAAATTTACCGGGTGGCCCTGGAGAAGCT
>DATKHJ010000396.1:0-8290 GCA_035510335.1 Flavisolibacter sp. | reverse complement strand
AGACAGTGTAGATAGAGTTATTTCGGAGTGTTTCCTGTGCTCTCAGGTTTCTTGCAGCACTTGGGCAGCATCTTATATGCGTCAGGATTTGCTTCAATTTCGTTGGCATCGTACCCTGCATTGGCGATCGATGCTTTGATCATTTCAACGTTTGTGCGGTCAGTTAAATACTTCACCCGAACCTGTTTTTTCTTTGGAGTCACATTCACAAAAGTTACCCCATCGATGCGTTTCAGGAATGGTTCAAGCCTGGATTTACACATGTCGCATTGGATGGTGGGGGTACTAATAATTGTGTCTTTTACAGCTTTCGTTTGTGCCATCGCCGAAAAAGAAATGCCGGCAAAGGCAAAAGCTGCCAGTAGCGATTTTTTCATATTTGTCGTTTGAAAACGAATTTAATAAACTCCCGTCCAGTTTGCCGGGTCCATTCGCCAATTTAACAATACTCCCCTTTCTTCTTCTTTCAATACACCGTTTTTGACGGCCAGCTCAATCAGCTCTGGGTAGTTAGTAAGTGGATAATTTTGTACGGCTGCTTTTTCAAAAGCCTCTATTGCCTGGTCAAATTGGTAGCTAAAAATGGCAACCATGCCCAAAACATCGAGCTGTTCATTGCGCAGCACATCCACCACCTGCAGACTGCTTTTGCCTGTTGAAATCAGATCTTCTACCACCACGGTCTTTTGTGCGGGCAGGTATCGACCTTCAATCTGGTTTTTCAAGCCGTGTTCTTTGGGCTTTGGCCGAACATAAATAAAAGGAAGCTTTAATTGGTCGGCCACCATTGCACCCCAGGGAATACCCGCCGTGGCTACCCCGGCTATCAGTTCGGCATCCGGAAATTTCTCAAATACCGTATTGGCCAATTCACTTTTAATGTAATCGCGGATGAAAGGGAGCGAAAGAAGTTTCCGGTTATCGCAATAAATGGGGCTTTTCCAGCCGCTGGCCCAAGTAAAAGGGTTGGCCGGGCTTAGTTTTACTGCTTCAGCTTGTAACAATTTTGCAGCAGTAACGGAGGCATCAGTCATGGGACGAAGGTATCGTAAAGCTTTTTTGCAGTTATATTCGCCCTAACATTTTTTTATGGTCAAGATCTACGTACGGAACAAACCACTGTATTTGGTAAGCCAGGTAAATGGAGAAACAGAAGACTATGTGCACCGGCCAGACACCATTTTTATAGACGAACTGAATGCCTCCGCCGTTAAGACCATGTTGCAGCAATTAGAGCGGGATGAATACTACCAGGGTGTGTTTCTATACGAAGATGTTGCCGCTGCGCTGGAAGGTTTTAAACATCAGCTGACCGTCATCCAAGCGGCGGGAGGGCTGGTTTATACCCAGGATCAAAAGGTTCTTCTCATCTTCCGCCGGGGAAAATGGGATATGCCGAAAGGGAAACTAGATGAAGGAGAAGACCTTGAAACCTGTGCCATACGGGAAATTAGCGAAGAAACAGGGCTTCAAACACTGACCCTAGAAAGCCCGCTGCAGGTAACGTATCATACTTACTTTGAGGGAGAAAAGCACATATTAAAGGAATCGCACTGGTACCTGGTGAAAGGCAGCGAAAAAGAGGCGCTTGCCCCGCAAACAGACGAAGATATTGAACGTTGCAAATGGGTGCCTTTTGACCAATTGGAGACTTATAAAGGCAACATGCACGCTTCAATCATTGATGTGCTAAATGCCGCCTCAAAGGCGTTTAGCAGCCCTCAGGCTTAAGCAAATACACCTTCCCTGCTTGTCCGTTGGTGAATGGTTTTAAGCACCGTATCTGGCACAAATTGCGATACATTACCGCCATTTTTAATCACATCCCGCACCAGGGTGGAAGCTACTGAAGTGTATTTGGGCAAACAGGTGAGAAAAATAGTTTCGATATTTTCATCCAAACTGCGGTTCATATCGGCAATAGCCTTCTCGTATTCAAAATCGTTTACATACCGGATACCCCGCAGGATATAATTGGCAGAAAGCTTCCGGCAACAATCCACCGTCAGGCCTTCATACATCACGGCTTCAATCTTGTTTTCTCCCTTGAATAACTCGTTCAGCCATTGCACCCGCGTTTCCGCAGAAAACATAGGCTGCTTATTGGAATTAATTCCAATACCTACGTAAAGTTTATCGAACAACGGCAATGCCCGTTCAATAATATCGAGATGACCAAATGTAACAGGGTCGAAAGTGCCGGGAAATAAAGCTATGCGCATGTTGTTATTGATTGGTTGCTCCGGATAGAAGATAAAGCGCTGCCATTCGCACAGCTACGCCATTTTCTACCTGCTGCAAAATAATAGAATTGTCACTATCAGCTACATCGCTGTCAAGTTCTACTCCGCGGTTAATGGGCCCAGGATGCATGATGGTAATCTTGCGGCCGATCTTATCCAGCCGTTCACGGTTAATGCCATACACAAGACTATATTCCCGCAGAGACGAAAATAAAACCTGGTTTTGCCGCTCTAACTGAATACGCAGCACATTGGCCACATCGCACCATTGCAGCACCTTGTCAATGTTGTATTCCACAGTTACACCAAATGCTTCCGTCATGTATTTGGGCACCAATGTGGGCGGACCGCAAACAATCACTTCCGCTCCCATTTTTCTCAGCAGGTGAATGTTGCTTTGCGCTACCCGGCTGTGCATAATATCGCCGATAATGGCTACCCGCAGACCTTTTAAGCTGCCAAATACTTCCTGCATCGAAAAGGCATCAAGCAAGGCCTGTGTTGGATGCTCGTTTATACCGTCGCCGGCGTTAATGATGGCAGCAGGAATATGCTTGGCCAGAAAGTGCGGCGCTCCGCTTGCGCTGTGGCGCATCACCACCATGTCTACTTTCATCGACAGAATGTTGTTCACCGTATCCAGCAACGTCTCGCCTTTAGAAACAGATGAGCCGGAAGCGCTGAAGTTGATCACATCGGCCGACAGGCGTTTCTGCGCCAGCTCAAAAGAAATTCTTGTGCGGGTTGAGTTTTCGTAAAAAAGGTTGACGATGGTAACGTCACGCAGTGAGGGAACTTTTTTTACTGGTCGTTGAAGTACTTCTTTAAATTGTTTCGCCGTATCAAGCAGAAGAGAAATGTCGGAGGAGGTAAGGTCCTTTATTCCTAATAGATGTCGGGTAGAAAGTGCCATTAAAGTTCAAAGATAAAGGGTTTGACTGTTCTACTTTCTGTCATTCAACAGGTGTTGATATTTTATTAGCCAGGGACTGGTGCTACTATTTAGCTTTCGTTGCAATCCCTGATTTGTTACTCTCTTTTCTTCCAGTGGAAGAGAAGAGAGTAATCACTCTTGTGCGGTTGGTAATTCTATTCAGCGTTTTTGGAGCACAAAGGCCACCAAGTTTGCACGAAGGACACAAAGCGTCGTGTCCGTTGTGTATCCTTTGTGTTCTTCGTGACCCTTTGTTGTTGCTTTGTTCGGCACCTACAGAGCCGAAGGAAATACCCATCTGTCTTTTCTACCAAGGTGTGGCTCCGATGGAGCCGGTGTTATAAACACAATCTAATTCTACCTTAGAAAGTTTGTTATCAAACCTCAAACCAACACCACCTCATCTCTTCCATCGTTCTCTTTCCACAACACTTTTACTTTCTGCGTAATGATCGAATCAATGGACTTGCCAACATAATCTGGCTGAATGGGTAACTGCCGGCTATACCTTCTGTCAATCAACACCATTAGCTCCACCTTTGCTGGGCGGCCAAAATCCATGATCGCATCCAGCGCTGCCCTGATGGTGCGGCCCGTATACAATACATCATCTATCAACAACACCTTTTTCTCATCAACAGAAAAATTGATGGAAGTCTGGTTGGGTACATGCAATTCTTTCCGGATGTCATCGCGGTAAAACGTAATATCAAGCTTGCCATAGTTTACGGCAAGGCCCGGGTCCTGTGCAGAAATTTCCTGCACAATTCTGTCCGACAAATAAATGCCCCGCGGCTGCAGCCCAATGATAACGGTGTTGTGCAAATGAACATGGTTTTCTAAAACCTGGTGCGCCAGTCGTTTGGTGGTTAACTGAATTTGTTCGGCAGTAATGACAGTCTTCAACAATAGAAATTTTGATAAAAATAGAGATTCTGTTTTTATCAAAAGTTGTTGCATGATTTACACAAATGAAAAAGCCCTGCATGGCAGGGCTCTCCTATTGTTTACAACAAACTTATCTGTGTGCACCAAAATGGTACACCAATCCAACCTGGATAACGTTGTTTTTGATTTTGCCGTCTAAGCCAGCTTCATCATTTACAATGTTGTTGATACCAAGATTGTAACGAGCATTTACACCAAGACCGATTCTTGACAGGTAACCTAAACCGGCACCCCATGTAAAGTCAAAGGTGTCAAACTGGTCTTTTACATCAACATCATCAGCCTTAGCGCCAACTAAAAAGCCGGCTTGCGGACCAGTTTCAAGTAAAAAACCGCCGGCACTTTTCCACTGAAACATAATGGGTACATTGACATAATGCAAATCCCATTCAGCATTAGCTGTTCCTTGTTTCACTTTCGCACCTTGTCCGCCATATTCTACACCAGGCTGAATGGCAAACATGCCTCCAAGCGGAGCATTTACAAATACGCCACCATGCAATGAAGTTTTTGTGTTGATTTCAGGACCATTCGGCACATCGCTCATGTTAACGCTGGCAAAGTTGGCACCAGCACGAATACCAAATCTTACTTTTCTTTCCATTGGAGTTCTCAATTGCGGTTGAGTATCCTGAGCAAACACAGCCGCACTAGTACACAAGGCTAAAACAAACAAACTGATCTTTTTCATACGTTAAAATTTGTGGTTTCCAAATCGTTATACAAATTAGAGGCCGCACTAAATGGCATGTGGAAAAGGGGTGACTAACTATAGAACTGCTTAGCGAGATTTCGCTTTATGCTTATGATCGAACAAATAAAATACGCCAAACTGAAACACACTATTGCGAAGGTTGTTATTGCCATCTGCAACTTTGGTGACGCCAATGTTGTATCTCGCATCTACACCAAAGCCGGCATAGCTCAGGTAACTTACACCAACTGGTACAGAGAAATCAACTGTATTAAAATTGTCGGTATCAAGTGTGGTGCTTGCATCTCCCACTTTATCTTTTGCATTGAGTAAAAATCCAACCTGCGGACCACCCTGCAGACGGAAACCATTGTTGAAATTGTACTGCAGTAGCACCGGCACATTCAAATAGTTCATGGAGAGGGTGTGCTCTGTACCGCTGGCATCGTCATATTTTGCACCCTGGCCGGAATACATAATTTCAGGCTGCAACGAGAAAGACGGGGTTAAATGAATGTGCGAAAGAAGACCACCATGAAATCCGGCTCTCCAATCATAGGCACTGTTGGTAAGTTTAGAAACATTCAAGCCGGCTTTTGCGCCAAACTTTGGACCCTGTGCAAACAATGCTGTGCTTGCTACTAACGCTAATGCTAATACACTAAGTTTCTTCATGTGAAATTTTTTTGGCGGTGTTGCAAAAAGAAGGCCGCAATAGCTGCGGCCGTCCAGATCGGAAAAAATTTCAGAAAAACAGACAAGTTTATCTGCCAAGTTGTAACTGTAACCCAACTTGCAACACGTTGTTTTTAATCTTCGAACTTAGTCCGGAATTATTTATATCGGTTAAGCCAAGATTGTAACGGGCATCAATGCCAAAACCCGAACGTCCTTTGAATCCCAAACCCACACCAAGTGACACATCAGTGCTTTTGAATTCTTCTTTCGAAAAAAAGTTTGTTTCAGTGTCTTCAATCTTGTCACTTACACTGGCCAGTATTCCCAACTGCGGACCAACTTGTGCATAAAAGCCGCTTCCCACGTTTGCTTGCACCATCAGCGGAATGTTTACATAGTTTAATGCAAGACTGTGATCAAAACCGCCTTCCGAATATTTTACACCCTGGCTTGAATAAACAACTTCGGGTTGAATAGCGATTTGATAACTGACAGGAATGTTGGCGAAGATGCCCGCATGATAACCAATGCGACTACTCAAATCATTCGCATCTGTAATGTCGAGGCTTGCCACGTTAACGCCACCCTTTAAACCCAGATTTACTTTCTGCGCATTTGCCATAAAACCCGCCAATAAGATAAAAGCGAGTAAACTGATCTTTTTCATAGTTAACTATTTGTGGGTTGTAAAAACAAAAAAGAGGCCGCAATTTTTTGCGGCCTCTTCAAGAAAGATAATTTAACTAAATGCCTTCGCTCTCTCCCTTCAAAAACGGGTAACGATAATCGGTTGGCGGAACAAATGTTTCTTTAATGGTTCTTGCACTCAACCAACGATAAAGGTTGAGCATAGAACCTGCTTTATCATTTGTACCACTTGCTCTTGCACCACCAAATGGTTGTTGTCCAACTACAGCACCGGTAGGCTTGTCATTAATGTAGAAGTTACCTGCTGCATTGCGCAAACGATCGGTTGCCAGTTCAACTGCAAAACGATCACGGGCAATTACCGCACCGGTTAATGCGTAAGGTGATGTTTCATCAACAAGGTGAAGTGTTTCACCGTACTTGTCTGCATCATATATATGTATCGTCAAAACAGGACCAAAGATCTCTTCACACATCGACACATATTTTGGATCTTTTGCTTCGATGATGGTTGGATGAATAAAGTAGCCCTCTAATTTATCGTAAGTTCCACCAACTAAAATAGCAGCGTCTTTCGATGACTTTGCATCATCAATGTATTTGGCAATGCGGTCAAAACTTTTTTCATCAATCACTGCGTTGACGAAGTTTTCAAAGTTTTCAACGCTGCCCATTTTAAATGAGTTAACGCCGGCAATCAACAACTGCTTTACTTCTTCTGCAATGTTGGAAGGAATATAAGCCCTTGATGCCGCCGAGCACTTTTGTCCCTGGTATTCAAATGCACCACGCAGCAAAGCCGTAGCCACTACTTGCGGATCGGCAGAACTGTGTGCAATTACAAAATCTTTTCCGCCGGTTTCACCAACAATACGTGGATAGCTTTTGTAGTTCGCAACATTCTCACCAATGGTCTTCCACATTTGGTTGAACACACCTGTTGAACCAGTAAAGTGTACACCGGCAAAATCGCGGTGGGCAAAACAAACTTTTCCAAGCGTTGGACCATCAACATAAATCAGGTTGATAACCCCATCCGGCAAACCTGCTTCTTTTAAAATACGCATGAACATTTGCGCCGAATACACTTGCGTATGTGCCGGCTTCCACACCACTACGTTGCCGCAAAGTGCAGCACTGGTAGGAAGGTTGCCACCAATGGCCGTAAAGTTGAACGGCGTAACGGCCAACACAAAACCTTCGAGCGGACGATACTCTAAACGGTTGTGCATGCCCGGAGCGCTGATAGGTTGCTGCTGGTATATTTCACGTAAGAAGTGAACGTTGAAACGCAGGAAATCAATCAGCTCGCAGGCGCTGTCAATCTCTGCCTGAAAGGCGTTCTTGCTTTGTCCCAGCATGGTTGTACCGTTCATGTGGTAACGGTACTTAGTGGAAATCAAATCAGCTGCTTTTAAAAAGATGCCTGCACGATCTTCCCAGGCCATATTAGCCCATGCTTCTTTTGCTGCTAATGCGGCTTCAATAGCTTGCTTAACATGGCTTTCATCGCCTGCATGGTAATGGCCAAGTACATGTGCTTTTTCATGTGGCGGATTCATGGCTGTTAGCTTGCCACTGCGAACCTCTTCACCACCGATGTACATCGGAACATCAACCTGCTGGCCTTTTAATTCAGCCAGTGTTTTTTTCAACGCCGCTCTTTCAGCCGAACCTGGCGCATAAGAATGAACCGGTTCGTTTGTTGGTATGGGATAAGAGAAATAACCAAAATTCATGTTGAACTTTTTACAATGATTCTAAAATTTATTGCGCTAATCTTTCTGCAGTTTCAAATTCAACTACCTAAAATTCTT
Organism: Flavisolibacter sp.; assembly: GCA_035510335.1. Taxonomy (GTDB): domain Bacteria; phylum Bacteroidota; class Bacteroidia; order Chitinophagales; family Chitinophagaceae; genus Flavisolibacter. The sequence continues at coordinate 328 of DATKHJ010000396.1, read as the reverse complement.
CTATGCTTCCTGTTCTTTTTCCATCATCAGGTAAGCCTTGATAAAACCATCAAGGTCGCCATCCATCACCGGGCCTACGTTGCCCACTTCATAATCGGTACGGTGGTCTTTAATCATTTTATACGGATGGAAAACATAGCTGCGGATTTGCGATCCCCACTCAATCTTTTTCTTGTTGGCATTGGCCGCATCTTTTGCCTCGTTGCGTTTGCGAAGCTCCAGTTCGTACAAGCGGCTGCGCAGCATTTCCATGGCTCTTTCGCGGTTGCCAAGCTGTGACCTGTCCTGCTGGCAAACCACCACAATACCGGTTGGAATGTGCGTTAAC
>DATKHJ010000395.1:0-4280 GCA_035510335.1 Flavisolibacter sp. | reverse complement strand
GTACACAACACGGTTTCACCAATACTATGTCACCGAAATGATGAAGCGGCCTTACGTAGCGGCAGCCATGATCTGGAACCTGGCCGATTTTAATTCGGAAACAAGATCCGAGACCATGCCGCACATTAACAACAAAGGTTTGCTGCAATGGGACCGCACGCCAAAAGACCCATACTATTATTACAAAGCGGCGTTAAGCAAAACGCCGTTTGTCAAAATACTGGGTTCGGGCCATAGCAGGTTTGGAGTGATCGATGCCGTTAGCGGCTCGTGTTCACACCGGGTGCAGGTGGCAACCAATTTCGATTCCATTTTAATTATTGTTAACGGACAAAAGCAGGCAGTTTTAACGGCTGTTGATGGCCTGGCAGAAGGCAGTGTACCGTTTGCGCAGGGTACCAATACAATGGTAGCAGAAGGCTGGGCAAGAGGGAACTTTTATCGCGACAGCATAAAGACAAACCTTCATTCACCACAAACATGCCTGGCAAAAAATAATGGTAGCGAGGAGTTGAATGTGATGCTTGGCAGTACGCGGTATTATGTGGATGAAAAGGGAGCGTGGTGGCAACCCGATCGTACCTATCAAGGGCAGGCCTGGGGTTCGTTGGGTGGAAAAAAGTTTAAGCTGGAAGGGAATGGCCGTTTGCCCTATGGTACGGATAAAAATATACTGGGAACAGAAGACGATCCAATCTACCAGACGCAGCAAACCGGCATACAACAATACAAACTGGATGTGCCATCGGGGAACTACCAGTTGTCGTTGCACTTTGTCGAACTCGTTGGTGGCAGTGTGCCATCGCTTCCTTACAACTTAACGGATAAGGAAAGAGAGGAAAAGAAAAGCCGCCGGATTTTCAATGTAGCGGTGAACGGCAAATTGTTTCTGCAGCAGTTTAACATCGCGGCCGAACATGGCTGTGCAACAGCTGTTGTAAAAACGATAAATGTATTTGTGAATGAAAATGAAGGCCTGCAGGTTGACTTTGAAGCAATTGAAGGAGAACCTGTTTTAAATGCCTTGCAGTTAAAACGGCTAAAGGGGCAGGTTAGCAAGTAGCGGCATATTCTCTATTTGTACGGTACAGTTAAAACGAAACAAATTTTATGTTGACGATGGTAAAATATAGTTGGCTTTTCGTGTTATCGGCTTTGCTGGCTTGTTCGGGGCAGCGCAAAGCCATTGGCGAAAAGAACAATCAACTGGCACAACAGGTGGCTGAAACCTTGCGTGGACAGATTATGCAGGAAGCTGCATGGGCGATGGTGCAGGAGCCCGTTACCGTTACTGCACAAACCTCTCCACGAAGCGCTGGTGGGAAACATGATTTTTATTCGGAAGGCGACTACTGGTGGCCCAACCCGGCAAATGTTGATAGTCCCTACATTCAACGCGATGGCGTCACAAATCCTGACAACTTCGTGGCGCATCGCCTGGCCATGATTCGCCTGAGTAAAGTTGTTGGTGCATTGGCATCTGCGTATCGCCTGACAGGAGACGAAAAATATGTGCAGCAGGCATTGAAACATTGCAAAGCATGGTTTGTAGATACCGCCACGTTGATGAATCCAAACCTCTTGTACGCACAAGCCATTAAAGGTCGGTTTACGGGTAGAGGTATCGGTATTATCGATACCATTCAATTAATTGAAGTGGTGCAGGGATTATTGGTGATGCAGGAAGCAGAGAGCATGAACAGTGCGGAGCTAAACGCCATTCGCAATTGGTTTGCGCAATACCTGCAATGGCTTACCACGCATAAATACGGAAAAGATGAAATGGCGGCTGAAAATAATCACGGTACTTGTTGGGTAATGCAGGTGGCTGCTTTTGCAAAATTCACTGGTAATCGGGAGTTGCTAACTTTTTGCAGCGACCGTTACAAAAATGTTTTGTTACCCAATCAAATGGCAGCCGACGGAAGTTTTCCAAAAGAACTGAAACGCACCAAACCATTCGGCTATTCCATTTTTAACCTGGATGCCATGGCCACTATTTGCCAGGTACTTTCTACACCCGAAAATGATCTTTGGAATTACCAAACGGCGGATGGCCGGTCTATAAAAAAAGGGCTTTCTTTTCTCTACCCTTACCTGGCTGAAAAAAACAAATGGCCGTATCAAAAAGACGTGATGTATTGGGAGGCCTGGCCGGTGGCACAACCGTCTCTTGTGTTTGGTGCACTTTCTTACAAAGAGGAAAGTTGGTTGCAAACATGGAAACAATTGGACCATAATCCGGAAGTGGAAGAAGTAATTCGCAACCTGCCTGTGCGGCACCCGTTGATTTGGCTAAACCTTAAAACAAAACCATGATGACATCTTGTAAATACAAATGCGTTTCTCTCATTGCCATTGCCGCTTTGCAGCTTTTTTGCTGTTCGGTTTCCGCACAAAACGGAGTGAATCCTGAAGCGGCGCAGAAAAGAAGTAGCAAGCAGCAAAACGTTTCTGGTAAACCCGCTGTGTCGTTGCCAAATGTATTTGCTGATGCGGAGAAACAAACCAGGTTAATGCTGGCGGAGATTGAAAAAGCAAAAGCCGAAAAGTCGGCGCTGACAACGGGCGGCACGCCGGGCAGCGCCGGAAACGACCTGGTTTCTCCAAGAACGTTGGAAGAAGGCAGGCTGCGTCTTGTTACATCGAGGGATTGGACAAGTGGTTTCTTTCCCGGCGTGTTGTGGTTCCTGTACGACTATACCCGCAACGAGGAATGGACAATACAGGCGCAGGTTTTCACCGCAGCCATTGAAAAAGAAAAATGGAATGCCACCACGCATGACATGGGTTTTAAAATCTACTGCAGTTTCGGAACAGGTTATGCCATTACAAAAGATCCGCAGTACAAAGAGGTGATCATTCAATCTGCCAGAACATTGAGCACTCGATTTAGCAAGACGGCAGGTGTTCTTCGCTCATGGGATCATAACAAACAGAAATGGGATTTTCCTGTGATCATCGATAACATGATGAACCTGGAGTTGTTGTTTGCCGCAACAAAACTGACCGGTGATTCTTCGTTTTACAAAATAGCTATTAGCCATGCAGATCAAACATTGAAAAATCATTTTCGCAGAGACTACAGTTCTTACCACGTAGTGGACTATGATTCAACTGCTACAGGAAAGATCAACAAAAAAACAACGCACCAGGGTTATGCTAACGAATCGGCCTGGAGCCGTGGCCAAGCCTGGGCATTGTATGGTTTTGCCATGTGCTACCGTGAAGCAAAGAACAAGGCTTATTTGCAGCAGGCAGAAAAGGTTGCCGACTATCTTATTCATCACCCAGCCATGCCAAAAGATTTTGTGCCCTATTGGGATTTTGATGCACCAAATATTCCGGCGGAACCAAGAGATGCATCGGCTGCAGCGGTGATTGCATCCGGCTTGTACGAGCTAAGCACCTATAGTAAAAGGGGTAAACAATACAGGACAGCTGCCGACAAAATAATGCAAAGTCTCACCAACCATTACCGTGCGCCCCTTGGCGATCCAAAAGGTTTTATTCTCCTGCACAGCACTGGTTCAAAGCCAGCCAATAGCGAGGTAGATGTGCCTTTGTCCTATGCCGATTATTATTATCTCGAAGCATTGCTTCGGATGAAAAAAATGGCTGAAGGAAAACGGCTTTTTTAAAAGGGTTGCACAATTTTAAAGAATCCATCCAGATGATAGCAGCGTTAATTACTTGTCCTAAAACAGAAACCCTATGAAAGGTTTGAAACAGTCAGGAATCAGATGCAGAAAACGAACGTCGGTAGCCAATAAGAAAAGGACGCTAAATGTTTTACCTTTTTTTGCGCTGTTGGTGATTCTATTTTTCTGTACAAGAGTTGAGGCACAGAAATCAATTCGATTGAATGAAGGATGGGAATTTGTCCGGCAGGATTTAGGCGGGATTTGGGAAGCGGTTCGTCCTGTAAAAAAAGGTGCGCCGGAGGAAGTGCCTCTCTGGACAAATGTTACTCTCCCGCATTGCGTGAATGCAGAAGACGCAGTTGATCCGGATGTAAATTATTACCAGGGGCCTGCATGGTACCGCACACAACTGGCCCTCAACAATCCCTACCAAAACGGGAGAACAATTTTACATTTTGAAGGTGCCGGTCAGAAAACGGACGTGTATGTGTACACGACAAAAGTGGGCTCGCATGAAGGCGGCTATGATGAATTTTCTGTTGATATTACCGATGCGATAGAAGCCTTCAAAAAGACGGAGGCTTTTCAAAAACAGTTTGGCGGAAAAGTTCCCATCGCTATCCGAACGGATAATTC
>DATKHJ010000394.1:0-8219 GCA_035510335.1 Flavisolibacter sp. | reverse complement strand
CTATTCATAGAGAGCTTTTTTATTTCATGCCATTCTTCCTGCCGGGCATAACAATCCTGTTCCGGAAAACTAGGGTTTTTTATAAAGAGAAAGAAAAGAGAGAGAGGTGACTTACCTCGCTTCCGCAAAATCTTTCCAAAGTTTCATTACCAGTTCATCTTCCGATGGTTTGTCTGCTGCATCGTGAACAATCATCAGGTTATTGTCGGTTGCCTGGAAGGAGGGGAAGAGCTCGATCAGGCGGCCGAGGTAGTGTTCGTAAAGTGTATGGTAGTGATAGTTGAGATAATCAATAAACTGGGGTAGGCGATAGGCTAACATGGTTTCGTTTTTTTAGATAGGCAAGCGTAAATTTTCTTTCGCTGCTTGCCGGTTAAAAGAATTTGGTTTCCCTGCGCTGTGTTCCTTCTTTCACTTTCTCAACCGCCTGTTCTTTAAACAGGCATTGTTAGCCCAGCACTTTCAGCACATTGTTGCGGTAAAGTTTGCCAATAGGGATTTCCGCTTTTTCGATTTCAATTAATTCCGGCGTGAACGATTTTATTTTTTCAATGGAAGCAATAAAGGAACGGTGTGTACGGATAAATGTTTGCTCGGGCAGCATGGCTTCCATGGCGGTAATGGATTGCTTGGTAACGATGGTGCCGTTGGCTGTATATACTTTCACGTAATCCTTCATGCTTTCTACGTAAAAAATATCCTGCAGCAGCACCTTCACCATTTTCCTGTCGGCCCGCAGGTAAATGTAGGCTTCCTTTTTTGGTGCTTCCATAGGCGTGCCCGTACCGGCCGGTCTAACCTGGTGAAAGGCTTTGCTCACGGCTTTTAAAAACCGTTCAAACTGGATGGGCTTCAGCAGGTAATCAACTGCATCAAGTTCGTAACCTTCCAGTGCATATTCGGCGTGGGCCGTCGTAAAAATAACTTTGGGTGGGTGGGAAAGAATCTTCAGTAAATCAATGCCTTTTATTTGCGGCATGTGAATGTCTAAAAACAACAGATCAACTTTCTGCTGCTGCAAAAATCCCATGGCCTCAATGGCATTGGCACATTGGCCGCTTAAGGTTAGCGAAGGCACCATTTCTATGTAACGGCGCAGCACATCTCTTGCCAGCGGCTCATCATCAACAATCAGGCACTGTATGGTGTTTTCAGGCATAGCTAACTGCCTCGTTTTTTAGTAAGTAATTGGTTGGCAAAACCTGTCTTTCCAATGTCAGCCGCAGGTTTACAATAAATACTTCCGGCTCGTTGTTAATGATTAATTCGTGTTTTTCCGGGTAAAGCAGTTGTAGCCGTTTGGTTACATTGGCCAGTCCAATGCCGCTGGCTTCAGTGGAGGGTTCTTCCGGTTTGCCGTTCAGCAATTTCATGCGCAGCCAGGTGCCTTCAACCGAAAGCCGCAGGCTGATCCAGGGCTGGTCAAGCATTTTGCTGGTGCCGTGTTTAAAACAGTTTTCTACAAACGGCAACAGTACCAGCGGCGCAATCACCAAATCGTTTTCAACTTCGGGTAACTCCAGGTGAACATCCAACTCATTGCCGTAGCGGGTTTGCTCCAGGGCAATGTATTCTTTCAGCATTGTTATCTCGCGGTTAAGCGGCACCAGGGGTTGGTTGCACTCGTACAGCATGTAACGCAGCAGCTGCGAAAGACTCATGATCATGCCCGATGCGGCCGGCGCCGCCACCTGGGTGTTTGCGTAAATGTTGTTTAATGTATTGAAAAGAAAATGCGGGTGCACCTGTGCTTTCAGTAGTTGCAATTGCGAGGCAATGTTTTCTTTCTGCAACTGCAGGTTGCGTTGTTCTTTTACATACCAGTGTTTGGAAAGTTTGATAGCCGCGGCTAATCCGCCAATGGTAATGCCGCCCCGCAGGCCTGCCAGCAGTCCCAGGTAAAAATTAATCTCATACAGGTGAACAGCATACCTTCCATTGCCCAGAATAAGTGGCCGTAATGGAACCAGTATGTAAAGACTAACACCGGTAGAAATGGCCGCCGTTATAAAAAACAGTGAAACAACAGCTATGACCGATTGCAGGTATTTTCCTTTCAGTAGTAACCGGGGCACAACAAAATAAACCAGCGAGTAAGAAAGAAACATGTGCGGCACCAGGTAAAGAAATGCTTCAATGGCCGAAACCGGTAACCGGTCAAAATAAGTGAGCCGTAAAGCCGACGCAGAAAAAGCATAGATGATGCTGGAGAAGACCCACCAGCACACCCAGAACACAAAATGCCGCCGGAAACGGTATTTTTTTTCGTTGGAGAATATGAAAGGATAGTTTTCCATTGCCGTTTACTAAAATTACAACTCCGGTTTTCAATTGCACTGTACTCTTCGCTCATCGTCGCCGGAAAGCAGGGTTTTATCGACAAACGAAAAAAAGTCCCGTCTTCGACAAGACAGGACGACTAATTATGCTTAAGAAAGATTTATTGCTGCAGGCGTACAGCCAGCAAATTGTTTTGTGTAGCCCACGAACCTTTGGCGTAGCTAATCACCGCTTCTTCCAGTACCGATTTCAGCCGCAGCAGGGTTTTTGTTTTGTTCAGTTTTAGTTTTTGTCCTTTCACTTCTTCTTTGTACACCAACGTATGTTCGTTGTTGTAGAAAAAGACCGTGGCTTCTTTTGGTGTTTTTTTGTTGCTTTCAACAACCCAGTAGCCTTGGTCGGAAATCCATTTTGGAATTGGCGCTATCTCTTCTTCAGTTTGTGCCAGCGCAGTTGTTGTTAGCCAGAGACCGATGCAGGTTAGCAGCAGGCGGGAAAAAAGGTGTTTCATGTTGTTATGGTTTGTGTGGTGAATGTTGTTTGCTGCCTAAAACTAGGCTGCCGAAATGCCGTTTGTTTGACAAATGGATAAAGAGGAAACGAGTGCATGCAGACATTCCTGGCTGGTAGATAAACAGCGAAATAGCCGTGTAAAAAATCTTATCGACGACAAAAGGTTTCAGCAGGATAAAATTTCAGAAATGGTATTTCAAGTCATTACACATGTGTAATAAATTGCATTTATTTTCGTTTAACCGAAGAGTGGCCGATTGCCACCCAAAACACCATCCACTAACATGAGAGTTTTTCTTTTTTTCTTTTGTCTGCTGACACTCTTATCAGGCAACTCGCAATCTTTTCAAAAAGTACCGCTGCAAATAATAGTGGCAGATGCGCCCAACGATTTTAATGCATTTAAAGGTGAGTTAAGCATGGCGTTGGAAGATGATTCCTTTTATGCGTCCACCGTTATTGTAGAAGGCAGCAAGAACAACGAAATAACGCTGCACTCCGGTCGGCGAACACAATACCACGCTTACATTGCTGATTCGGCCACCAAAAAGGCAGCGGCCAAGCTGGTGGAAGAATGGCGCAGCAAAATAAAAACGGCATCGCCGGGATATGTTGAGGAAGTGATTCGTTCACGGGTACAGAAAAGAACTTCAAACGGTTATCGCTTCAGTAAACTAATGGCAAACGGCCTGTGTACCATTTCCGTTGTTTGCAGCAAACGGGAGATCGATAATTTTTACTGGGTTTTGCTAACCGTTACCCGCCAGGGGAAAGCAGTGGCAGAAGAACAGGAAGAAAAAGAATAAACAAGTGAAAATTTTACTGTGTTCCGGTTTTTGGAAATGGTGAAAAATTTTCTTTAGCCCGCAACACCCTTGCTGTTGCGGCTTTTCGGGATTGTGTATAATTTTTTGAACGTTTTTTTGCGTTGCCCGTAACAGGTGGGTTGCTTAGTTTTATCGACAATCTTAATCGTGATGCAAAAACTGACGTTGAAATTTTCTTCTTTCGCCCAACTGGCCGCTTTTGCTAAGAAACTGAATAGTGGTTACCTGATTAATACAAGCCTGTTGACCATCACGGCTTCTCTCAACGAGTTTCAAACCAACCTAGCCATTGAATGGTACGGTGCACAACTGATTGAAACAAACGAACGGGTATTTAGTTATGATCCCATATAAAGTTTGCAGCAGTCGTTAACGTTTCGGGACATCTTGTTCCGAAGCAGTTTTTTGCGTGCCTGCGTAATCCTGATGAATGCAAGTTGCCAGTTAGCAGCAAAGACTTTAGCGTCTTTCTCCTTCTTGACAAAGGATAATTACGGACTTGTCTTCTGCAAACTGGACTCTCTTTCAGTAATTGGCCACTTCCGTTAATTAGCAGTGAACCGGAATTTTTTCCAGGTAAGGCTGCAGGTAATCGGTTGATCGAAAAGGAACTAACTGGCTGATGAAGTGCAGCCTGGCGTTATAATAAACTTCAATATAAAAATCGTTGAGTTGAAATAGGAGGACTTTGAATTTGTTTTCCTCTCGTCCTGCAATGCATACGGCCTTTTGCGTTGCCTGCAACTGGCCTTCGTAATTCAATTGGTTAAATTCTTCCAGGGTCATGTCCGGTTCTTTAAAATCAGGAAAGTTGTACGAAAAAATGGCTAAAACGTTTTCTTGGGTCGGACAGTGGTTTTGCGATAAGTCGTTTCAAGAATGTTGGAAGAATTGAGCCGTAAAATAAGTACACAAAAGCCAGAATTGCAAATGAGGGAGAGTGGTTAACTCTATTTCTTAACCACAATTAACGAAGGATGTTGGCGGGTGTGGCATTGCCTTTGAAATAGTAGAGTTAAATAATTCCCATGGAACGTCCCGATAAGACTACAACAGGTGCTGAAGAAAACAAACGTTTTGAAAGCGATGCACAAAAGCTGGCCAACAAGCATCTGGCCGATCCGAACCATGTTATTACGGACGAAGAGTTGAAAAGCATCAGGGTGGGAATGACACCGCCATCCGACGAGCCCACGCAGGAAGCTGTTGAAAATGCAGAAGAAAAAGTTGCCGACACCAAGCTGGATAGTGAAGAAGACACCACGCCGGGCAGCCAGAAAGTAACGCCATGGGACGTGATTGACTGAGTTTTTGTGGAAAAACTGTGCGGGGTAACATTCCGGTAACGTTGGGTTGATGTTTCGTTAATGTGCCGCTAACACTGGGGTAACATTCGCAATGTTGCTTTGCAGCAAATAACAAAGCGAATGCTGGTGCGAATACTGCTCACTTTTTCCCCGCTCATTTTCTGCTTCACTTCCTACTCCCAAACCGTCCGGTTGGCCGGCAAAGTTACCAACGAAAAAAACGAACCCATTGTTGGCGCATCGGTCAGCATTGCCCAGGCAAACGGCGTGGCCACGGGTGTTGATGGCCGTTTCAGTCTTTCGGTGGCCGCCGGCAAATATGATCTCACCGTTTCTGCCGTAGGCTACGAAACAAAAATTATTTCCGAGGTAGAAGCGGTTATTGGCGCTACCACCGACATCAATGTTGTACTGGCCGTGCAAGCCAGGGAGCAGGCCGGCATCGTCATTACCACCCGCACCACGCAACGGCGGGAAACCACCAACGCCATTATTCAATTTCAAAAGAACACCAACACCGTTGCTTCAGTGATTTCGGCAGAAAGCATTCGCCGCTCACCCGACCGCAACACCGGCGAAGTGCTGAAACGGACACCGGGTACGAGCATCCAGGAAGGAAAGTTCATTATCATTCGCGGCTTGGCCGACCGATACAACCAAGCCATGCTCAACGGCATTTTGCTGACTAGCACGGAACCCGATCGCAAAACATTTTCTTTCGACCTGATTCCGGCGAGCATGATCGACAACCTGGTGATCAACAAAGCTTTTGTGCCCGAGTACCCCGGCGAGTGGGCGGGAGGTTTGATACAGGTGAACACAAAGGACATTCCCGCGAAAGGATTTTTCAACATTCAATTTGGTACGGGTTACAACACGCAAACAACCGGCAAGCCGTTCTTCCGTGACCCGCAGGGCGGCAAAAACGACTGGCTCGGAATTGACGACGGCACACGGTCGCTTCCTTCCAATTATACCACCAAGTCCAGCTTCGATACATCGTCAAGAGGAGATAAGATTGGCATTGCCAAACGCCTTCGCAATTCGTGGTCGCCGGAAGAATATACGGCGCCTATGAATCTTTCCTTCCAGGCTAACGGCGGTTTTAATACCACCATTTTAGGAAAGAGGGCAGGCGGCATTTTTGGGTTGATCTATTCTAAGAACAACCGTTACCAGGATGCGCTGAACCGCAGGAACGTATTAAACGATGTGGCCAAAACCTTTACGGTGGAAAACAGTTTTGACGATGACCGTTACATAAAAGAAATAACGGTGGGTGCGCTGGGAAGCCTTTCACTGCAGCTGGATGCGCAAAACAAGATCACTGTAAAATCGCTGGTGAACGTGAACACCAACAACCTGGTGACACGCCGTAGCGGCGTTGATCGTTCGCGGCTTGATTCTATTTTGCGGGGGACAGAATTTACTTTTCGCCAGAACACCTTCTTTACTACGCAGCTAACCGGCGAACACAGTCTGGCAGCACCACTGAAGTTTAAGTGGTACGGTGCTTTCAATATTTTGGATGGCTACAACCCCGACCAGCGGCTCTTGTTGTATTCAAAAGAAAAAGAGCAGGATGCTTTCAGTGCTGTTATTTCCAACACACTTTCGCAGCAAAGCGGCAGCCGTATTTACCAGAGCCTGAGCGATTACATCTACACCGCAGGTGGCGATCTGAGCTACAACTTTAATGCGTTCAATCAAAAGCAGGCGTTGAAAGGTGGTTACATGTTACAGATTAAAGACCGCCTGTACGATGCGCAACTGTTTGCCAACTTCCTGCCGATTGATAACTTGGCCCTGCGCCAGTTGCCCGCTGATGAAATTTTTAACCAGGAAAATTTTGGCAATGGCTTCGACAACAAGTTTGCTTTTGATGCTATCAAGAACAGGAATTTCCGCTACATGGCCAACACCATTTTAAACGCCGGTTTCCTGCAACTCGATAACCAGTTTACGGCTGCCTTGAGAGTGGTGTGGGGTGTAAGGGTAGAACATTACGACCAGTTGGTGGGCAGCGTGAAAAAATGGGATCCGCGTCATTTTCATTCAACCGTTACCGATGTTCTTCCAGGGCTGAATGCCACTTATAAACTGAATAACAAAACCAATCTTCGGTTGTCGGGTTCACAAACGGTTATTCGTCCGGAGCTGCGTGAGCTTTCTTTCCTAAATCTTTACGATTTTGAATTGAACGCATCGGTGCAGGGCCGTCCCGATTTAAAACGCACCAAGGTCACCAATGCCGATCTGCGTTACGAACTTTATCCAAGGGCAGGTGAAGTGGTCACGGCAGGCGTGTTCTACAAATCGTTTAAAGATCCCATTGAGCAAATCTTTAACGAAGGTTCCGGCGGCGCTTCTACGTTTTCTTTTCAAAATCCCGAGAAAGCAAGATCGTATGGTGCGGAAATAGAGGTGCGTAAAAAGCTGGATTTTCTGCCTGCGGCGAAAAACTTCACCTTCCAGGCAAACGTGGCCTACATCAACAGCCGCATTACCGATACAGCGTTCAACCTCGATCGTCCGTTGCAGGGACAATCGCCTTACCTCATTAACCTCGGCCTGTTGTACGACCTCGAAAAACAAGGGTTGAACGCTACACTTCTCTTTAACCAGATTGGCGAACGCATTTACCTGGTTGGCGATAAATCGGCCGGCGCCGGTACGCCGGATATTTACGAAGCCCCAAGAGCACTGCTGGATTTCCAGGTGTCGAAAAAACTGCTGAAGTCCAAAGCCGAACTGCGTTTGAACGTCTCGGACATTCTAAACCGTACCCAATATTTCTACCAGAATGTTGATGCGCAAAGCGATCAGCATTTTCAAAAAGATGTGGATGCCTACCGGTTTACCCGCCGGTTTGGCACCACGTACAGTCTCACTTTCAATTACTCTTTATAAAAAATAATAAACCGCAGAAACAGAAGAACGTCGTCGTAAAAGTTTTTGTGACGAAGGCCATCTAACCAACATAAAATAACAAACACGGATATGAAAAAGTACATTCTTTCCCTTGCATCACTGCTGGCCCTGGCCACTTTCAGTTGCCGTAAAATTGAAGCCGACGGCGAAAAAGAAATCGTGGTGATTAACGGGAGCGGCAACGGATCAGCAACAGGCAAACGGGTAGAGCTTTCAGGAAGGATTACCAAAGACACCACACTGCGAAAAGGCGACGAAAATATTTTACGCGGAAAAGTGTACATCGCCAACGGCGCAACACTAACTGTGGAAGCCGGCGCCACCGTGAAAGGTTCGTTTACGGGTTCGGACGTGGCGCTGA
>DATKHJ010000393.1:0-5443 GCA_035510335.1 Flavisolibacter sp. | reverse complement strand
GGCAACAGCTTTACGGTGGATCTCTCCACGCTTCCTGCAGGAACCTACCTGGTGAAAGTGGGTGAAGAACTCCGCCAGGTGGTGATTCAGAAATAAGCGCATGAAAGAGACACATACGATGTGATTGTTTTTAAAACCCCTGCTATCGGCAGGGGTTTTTTCTAACAAGGCCTTTGGCCTCTACGGTAACAACGAATCATACAAACAAAAGCAAAGTTCCATGGCCGAAAGGATAGGGGCTTTGTTGTTTTAGGTACCTTCTGCAAATTGGTAGCAACCCTCGCAACGCATAGCAAAGCCCTCGTAAACACGAGGGCTGCTACCAAAACTAACTGTTGTAGTCACTACAACACTGCAAAATTTACTGAAAGGCGGAGGGTGAAACCCAAAGAGCAGAGGTACAACTTTACGATAACAAAAGCAATAACCCGAAAGGGGGAGGGCCAACCGGTTTGCCTCAACAAATAGCAAACTTCTAATGCACGGCAGGCAACCTTGCCCTTGTAATTATTGCTGTTGTATGCTATCTTTCTTTTATGTTACCAAAACATTTTAATGGCCTCACCTGGTTGAGCCAGGAAAGGCTGCTGCAACTGCAAGGTGTGCTGCTCGGCACGGTCGAGAACGAAACAACCCGTACGTATCTCTATCAGTTAGCCGGCTTCTAGGTCATTGGCTATTATGCAGTACAAGAGAATAGCTTAACCTACTACTGTGCTTTCGCCGATCTTGATCCTCTCGAATCCTTTCTGGAGAAAATTAAAATTGATGGGCACTGTAAGTTCCTGACGGCTTCTTCCTAAGAGGGAATCAATCGGGTAACGGGTTAATGGATTTCGGAACTTTATCAATGTCTATGTTGAAATAAATGTCAGGATTGTTCTTCATAAGATTCTTCAGAAGAGATAAAAAAGAATCCACTTTTTCGTACTCCTTTCTTCTGATAAAGCCTTGATTGTCGTACAAATAATCCTGTATGTCCAGTTGTAAGCCGTTGTAGAAATAATAGCGTTCCATATTTTTCCTTGTGTTCTCCTTTGTGTCCGATACCGCCTGAAGGACACCAGCGATCGTGGAAAAGAAAAAAAGGACGAGAAATCCAGCCTTCAGGTAAAAGTTTTGCGTACTATCCCAGCCCTTCTTCACAATCAAAAAGGCAAAGACGCCGGTAAGGATGGACATCAGTGCAAAGACCATTGTAAAGGCGTAACCATTTGAGCCATACGTTTGGGCGATGGATAAATAGGGTTCCTTCGTCTCCTGGATGATTTTGTATTGCGATTTCAGTTTCTGTACCTGGTAGATACTGTCTGGGATGGCGTTTATTTCCAATTGAATCAATGAATCCCTTCGATCAAAGTAATGGACAATTTTGGCAGCTGATTTATTGTAAAAGCCCAAATTGTATTGATACACAACAAACACAAATCCGCAAAGCAGCGCGACAAAAAAGAACTTTTTGATTTTCTCTACAGTATTTCGGTCCATGGCCATTGTTGGTTATAGATTGCTAAATGTGGAGTACTGCTTTATACCTTTCTGCTACCATTGCGAAATGCCGGTTTTTGTAAAAACCACGGTTTAAAATAATCGGCTACGTATAAATATAATCATCCATATTATAAGTTGCAACCTTGACACTAAGCTGATTCATCCTTCAGGGTTTAAAAAAGCATTGTGCCGGATAGCTATCCGGCAACGAATGAAAAAGCGATACACCGCATAAGCCAGTAGCGCCAAACGTCGGTACGGGTAAGTCTCTTCCCTGCGAAACACGCGTAAGTTCGCTGCCGAAGATGAATCTTGCGGGTGTCGATTGGTAATTGCAGGCCATGAGAGTGGTCACAAGCCCGGCCGATTGCGGTAGAATGGGTGGTCGATCTTCAACAGCCTTGTGCGGAAAAAGGCGTACAGCTTTTCATTCAGCAAACAGGTGGCAATCAAAAAACAAGCAGAGAGCTGAACCAAAACGTGCATCGCACCCTACGAATTTCGTTTATCGGTTTACTAATGGATTGGCACAGGCCTTGAAGATTTAGGAAGGAAGGGTGGGGCAAGTGAAGAGTGATTTGCTTCGGTATAGTTGGCTCAAACGTGGGTAGTCTTTGCGGGTTACCCACTTTTTTTACTCTGGTATCCTTATTGTTGATGAGTTTATACCTAACGGATATGACCAACTTCATTTTCCTCAGAGATAGACATACATTAAATGGGATACTCCTTGAAAAGAACACGGAGTTTTTGACGGCGCTAAAAGAAAAAAGGCCAATCAAAGAAGTAAAGACACTTCAATCCGAAATTCAGGAAATATACATTCCGTTGGATGCCTATAAAAGGCAATCAATGGCTTAAAGGCCTGTTCCTTCACTCGTCTTCACATCCTGTTCAGCCAAATTATTGCACTGGTTCAATGGGGACTGATGCCGATTCGACGAATCAAAGGCAAAGCGTGATAAGCCTGAAACCGTGTATGGTTGGTTGCGGACCGTATCCGTAGCCAGGCTGGTATCCTGATGCCGATTTTTACGGGAGATAGTATACAAGGCTTTTCTGGAATGGTTCTGAGCGTATGACTGTAGCCGAGGTGTGTTCTCGAAGCAGGCACGAAATACGGAACAAAACAGAACAATGGATGGCGGACATTATGGCGAATGACAAGGAGGCTGATTCTCAGTTTCTTTAAGACAACATGTGCACAACACAGGTTACCCAAAATACAGGTGAAGGTGCAAGGGCTGAACAAAACCAATTCTATTTAACTTTAATCGCAACCATGAGGCTGAAGAATGACAATGCCTGTACTTGGAAAGCCTCGTCTCGTTACCTGCAATTTTACAATCAGCACTTCTAAAGCCCAAATGTTGG
Source organism: Flavisolibacter sp. (assembly GCA_035510335.1). Lineage (GTDB taxonomy): Bacteria > Bacteroidota > Bacteroidia > Chitinophagales > Chitinophagaceae > Flavisolibacter. The sequence goes on along the minus strand of DATKHJ010000393.1, from coordinate 2,578 downwards.
ATACGTTTAAAAAACATATAGACAAATTCGCAGACGTTTCTGGCGATGAATTAGATGACATTCAAAAATTCTTTGACATCAAACAGGTAGCTAAAAAAGAAAACTTACTGGAAGAAGGACATATTTGCAGACACCATTACTTTGTCTTGAGCGGCTTGCTACGAAAGTTTTACATCAATGAAAAAGGCGCTGAACAAACCACTGAATTTGCCATCGAAACCTGGTGGATGACCGACAACATTGCTTACGAACGCAAGCTTCCTTCCCAATTTTATATTCAGGCTGTCGAAAAATCCGAGGTACTTTTTATCACACAAGACAAGCAGGAAAAACTAGTAAACGCCTTTCCGGTCATGGAACGCTATTTCCGTTTTGTGTACCAGCGGGCTTACGCCGCAGCCCAAATGCGGATTAAATTTCTTTACTCCCTTTCCAAAGAAGCGTTCTATTATCAATCGGTTGAAAGGTATCCCGAATTTGCACAACGTATTCCCCAGTACTTACTCGCTTCCTACTTGGGGTTCACACCTGAATATTTAAGCGAAATCCGCAAGAAGCGCATTTCTTAAACCAGTTTAAGTTTTCCCGTGTGATCATTTTTCATTTTTGCCTTGAACATTTTTAAAAAAATAGACAATGCAAAAACGATTCAACATGAAAGCAGCAGCACCCGGTGCGCTAAAAGCAATGATTGGTTTGGAAACCTATCTTTCACAGTGTTCTATCTCCAAAACAACAAAAGAACTGATTAAAATCCGTGCTTCACAAATCAACGGATGTGCCTATTGTATCAACCTTCATACTGGAGACGCGATTAAACATGGTGAAACGGCCCAGCGCATTTTTTTGTTGAATGCCTGGAGAGAAGCCGAAGGCCTTTTTACGGAAGAAGAAAAAGTCGTGTTGACGATAACGGAAGATATCACTTTAATCCACCAAAGGGGACTCTCAGACGATACGTACACAAACGCCTTGCAATTTTTCAGCGAAACTCAACTTGCAGATATTCTAACGGCCGTTATCACCATCAATCTCTGGAACAGGGTTGTCCTAAGCACCCACCTGCCAATCGGGCAAAGTCTTGCATAAGCTTGCCATGATTGAAGATCACAGGTCCATTGCCCTGTGATTTTTTGTTGGCGGGAATGAGTATCCAGGTTATCGGGATTGGTTTGAACATCATACAACAATGTATGATTAGGGACTAAGTGATTCTAGAAATAAGGAGAAAAGTGAGGCATGTGAGGTTCAAGCTATAAAAGACTGCCGGTAAGAGGGTATTTCAGCAATGCGGCTGAAGAATAAATGTTCAACAATTGAACACTGTTGACGATTAGAATAAATGTAAGTTTGTACAACACCAGCTTCTGCCCCTGCAGAAAGATTTTTTTTGTGATTGGCAATTCCAAACCGGATTCGATTCAAACAATTATGCCTGAATTTTCGGAAGAAGCAATCTTGGACCTGCAAGAAAGGTGAGGCTTTGAACCTGCGTTCTAGCCTGTTTGGCAAAAGCGTTTATTGTTAAAAAGAGTGTGAATACTTTGCTGCTTTCAAGTATTGGTTGTGGACGAAGTGCACAAACTTTTTGAGACAAGGGAATGACTGAAACGGGAATTCAAATTTCCCACACCGCCATGGTATGGGCCAGCAACCATTTTGACCTGACAATGTAGACCTGTTCGGTAGCTGACTGCCTATTAACGACACGTTGTAGGAGGGACTATTTTTACGGTTTCCTGTACTTGTTAGACAGAGAATCGTGCATTTCACCCTTTGGCCTGGTGTGATCGTAATTTCGGCAATCTTTCCTTTAGGCTGGACGGATAATGGGTCTCCGTCGCTACCTTGTTTCTACAAGTCAATGGCTGTTTTTCGGCGGGTTCGCGCGCCGGGACCTTCCAACGGGAAAACCTTAGCCTTTTTTATATCTCCGGATTTGTTTTTTGGTTTCCTCGCCGCAATGATCAATGAACTGGTCAATGACATCGATCATTTGTCCTTCGTCCAGCGGCTTGGTCAGAAAGCCGGCCTTGTGGGCGCGTGCAAACGCTGCCTCCGCCGGAAGGGTAGAGGTGGTAAACAGCACAGCCGGGACGTCTGCCATATGATCCAGCCCCCTGAGCTGCTTCAGGGTCTCTTTCCCGTTTAGCATCGGCATGTTGATGTCGAGGATAATGAGGCAGGGTGCCGGGAAGGCATTGCGGCGTTCAACGAACCGTAGCAGGCTGACACCATCGGGGAAGGTCACCAGGTCGATGGTTTGCGCATAGGCCTGGAAGGCTTCGCCTACCAGTAAGCGATCATCGGGATCATCATCGGCGTAAAGAACAAGACTTTTAGCGGGCAGTGGTTTTGTCATGTAGAGGCGGCTTGTACGGCAAAGATGAGAAAAGCCCTGCGATTTACCGGCGAAACTTTCGAAAGTTGATATTAGTCTTCCGTTTCGCTTTTGTCGAGCTCACGGACGATCACCTGCGCAAGGTAGGGGGACAAGGCGTCCACCTCTTCAAATACGGTCATGCCGGCGACCTTCCTCCGGTACGCGAGGTAGTTTATTTCCACGTAAAAGCTATAG
>DATKHJ010000392.1:0-6077 GCA_035510335.1 Flavisolibacter sp. | reverse complement strand
GAGTCAACTGGGATTTCGCGGAGACGGGTGGAGTCATCGGCAGATTTATTGTCGGCATCGTTATTACAGGCAAAAAGGAGGGAGAGGAGCAAAAGGGAAAAGACGATTCGCATAGACTTATTGAATGATTGAGCACAAAGTAAAAATGAAATCTGGAAAAGGATGTGAAAGTTAGTTATTAACTGGGTTAGCTTTCAAGGACATCTATTGTTTCTATTCTGTATATTTCATCAATCGTTCTACCATTCTGGTCTTTCCATTCAGTCCAGCCATTTGCTCTCCGACCAAGGACGGTTGCGGCTGCCGCACTTGGTGAACCGAAAACAAAGTCTTCTGCAAAAACATAAACACTGTTCTCTAAAATTAAAATTTTGTCATCAAGCAACTTTTTTCTCATGCCTGTTACCCAAGTGCCAGCTGTCTTGGTTTCGTCTCTATTTGCTTTAGAACCTTTCAGTACTACAAAGCCATCATCCTGCATCTCACCTTGAGCAATCGCATCCTTTCCTTTGCAATAAAGGATTTCTTTTTTTGTAGAATTGGATTTTCTTATTTCTTCAAATATTGGGAAACCCAATGTTGATAATAAGACTTTGATCGTCTCGAAATTGTCAAGCAAGTCAGCTTCCATACTTTCGGTAATGTACGGTTTAGCAGGAGTAGCGAGATTGTCCGTATCATATCGACCAATCTCATTTGCAGTTTTGATGGAAATGTGCTCAAGAAACTTTACATGAGATTTGGTAAACGTGTTCGATTTCGAAGTGACAACTACTGCATAGTTCCAAAAGTCTTTCGTCTTATTATGTGTTTTTAATCTTTCAAAACAGTCTTCAGTTTCACCAATGTATGAGATCGGCTTTGCTTTATCTTCATTTATGCCAAATAGAAAGTAAATGCCATGTTTTCTTACTTCAGGCCTTACTCCACATTCAGTCAACTTGTTCCTAGGGATCAAAACAGCAACAATGATTCTATTCGTCAAATCTGCGATCTTAATGCTTGTCGGGTTCCCATCTGGTAAAAATATTTGAATCGTTTGAGGCCTTTGTATCATAAGCAGCAACTTGTGTTTTTGATAATCCAAGACTTGACAGCTATTACATCCGCTCCGGTACTCTAATCCCCAACAATGCCATTCCTTCCTTGATCGTACTTGCTGTTAACTGGCAAAGCTGTAACCGAAGTGCTTTCTTCTCTTCATTTTCCGCCTTCAATACACTGTGAAGCGTATAGAATGAATTGTAGGTTTTTGCCACGCTATAAATGTAATTGGCAATAGCAGCCGGGTTGTGATCGGCCGCCGCCTGTTGCACCACTTCGCCAAACTGCTCCAGCACCAGTAGCAATTCCTTTTCCAGCTTTTCCAACTTGCGACTTCCAACTTCTAACCTTGCATCCCCTTCCGCTTTCCGCAAAATGGATTTCAGCCTTGCATGTGTGTATTGGATAAACGGACCAGTGAAGCCCTGGAAGTCAATACTTTCTTCGGGGTTGAATACCATGCGTTTCTTGGGATCAACTTTCAGAAGGAAAAACTTCAAGGCTCCCAACGCAACGGTTTCGTATAAATCCTTCAACTCCGCTTCGCTGAAGTCGGCGATGTTGCTTTTTTCGGCGGTCACCTTCGCGGCTTGTTCCACCATTTCATCTACCAGGTCATCGGCATCCACTACTGTGCCTTCACGACTTTTCATCCGGCCGCTTGGCAGTTCCACCATGCCGTAACTCAAATGGTAAATACCATCGGCATAAGGCATGCCCAACTTTTTCAAAATCAGTTGCAGTACTTTCATGTGGTAGTTCTGCTCGTCGGCAATCACATAAAAGCTTTGGTTGTAGGGAAATTCTTTGTATTTCTCTTCGGCCAGGCCAATGTCCTGCGTAATGTAAACCGACGTTCCATCGCGACGCAACACCAGCTTTTCATCCAGTCCTTCGGCGGTCAGGTCAATCCACACACTGCCATCATCTTTGCGGTACAAAACACCTTTGGCAAGGCCTTCTTCCACAAATTGTTTTCCTAGTAAATACGTTTCGCTTTCGTAGTAGGTTTTGTCGAAATCACTGCCAATGCGCTTGTATGTTTGGTCAAATCCCTCGTACACCCAGCCGTTCATTTTCCTCCAGAGGTCGATCACTTCCGGCTTGCCGGCTTCCCAATCAACCAGCATGTGCTGGGCTCTTTTCATAAGGGGTGTAGCCGCCCGAATGATCTCCTTCATGTCGTCGCCAATCTTCTTCAGTTTTTCCTTGTCTTTATCTGTTGTACCAACCACCGCGTTGCCGAGTTCTTTCAATTGTACCAGCTTGCGTTTGGCCTCGTCCGAAAAGTCTTCGTAATTCTCTGCCTCAACCTTGGCCTTAATCTCTTCTGCTTCTTTCTTAATCTGGTTCTCGCATTTTACGTAATAGTCGCCTACAAAATGATCGCCTTTTACACCGGTGCTTTGCGGCGTTTCGCCGGCGCCAAACATTTCCCAGGCAATCATGCTTTTGCAGATGTGAATGCCGCGGTCGTTCACAATGCAGGTCTTCATCACCTCGTTGCCGGTAGCCTTTAAAATTTCGGCAACGCTCCAGCCTAAAAAGTTGTTGCGCAGGTGACCAAGGTGCAGCGGTTTGTTGGTATTGGGAGAGGAATACTCTACCATGATTTTTTTGCCGGTAGGCGAGAAGCTGCCCACTTTTTCTTTGGCAAAGTTATCAGACAGGAAGGCCGTGAAATAATCATCGGCCACAACAAGGTTCAAAAAGCCCTTGATGACGTTGTAAGAAGTAAACAACTCAGGCTGACGACTAACCAGCGCTTCGCCTAACTCTTTTCCCAAGCCTTCCGGTGATTTGCGCAATTGTTTAACCAGCGTGAATAGCACCAGCGTGTAATCGCCTTCAAACTCGGGCTTGGTTTGATTAATGGTAATATCGGCAATAGAAATGTCAATTGAATAGAGCTCTTTTATCGCACTGACAGCAGCTTCTTTAATCGTCGTGGCCAGACTCATGTCCTTAAAATTTGGCCGCAATTTAGGCAAACAAGGGGGCCTCCCCAAACAAGCCCGCCCAGGCGTTCATTCTTTGTAAGTGGGTTTCATGCAAAGGAGAGAAGAAGCAGAGCCGCAATTAAATTTTGCATTATCTCTGCGCCACCTCGTTTTCTCTATTGCTCTGCGGTAAAAACAAAAGGCAGGACTGTGTCGCGGATAGGCCCGCCTTTAACGAAATTCAAACCCTTCAAAACCCAAATCTGGTTTAAATTCGTTCCTTCATGCGTCAGATTCACAATAGCGTTCGAAAAACCATTTTTTCCGTGCTGGACATCTTTTATCCCTTGTTCAGGCGGTTTATGCCTATTCAAACCTATCACTACGCAGCCTGCGGCGGTGGCAACACGCTGTTCAATATTTTTCTTTACCACATGTTTTACAACTTCGTGCTGCACAAGCAAGTACTGCATGTGGGTGTGCTGGCCTTTAAGCCGCACGTGGCGGCTTTTATCATGGCCTTTCTCATTACGTTTCCCATTGGCTTTTACCTGAGCATGTACGTGGTTTTCCAGGGTTCTTACCTGCGGCGAAGAATCCAGTTGATCCGCTATTTTATGGTGGCGATGGCTTGCGTAGGACTGAACTATGTTCTGCTTAAATTCTTTATTGAAACCCTTGGCTGGCATGAACATCCCACGCTTTCACTTATTGCAACAGCAGTGATTGTGGTAACGTTCAGTTATGTGTCGCAGCGCTTTTTCTCGTTCCGGGTGGACAAAAACAAACCGGCGGTAGCAGAAGCAATTGACCCCGCGGCCGTTCGAACCTTTCAAAAAAAAAGTAGCCGCTCAACGATTGAAGCCTAGATCGATTTCCGACACCTGCACGCTTAAATTCCCGCTGCAAGCGGTTTTAATGAGAATGTGTTGCGGCAGGGGTTGCACACTCACCACCTTCAATTCCTTAATGTTCCCTGCGCCTTTAATGCCTTTTGTCCATTGTTTGTTGAGATACGTATTGAGCGATTTTTGCGCTGTTTCAAAATAGCTGGTGAGATCAATTTTTGTGTTCTTCTTTAGCTCGTCTTCAATCTTCCCGGCAAACAGCCATTTGGCGGTTTTAAGCAAAACGTTTTTTGTTTGCAGATCGTAATCCAGGTCCTGCACTTCAATGGTTTTTGTAGCCGCATTGTAAACCGGGTTGCCGGTGAAAAACGCCGTGCCGTTAAAGGAGCCGGTGAAGTCCACTTTAATCAGCATGCGTCCTTCCGGGCTGGCCGCTACTGTTACTTCTTTCACTACAATGTGTTTTTTAAAAATGCCTTCCGATACATCAAACCGTTTTCCGGCCATGTAGCCATTCACTACGCGGCTCAGCGAGTCGTACTGCAGCGCCGCATCCAGGTAAACGGCAAAGCCACCGGGGTTAGCGGCCGTAGAAAGATTGGGCACTGCTGTTACCGTCCCATTCTTTTTTTCAAACGTTACTTCCGGCGAAGCCGTAATGCCGATGCTGATGTTCAGTAAATTATTTTGTGCGTTGATGTTTTGCATGCGTAAGCGTTTAGGGCGAAGCGAAAAATAACCAATTCCGGGAATGGTGTAGGTTTCATTCAGCATGTTCCATGCCTGTTGCATGTACGGACGAAGATTGATGTTGCCAAACGAATCCTGCATGGCCTTTCGCGATGCATCCAGTTCGGCTTTCAAGCCTTTCAACACCTCGTTCGTTACATCTTGTCCCCAGAAACACACTTCGCATTTGTCTCTGGCAACAGGTTCGGTGCGGGTAATCCGGCTTTGTAAATGATAATCCGGCGTTAACTGGAAGCTGCTTATAAAGCCAATCTCCACCTGCCGCTCCGGTTCGTCAAACCCGCATTTGCAACCCGGCGACCAGGGCGACAGCACCGTGCTGCCGTTGCACAAACGGGTAGAGCCCACAATCTGGTAATAGCCGGTGAAGCCAAGATTCATCACCAAACCTTTCATGCTCATACGCAGCGGCGAGCGGCGAAAGCGGTATTTGTAGCGGGTGGCGCAATCGGCCTGCACCCAATCAGTGGGATAATTTGGTGAGGTAAAAACCGTTGCCACGTTTTTGTCGGCCATGACAAAAATGGGCTTCAGGTTAATTTGAATAGGAATGTCAATGTTCGATTCGGGCAGTGAATCGCTTTTTGCTGTTTGTGCAGAAAGTCCCTGCAGCAAACAAAGGGCGGACAAGAGAAGCGTTAGTCGTTTCAAAATACAAATTTCACTTGCTAAAATAACGTTGGCGGCGGGAGTTTTCTGACAGTTGATACGTTAAAGAACGGGAGTTCAGGTAAAGTTTCCGGCAATTGAAACGAATTGGCGCTATAAATGGTTGCTGATTTTTATATTTTTAAGCTTCCAAACTGTTTATGAGAAAGTTTCTTGCCACCATCGCTGTATTCATTTGTTTGGGTGCATCTGCCCAGGAGCAGGACCTGGCCTTTCTCTACATCTCCAGGTTTTACAACGACAGCCTTTATCACCCGACAGTAACGGCTAACAAGCCATCTAAAATTGTTTCTTCCCGCTTTGCTGCTTTTCATCTTGCCGATGCAATAGCAATGGCAAAGCCGGCAAAAGGCGTGCTGGGTTATACCAAAAAGAACAAGCCCATTGAAGCCTATTATTTTCCCGGCACCAGCAGTAAAAAAGCATTGGTTATTGGTGGTGTGCATGGCTCCGAACTTTCGTCGGTGGAAGTAGCAAAACAGTTACTGGCGCAATTGAGCAAAGGAGAGAAGCCTTACTATTCAGTGGTGATTGTGCCTTCTCTTTTTCCGGATAATGCGGCAACAGCCGAAGGCAGCAAGGTTGACCGTGTGGCGCACAACGTGGGCCGCTATTCAGAGCCGGACGCCATTGACCCCAACCGGCAATTGCCTTCGTTGGGAAAGCCTTTTTTACCGGACAATGCAGTAGATGCCTACGGCAGGGAAATTGAAACAGAGAACCAGTTGCTGCTGCAATTAATACAGGCCCTGGAGCCCGACCGAATTGTAAACCTGCATGCAATAAAAGATTACGGGAAGTCGGGTATTTACGCCGATCCAAGAAC
>DATKHJ010000391.1:0-2751 GCA_035510335.1 Flavisolibacter sp. | reverse complement strand
ATTGCAAACTATTTAACATCTCACATTGCCGGCGCTTTTATCTTTGGCAGAATGAGCCTGCTGCTGAAGATTATTAACCAATCCGCCTACCCATTGCCCCGGTACGCTACAGAAGGTTCGTCGGGCATGGATTTACGGGCCAACATTACTGAACCCATTCGCTTACGTTCACTGGAAAGATGCCTTGTACCAACCGGGTTATTTATTGAATTACCGGAAGGCTACGAAGCGCAGGTGCGGCCGCGCAGCGGACTGGCCATTAAACAAGGCATCACTTGTCTAAACTCGCCTGGCACGGTGGACAGCGATTACCGCGGAGAAATTAAGATCATCTTAGTAAACCTTTCAGCTGAAGAGCAGCTCCTACAACCCGGTGAAAGAGTAGCGCAACTGGTGATTCAGAAAGTAGAAAAAGCAACCTGGCAGGAAGTAGAAATTTTAGAAACAACAGACCGCAACAGCGGTGGATTTGGCTCAACCGGAAAAGAATAAGCATGAAACAGATTTTATTGGCATTGATCGCAATTGCGTTGCTGGCTTCGTGCCGTTCGTCCCGCACCATTGGCCGGGCAGTTGGCCGGAAGGATTCGACAACCGTAGTAAAAACTGTCGTTGTTGATACCGTAAAGTCCGATACCCAGCGACTGGTTCAAACGGCCATGCAGGAATTGCAGAAAAACAGGATTGACTTTACTACGTTTACCGCGAAGCTGGATGTTGATTACAAAGGCACCGATGGCAAGAGCAACGATGTGAATGCCAACATTCGCATGTACAAGGACAGCGCCATCTGGATTTCGCTCAACGCTACGCTGTTGAGCATTGAAGGCCTGCGGCTGATGATTACTAAGGACTCCGTGAAACTGTTAAACAAACTGGAGAAAACCTATGCGGCCCGCGGCATTGGCTTTTTGCAGGAAACTACTTCGCTGCCGCTGAACCTGTACATTCTGCAGGATTTAATTATTGGCAACCCGGTTTATCTCGATTCCAACATCACCCGCTATTCGTCGGGTAATGGTGTGATCAGCTTTTTAAGCCTTGGAACGTTTTTCAAAAACTTGGTAACGCTGAATGAAACCGACAAAAGCATTCTGCACAGCAAACTAACCGACACTGACCTTTTTCGCAACCGCACAGCCGACCTTACCTACGAGAACTACGAAAACAAAAAAGGGGTTCCCTTTTCTACCAAACGGCAAATTGTGGTGTCGGAAAGAGGCCGCCTGGAGGTAAAACTCAATTTTAAGAACTACACATTCAACGAAGAAGTAAGCTTTCCGTTCCCGGTTCCAAAAAATTATAAACACGAATAAAATTTATTGGCCGGAAAGGCGTTTTCAGCTTTCATGCCGCTGTGCGAACTTGCAGGACCGAAAGAAACGGAGTAGCGCAACCTAAAAAATCGTTTTGATGAAAAAAATCGTTTTTCTGTTAATGGGTGTTTTGATCATGGCTTCGGGCTATGCGCAGGACAAAGCAAAAATGGAAAGAGAGCGCCAGCAATTGCAAAAAGAATTGCGGGAGATACAGGAGACTTACAACAAGGTAAAAGGCCAGCAAAAAGCCACCATCGGCCAGTTGACCATCCTGCAAAACAAAATGCGGGTGCAGGAACAGTATATCTCCAACATCAACAACGAAATCAAGCTGCTCACAGATGATATTTATTTAAGCAATGTGGAACTCACCCGCCTGCAGCGCCAGCTTGACACGCTGAAATCGGAATATGCCCGCAGCGTGGTTTACACTTATAAAAACAGCAACAGCTATAGCTACCTGAACTTTATTTTTTCTGCCAACAGCTTTAACGATGCCTTGCGCCGTGTGTCTTACCTAAAGTCGTACCGTGCTTACAACGAGGGCAAGGTGAAAACCATTAAAGAAACGCAAACACTTATTGAACAACGCAAGCAACAATTGCTGGCAAAAACCAATCAAAAGCAATCGGCCTTAACCAACCAGAAATCGCAGTTGAACGAACTGGAAGGACAGAAAAAAGAAAAAGACCAGGTAGTGGCAAAACTAAAAACGCAGGCCACCGATCTGTCGAAACAAATGGCCGCAAAAAAGAAGCGTGACCAGACGTTAAAAAGCCAGATCAACGCCATTATCAAGCGGGAAATTGCCGAGGCCAGGCGCAGGGAAAAAGAAGAGAACGACAGGCGCATTGCCGCAGAAAAAGAACGGGCAAAAGCCAACGCTCCTTCTACTTCACCAAAAACAAATACAACTGCATCAGCTACACCGAGCACCGCACCAAAAACAACGGCGCCGGAACGAAAAGAAGCCATTCCGTTGAATGCAGGTCAGCTGACGCTTGCTAATAAATTTGAAAGCAACCGCGGCGGTCTTCCCTGGCCGGTTGACAATGGCTACGTCAGCATTCCATTTGGCGTAAGTAACATTGGCGGATTGATGATGGATAACCCTTGTATCTCCATCTCTACACCATCGGCCGGCGTGCCCGTAAAATCGGTGTTTGATGGTGAAGTAAAAGCGGTTTCCAGCACCGGCGAAGGCATGATGGTGATGATTCAGCACGGCCGCTATTTTACAGTTTACACGGTGGCTTCTGCTTCCGTAAACCGCGGCGACCAGGTTAGAACAGGTCAAACAATCGGCCGCGCCGCTACTGCCGATGATGGCACCGGTGGGCAGGTTGATTTTTACCTGATGATTGGTGAAAAGAATGTGAACCCCCGTCCGTGGTTGCGATAAGAAAAACTTTCATCCAGCACTATAATAAAG
>DATKHJ010000390.1:0-10817 GCA_035510335.1 Flavisolibacter sp. | reverse complement strand
GAACGGTGCTGATGGTGAGCGGCATTCCGTACGACAGCGACAAGGCCCGCGGTATTGCCGGTGCGGTTACCGCTATCATGACGGGTGTTGCCTACAAAACGTCTGCAGAAATGGCCGAAGTAATGGGCGCCTTCCCCCGCTACGAAGAAAATAAAGCCCACATGATGCGTGTAATGCGCAACCACCGTGCTGCTGCTTATGATGCAGCAGAATATGAAGGCCTGAGTGTAAAACCACAGGGCTTGAACGCAAAGCACACACCTGATTATTTATTAAGTGCTGCTTGCAAGGCTTGGAACGAAGCGGTAGAATTAGGTGAGAAGTTTGGCTACCGCAACGCACAGGCAACCGTAATTGCTCCAACCGGAACCATTGGTTTGGTGATGGATTGCGATACAACCGGTGTTGAACCTGATTTTGCGCTGGTGAAATTCAAAAAACTGTCCGGTGGTGGTTACATGAAAATTGTGAACCAATCAGTGCCTGTTGCCTTAACCAACTTGGGCTACAGCGAGAAAGAAAAAGATGCCATCATTAAATACGCTGTTGGTGCCGGAACCTTTGCCGGTGCGCCACACATTAACCACCAAACACTGAGCGAAAAAGGTTTCATTGCTTCTGAAATTGAAAAGCTGGACAAAGCTGTTGGAAGCGCCTTTGAAATTGGCTTTGTGTTTAACGTGTATAATTTAGGAGAAGAGTGCCTGAAGCGTTTAGGCTTTACTCCTGAGCAATATTTCAACTTTGAGTGGAGCCTGCTGGAAGCACTGGGCTTTACCGACGAGCAAATTGAAGCCGCCAACGATTACGTGTGCGGAACCATGACGGTAGAAGGTGCGCCTTACCTGAAAGAAGAGCACCTGGCAGTGTTTGACTGCGCCAACAAATGCGGCAAGAAAGGCCAGCGCTTTATTCATGCGCATGGACACATTCGCATGATGGCTGCTGCACAGCCGTTCATCTCCGGTGCCATTTCCAAAACCATTAACCTGCCGCACGAAGCGCAGATTGAAGAAATTGCCGATTCATATTTACTGAGCTGGCAGTTGGGTTTGAAAGCTTGTGCCCTGTACCGCGACGGTTCGAAACTTTCGCAGCCACTCAGCAACAAATCTGACAAGAAGAAGAAAGACGACAGTCAACAGGCAACCGTCGACAGTGGACAGTCAACCGTGGACTCTGCCATCGTTGACATGGGCAAACTCACCATTGAAGAGTTGCTGGAAGAAGTACAAAAACGTGTACAGGCTTCTCCCGATACAAAGCTGAAACGCAAACTGGCGAGCATTGTAGAGCGCCGCTCACTGCCGGCCAAGCGCAGGGGCTTTACGCAAAAAGCCAAGATCAACGGGCAAACCCTTTTCCTGCGCACCGGCGAGTACGGCGATGGAACAGTAGGCGAGATCTTTATTGATATGGCGAAGGAAGGAGCTACCATGCGCAGCATGCTGAACTGCTTTGCCATTGCGGTTTCCATTGGCCTGCAATACGGCGTGCCGCTGGATGAATACGTAGAGAAATTTGTGTTCACCAAGTTTGACCCTGCAGGATTTGTTGATCATCCAAACATTAAGTCTTCATCTTCCATCGTTGACTTCATCTTCCGTGTGCTGGGCTACGAATATTTGAACCGCACAGACCTGGTGCATGTGCTGGACAAACCGGAAGTAAGCAACCTGGGAAACGAACCCTGGGATGAAACACCTGCCACGCCTGCAAAGCAACCTGAATTATCAAGCATTCGTGTAGTGGCCAGCGCACCGCAAGTGGCTGCCAAAGCAACCGCACCAAAAAGCGTATCAATGGATGCCGTGAACGTAGCCGCCAAAAGCATGCAGAGCGATGCCCCGGCCTGTAACACCTGCGGACACATTACCGTAAGAAGCGGAACCTGCTACAAGTGCCTGAACTGCGGTAATAGCATGGGATGTAGTTAAGGAAAAATTGCTTAGTAACCCACGATGTTGAATATGAAGAATCCCGCCGAAAGGCGGGATTCTTCATATTCAACAAACGGCAAATAGGTATGATTCGGTTTATGCATTAATCAAATGATTGTGTTAAGTAACTGTTTGAAATAATCATTTCGAATCAACTTTAAAACGCTGAAAGTTCGTTTCTCCGATCAGATACTCCAACTGTTTCGGTCGGTTTAACTTCTTGAGTTTTTGTTCGGTAAGCAGATATAAGATCGTATTGAATTTTTTACCTAGAAAATGAAAGCTGTTCGTATCAATCTGTTCTAAAACAGCAATTGCTTTTTCTGTTTTGCCTAAAAAACTAAGAGATCTTGCCTGAAAAAGATAAAACGTTTGGATCAAGTCTGTGTAGTCGGGCGGCAGCGACTCCTTTTTAAATTTGCGAATGCCTTCTTCAACATAATAAAGTGCCTCCTGCCATTGTTCTGCCAGTGTAAGGGCACAGCCGAATGTAAACTCAAAACTGGGAAACGTTGCAAATATGTCCGTTGTAGCCGGAAGCCGCTGAAAAAGGGCCCTGGCTTCTTCGAAAATTGTGGCCTGTGATGCTCCGTCTTCCTTTGCTTGCAACACCCTTATGCCGAAATGCCTTCCACAGACAAAAGGGTGGATGTTCGGTTGGAGTTTATAGGACAGCGTTTTTTTACTGTAATGCACAAAGCGAGTGGCGTCATTAGTTAACCAATAGCGCAGTGCTAGTTGCGAATTGCCGAAAATTTGGGCTTCGGTTGTTTTTTTTTCTGAGAGATAATACAAAAGCCCGTCTCCATAGTACCCGTCAAGTTTGTCAATGTTTACGAACGGCTCGAAGTAAAAGACTTGACCATTGGGAGTTTTAGCAATTGCACGCTGAAAAGGGTCAGCCAATTCAGGGTGTTTATTTAAAAACTCTACCGTTAAGTAAACAAGATGATAGAAAGTTTTGTCGCTTGTACTTGCAACAGGTGTATCGCGGAAGAGAGCAACAACATAACGTAGAAGTGTACTATCACTATACTTGGTGCTATTTGCCACGTTATCTAATAAATCTCCAACGGAGGGGTAACCACAATAGCCAGCTAACGTATGTAAGGTAGTGTGAGAAGGAGAATGTGTGGATTTAATCAAGCCAAAGAATCGGCGAATTGTGTTAACGCCAAGCAGTGTTTCAGTTTTTCGGAAAAGATCATTTTGTAACTCCAGGCATTCCTTGTGGGATAATACTTTTTTACCAAAGCATGATTCCACGGTCTTGCGCAGAATTAGTAATTCATCAATGTTCATTTTTAGGCAGTTGTTTGGTCTTGTGTGAACGGAACAATTTATAAAATGGAATAGCAAAATCCCATACCCGGAAATGGGTAAAGTTGGTACTCTAAAATGAAGTTTTGCTCAGAGATGAAACTTGGACAAAAATGGACAAGGCAAAGATTCGTTGTTGCTAATACTTTAGCCTTTTACCTTATGAAATCTTCCACATTATAGCTACCATCTATATAGGAGTATCTATTACATTTTTACAACCTGAACTAATTGCTTTTTATGAAAGAGCGTTTTTATGCTTTAGATTGCCTAAGAGCTTTTATGATGTTCTTAGGAATCGTTCTTCACGGTATGATCTTGGAACCGTCAATTCCCTTCCTCACAGAAAATTGGAACCGGAAGATTCTTGGTTTGATCAGCGAAGTGATACACACATTCCGAATGCCCTTATTTTTTCTCCTATCAGGCTTTTTTTCCGCTATGCTTTTGAGAAAGTATGGGTTTAAAAAATTTCTTGTTAATCGCTTAAACCGCATTTTAATACCTCTAGTAATTTCTTTTCTTTCAGTGGGAATACTTACGATTCTACTTTACCGCGTAGTAAATACCATGATCAAGTCGACCACAGCAGAATTCAGTTTGGGCGTGATCTTCAATGACGTTTCTACGGCGGATTTACGACCGATACATTTATGGTTTCTATACTACTTGATATTTTTTATACCGTTGGCTGTTACTTGTTACTTTATTGGCATATATATTAAGAGTACTAGACTTTTTAAAATCTCAGGCCTCAGTACGGGCCAAAATCTTTTGATTTGGACACTGATAGCTTCTGTTTCTTCAAGCATTTTAGTGTTTTCTGATAAATATATAGGAGAGCAACCTCATATTTCATTTTCAGTAAATCCTGGATATTTTCTACATTATTTTGTTTTTTTTGGTTTCGGATGGTTAACTTATATTTTAAAATGGGATTTTGAGAAATCTCGGACCCACGCAGTGAAGTTGCTATTATTCGCATTGATATTAACTCCTATCCGTTTGTTTACATTTTCGTTTTCCAGCATGCCTTGTTACGCTCTAACAATCCTAATTTATAATGTTTCTTTATGGTGCTATATTTTTGGACTAATAGGAATTTCCCAACTGTATTTTAACAAACCCTCCTCAAGTTTGCAATATATTTCTGAGTCCTCTTATTGGATTTATTTAATCCATATGCCTGTTCTACTGGCTTTGAAAATCGTGTTCTTTGGAAACAAATCTTTTTTTCTGTTCTTTCTCATTTTTATTACAGCTAGTTATTTATGTATTGTTAGCTACCACTATTTAGTAAGATCCACTTTTATTGGACAGTTGTTGAATGGCAAAAAGTTTAGCCGTGATTTCCCCTTATTGGGTGGTGTTTGGATCTCGCCAAAACGGATTTTTAATAAGTAATTGAGGACTCGAGTCATATTTGAGAAAAAAACTACCTATTTTCACCTATCGGTAAATTATTGTCGTGGCTAGTTTCCCCTGTATTACAAAATTTTTTTTCTCGCTGTTTATAGTATTTATCAGTTGTCATTTCCCCCTTCTTTCTCTTGCACAGTCAAAAGTAGTTGTTCTAGGATCGAGTACTGCGGCTGGTGTAGGAGCAAGCGGATACATCAACAGTTGGGTGGGCAAGTACACATCTTATATTCTAAGTCTGAATCCAAATAGCAGTGTTGTTAATTTAGCCGAGGGCGGTTTTCGAACTACTTCTGTTATGCCAACTGGCACAAACAGTGGCGAAGACACTACACGAAATATTACAAAAGCACTTTCATATAATCCAAATGTAATCATTGTAAACTTGCCTTCGAATGATGCTGCGGCTGGATTCACTCTCTCGTTTACAATGAGTAATTTACGTACACTGAGAACTGTAGCACAAAACGCTGGAGTAGCATTTTGGATTACAACATCCCAACCAAGAAACTTAGGAACTTTAGGCCAACAACTTTTAACTGAAACTCGTGACTCAATTTTAGCTCAGTTTGGTTCTTTTGTTATTGATTTTTGGACTTTAGTAGCAAACTCAGATGGTAGCATAAATTCCCTGTACAATGCAGGTGATGGAATTCACGTTAATGATGCCGCACACGAAATTTTTTTTCAACGGGTTAAAGCAAAGCCATTACTTGGACCTATCGGCGTATTGCCAATCTCAATTAAAAGTTTTCATGCTTTGCCAGTTTCTTCTGGTGTTCAGTTGAACTGGGAAGTAAGCAGTATAGGCGTAGAAAAGTTAATTCATGAGATTGAAAAGTCTGAGGACGGTGTTTCTTTTAATCTGGCTGGAACTCTTTCTTCCACAAGAGGAGAAGCTTTTTCTTTTTTTGATACAAATCCCTTCAAGGGTGTAAACTATTACCGCCTTAAATTAATCACCGCTACTTCTGTGAAACATAGCAACATTTTACGGGTTTCGCAAGAAAAAAGTAAAGCAGTAATTACGGTATCTCCAAACCCGCTTATTGGTAGCATGCTCAGCATCCAAACGTCTCAGGATGAGGAAGAGGAAAGTTTTATTACAGTATTTAATTCTTCTGGAGCAGAGGTTTATCATCACCGTCTGAAGTTAAAAAAGGGTCAGACAACCAATTCCTTACAATTACCAAGCAACTTAGCGGAAGGAACTTATTATTTAAAAATTGCTAGTCGCCAAACAATCCGACAATGCACTTTTCTTATACATCGCTAACAATTGATTTGATATCGTATCTAAGCCACCCGATTACAGGCTTCAGCTTATAGTGAGGATTAAAAAACTACTTGAGGTAATAAAACGTTTGTATTCTGGCGGAGTTTTGTGAACGGCTTTGTTAAAACCGCTACCAACTGAATTTATTGGCGCTTCTTCCCGTTTTCCAATCCTATCCATCTTACCCACACCAAACTGCTCCAATTGTTAAAAACTTTTTAACTCCAACTGACTCCAGGGCTTTCATTTCTAAGAATAGGGGTTTACTTTTACAGCGCAACAAAAAATTGACCTAACTCAAGATACATTGGACGGTAAAACCAAAACCTATGTTCCCCGAACCAATTAATCCCGCTTTAAAGGTGGGATTTTGTTTTGTTCTCCGTCAGCCTATTTCGCTGTTCATCCCAATCCGGTTTTCTTTCCGCTACTGACCGGCCATCTTTGCAGCCAATCATTTCTTTCATGCGAAAACTGTTGCTCGGTCTTCTTCTTTTTACGGCTGTTACCGCCAGGGCCCAAACCCTGCGCATTGCCGTTTACCAATATGCCGATAATCCACGCACCAAAAACCTGCAGCCGCTCGCCACTTATCTACAGCAGCAGTTAGGGATAGCCACAGCGGTAAAAAGTTATCCCACCGTGCATGGCCTCATTAAAGGCATGCAGACAGGCGAAGTGGATGTGGCCTTCATCAGCACCTTTGGTTACCTGCTTTTGCAAGCAGGCAAAGAGAGTCACCCCATGCTGCCCGTAGCCGCACTGGTGGCACCCGGTGCAAAAGACAATTACAAAACCGCTTTTGTAGCCAGAAAGGATGCAGGTATTGCAAGCTTTGAAAGCCTGAAACAAACAGGCGCCGGAAAGCGCATGGCCTTTGTAGCCTCTGGCTCTACCAGCGGCAACCTAGTGCCGCGACTACTACTAAACGGTGTTGGTATTGGCAGTGCCGAAGCACACTTTGCTGCGGTGAACTATGCCGGTACGCATCGCAAAGCGTTGGAATGGCTGGTGGCCGATTCGGCCGATGTTGCCGCCATGGGCATTACCGAATGGGAGCGGCTGGATTCGGCACAAAAAACGTCGTTGCGGGTGCTGGCCTTCTCCGACGAAATTCCGTTAGGCCCGGTACTGCTGAACAAAAACCTGAACAAAAAATTAAGGGAGAACATCACCCGTGAATTGCTGCAGCTACATAAATCGGATGGCGCAGCGTTGGAAGGCATTAAAGCAGCCTGGAGTGAGGCCAAACAAGCCACGCATTTTATCGCCATTCAGTCAAATTACTATAATCCTTACCTGGCGCAGTTTGGCGAAAAGAAAATGATTGCACGCATTATTCAACAATTTATTCAATAAAAAGTCCCGCTTTGCAGCGGGACTTTTTTTAATTCATTTGTCAGGATGAGAAGCAATCGTTTGCCCGGTTAAAAACCCATCTTCCCGCCAATATCGCTCATAAAATTGCTGCCGCTATCTTTGTTGTCGCCACCGGCCTGCGTGCCGCTGGTACCCAGGAGCGAATCAATCTGGCCGCCCATCATCGGGAATTTTTCTTTTACAAAGCCTGCTACAACGCCCAGCACCTGCTGCGCCTTATCGGCCGGCACGCCTGTTTTTTGTACGATCTGGTTAATGAGGTCTTGTACCATAAAAATGTTTTTTTGAAGTTACGAAAGAAACGTGCCAACCGGTTTATCCTTTTGCCCTTGGTTTGGTGGTTTTTGCTGGTGCAGCCGTCTTCTTTACATAATCCTGCAGGTAACTGCAACGGTTGTAGGCATACTGGTAAAATTTAGTGCTGCCAAACTCAGACTTGAATTTGCCAAACAATGGGTTGTCCATAAACTTCACATAAAAGGCATCCATGTTTTTCTGGTACTGCTCATAGTTCTTGTAATCGTACTCCGGCATCGGGATTTGCTTTTGAGCACACTTGGCCACCATAAACAAACAGGCAGCCTTAAACTCTTTGTTCAGCGCTGCATCGTAGGCTTTCTGGTAGTACGTTCTTGCTTCGTGCACGCCAAAATATTCTTTCTCCCATGGCGCTTTGTAATTGCCATTGTTCCAGTCAACGCTGCTGCGTGAGTAAGCCACGGCGTTCCAGCTATTGCCGTAATAACTCATGTTGTACAGGGCACTGGCGTATTCGTACAGCAGTTTTGAATTGTCGCCGGCCGTTGCCGCATCAATCTTTGCCTTCATCTCCTGCAGTTTTTTGGCCAGCGTTAACTTGGTATAAGCCGTCGGCGCCGCTTTGCTGTAACGCTGCCAGTCGTTCAGGTAGTCAAAAAATGGGTCAACGTTCAGTGTAGTTTCTTTGCCCGTTTGATAGTTGTACTGCGTTTCCCGTAAAGATTCTGGCTTGCCTGCCTTGCTTAGCCATTCAATGGCTTTTGCATAGTTGCGGTCGCGTAGGTAAGATGTGCCCAACACATCAATCACGGCGTCTCTTTTTACCGATGAATTCTGCACAAAAAATTTCTCTGTTTCGGTAGCGGGAGAAGTCATCAGGTTATACAATTTCACCAGGTCGTCGGTACTCATTTCGTTGCGAACAAATTCAAGCGCCGGTGCATAGTTGTAGTAATAATCGTTTTCGCCTTTTTGTAGAAAAGAAAGATCGGCCACCGCGTAAGCAAATGCCGCTCTTGCCGCATCGGCCTGCTGCTCGTATTTCTGCGAAAGAATTTCGGAAAAAAAGTTGCGGCAGAAAATACGGTAGGCATCATCGGTCTTTGCTTTCTGCGTCAGCCATTTCAGCGCCGGAAGCAGTTGTGCTTCGCGTTCTTTGGAGATGGCGCCGCCTTCGTTGGCAGCCACCAGCAGGGTAATCAACTGCAACTGTTCTTTTACTTTTTCTTCCTGCGGCAACTCTTTTGTTTTGGAAAGAAGGGCCTTTGCTGCGGCATAGTCGCGGTTCATGTAATGCAGGTAAGCGGCCCCCGCGCCGTACAGGCTCCGGTTCGGAACATCCTTATCGGCCATCAGCTTTTCAAAGGCCTGCGCTGTTTTTGTTACCTGCGCTTTTTGGTCTGTCGCGGATTTGTTGTCGCCTGCATCTTCTCTCACTTCTGCCCAACTGATGTAACGTTGTTTGCCGCCTTTTTCTTTGGCCAGTACCGCCGTAAAATATTGCTCTTCCAGCTTATTGATTTCTCTTGTAGCCAACAGGGGCAACAGGGGAGAAGCTGCGTTAATGGCATGTACTTTTTGCAGGTTGTCCAGCCGGTACTCGCTGCCGTACATGCCAAACAGGGCCAGCATGTTTGCCTTTTCCAGGTCGTTTTTGCAAAGGGGGGTGTACTCCGTAATCAGCGCCTGGTTGCAGTTATCGGTTGACCATAAAAAGCCCAGGAAATTGCTTCGCTTGTTTTGGTCAGAAAGTGAAAAAGCTTTGCTGAAGGCATACGCTGCTTTTTTGTTTCTGCCCAGGCGAAACAAACTGCCGGCTTTGTACGAAAGCGCCAATTCGTTTACAGCAGATGTATTCGCTTCATTAAAAACTTCATCGTACCAGCGAATGCAATCAGCATAACGGTTGTTGTAAAATGCCAGCTTTATTCGTTGAAAAGCCCATTTGTTTTTCAGGAAGGCATCATTGGTTTTGGTGAAAGCGTCGGTTGCTTCGGCAATGTAACGGTTGATTTGCAAGCTGTCTTTTTTCCGGTCTTCCCAACCCGAAGAAGCACTGATGTTTTCTGTTTTATTGGCGAACTGCAGGTAAGAAACCGCTTCGGCTTTTTTGTCTTTTGCAAAGGTTTGCGCTACTGAATTTTTAGCCAGTGATACAGGCAAGGCCTTGCCGAAAGAAGCGGCTGCCGCCAGTGCAGCCAGGTCATTAGCTTTGGTTAGATAAACCAAGTTTACGGCATCCGTTGCTTTGGTTGCTTTGCCATAAGCGGCCCATTCGTCTGCAATCTTTTTATTGACAAACGAAAGCGAATCTTCGTTTGCGTTCCATTCCCAGTCATCGTAAAACGTCAGCAGCGCCGTGTAGTAAAACGGTTTGTAGGCAGCAGATGTTCCGGCTTTGTTGTTGAAAAACGAGGTGTAATAATCGTAAGGATCCTCCGTAGGACCGCAGGTAAAACTGTTTTGCGGAAGCGCCAGCAACGCCGTGCTAACGGAAGCTACTATAAAAATTTTCCAATTCATGTTGGCTGTATTTAGAAAGGTGTTTCTCGTTCAGGTGATATAAAATTACGGTGACTTCTTTCGAACCCAATTTTTTGCTGATACGTTCGGCGCAGGCCTGCACCACTTCTGCATCGCTGGTTTCGTACCGCAGCCATTGGCCAGCTTTAAACGAGTAGCCGTTGATGACGGTGTCTTGTAAAAATTCAATCCGGCTTTTGCCGGCGTCTTTTTCACCGGGCTGAAAATCTCTTACCAAACCATTGTACTGCTCGCCTTCAAACAAAATATACCAATCAAAAATGGGCAAGGCTATATCCAGCGGCAGCGGGTATTTTTCGAGGTTGTTGATGTACTTCTTCAGCTCTGCTTCTTCAATAATGGAATTTTTTGTTTGCGGGTGACGCAGGTTGCCCATGTTGTAACACATCAGCAATCCTTTATCAACCGGCGGCACGCCGTTCTGCGAAATAAACTTTAACTGGTGCAGCCGGATGGTAGCAGAAACCGTTTTGGCCTGAAAGAAGGGTTGCTTTTTTAATTCGTTCAGTAAAAAGAAGTACTGCGTTTTTGTATTGACTGTCCAGTCGCAGTCGAGCTGCACTTCGGTTGAAAGTGCAAGGCTGTCGTTTGCATGCATGGAAGAAAGCAGGGAGGCAATATTTTGTGCCAGGGTTGCCAATCCGGTTGAGTCGAGTTTTTGCAACGGCTCCTGCGTAATA
>DATKHJ010000389.1:0-3216 GCA_035510335.1 Flavisolibacter sp. | reverse complement strand
ACTCTATTTCACAGCCTATCAGCAAGATCTCGGTAGCGAGTTGTGGGAAACCGATGGCACGGTTGGCGGTACCAAATTGTTCAAAGAAATTTTGAACGGAATGGACGGCGGAATTCCTTTTTTACTGCCGAATTTAAAATTCAACACGGCTCAGGGCTGGCCGATTCACCAGGGGGCAGTCTTCTATTTTATGTTTGGCTTGCCGGCTAATGGCGGTGTAGAACTTTGGAAAAGCGACGGTACGGTTGCCGGTACGGTTAAGGTGAAAGTGATTAAAACAATCGACAACGATTTTGGAAACCTCTCGTATGTCTATACTTCGGCCGGGCTTTATTTCAGTGTGGATGATGGTGTGCACGGCGATGAATTGTGGAAGAGCGATGGAACAGCAGCCGGCACGTCGCTGTTGATAAACCTGAACCCAAATGCGGCGGAAGGCAGCGAAATATCTTTTTTTCCTTTTCCCGTCAACAATAAATATGTGTTTACTGCCACCAATGGCGACAATGAATTTAAATGGGACCTGTATCACCTGGATGGAAACCTAGTGACACTCCCCATGAAACTGGGCGAGTTTACCGTTCGCAAACAAGGTGCCGATGCACAGCTTTCGTGGGCAACTATCCAGGAAGAAAACAGCAAAGACTTTCTTGTTCAGCGAAGCACAAACGGAATTGATTTCACCACGATCGGCAGTGTATTGGCAGCGGGTAATTCTTCCGTAAAAAGAATGTATTCTTTCACCGATAAACAACTCCCTTCTCACACAGGCATCATCTACTACCGGCTTTTGTTACAGGATAAAGATGGAAAGAAAGTAGCCAGCCCTGTTCGCACACTCAACAGCAAAGAAGAAAAAGGCTGGGCGGTGCAGATTAACGGTAACCCGGTTCGTGACCAGCTAAACCTGGTATTGACCGGTGTGGAAAAAGAAGCCCGGCTGAATGTTCATGATGCTTCCGGTAAAGTAGTGAAGGCGATGGTTGTTGCACCCAACACAGCACAACCCAAAGTTGATTTGAATGATGCAAAGGCTGGTGTTTATTTGCTGACGGTAACTGTTGGCGAGGAAACAAAAACAGTTCGCTTTGTAAAACAATAAGCCTCTTTCAAGAATAAAAAAACAAGCAACGGCTGGCAATAGCCGTTACTTGTTTTTACGAGCAGGCAAATTCATTAACATTCTGCAGCCCTGCTTTTTCCCATCTTTGTTGCTATTGATTCACCTTGGAAATTGAGCAAACATGAAGATGCGATTCCTTTTGTTTTTCTGCCTGTTGCTGCAGCTTGCTTTTACAAATGCACATGCGCAGCTAGTGAACGCTAAAAAGCAAGGTAGTTATTCCAACCCGTTGAATGTGCAGTTTGGCGATCCCTATGTTTTGTACACGAACGGCACCTACTACATGTACGGAACCGGTGGCGGTGCAAAGGAAGGTTTCGCTACCTATTCGTCAACCGATTTGGTAAACTGGAAGCCGGAAGGGCAGGTGTATTTTGCCAACAACAAAAACGGCTGGAGCGATAGCACCAGTCCCTGGGGCCGGGCACTCTGGGCACCGGAAGTGTATGAAGCGGGTGGAAAGTATTACCTGTTTTACAGTGCGCAGTGGAAAGATAATCCGGCAAAAGAAGTCGAGAACTTTCGCATTGGCGTAGCTGTTGCCGACGGCCCAACAGGACCATTTATTGACATGCACGACAAGCCTGTTTTCGATCCGGGCTATCCCGTTATTGATGCCAATGTTTTTTTTGATGAAAGCGGGAAGGTTTATCTCTATTATTCACGTGTGGCCTACAAGCACCCGGTGGAAACCGAAATTTCAAAATGGGCAAAGAAGAAAGGATGGTTCAACGAGATTGAAGAAAGCTGGGTGTATGGCGTAGAAATGAAACCTGATTTCAGCGGCGTGATTGGCGAGCCGGTGTTGCTCTTACGTCCGCCGGTTAGCATGAACGATAAACAGGCGGAGTGGGAGAGCCGCTCTGTAACGTCTAAGGAAGTAGCCCGCCGCTGGACGGAAGGTTCGGTAACGTTTAAAAAAGGAGACACTTACTACATCATGTATTCGGCCAATTATTTTGGCGGAAAGAATTATGCAGTGGGTTATGCCACTTCCAAAACACCGTTGGGACCATTTAAAAAAGCGGCCAACAACCCGGTGCTGCAAAAGAACGTGGAGAAGGGTGGTATTGTTACGGGTACAGGTCATAACAGCATCACCTACTCTCCCGATGGCAAAGAAATGTTTTGCGTGTATCATGGCCGCACCGCTGCAACCGGCGACGAACGGGTGGTGTTTATTGATCGCATGAAAGTGAGCAATGGAAAGATTACCGTGAACGGACCAACCACCACGCCGCAACCGCTGCCATCGGGTGTGAAATAATTGACGATCTAAACAGAACACGCAAATTGCGTGTCCCTGCAATAAAAAAACCTGCAAGAACATTGCAGGTTTTTTTATTCGAACAAACGGTTGTTTTATTTTACTTCTTTCAGCAATTCCTGAACGGCTGTTTCCAGTTGCTGGTCTTTTCCTTTGCTTACTTTGTTGTATTCGTTCATCACTTTTACATCGGGTTCGGTTTGCCAGTTCTCCAAATATTTTCCACTGACCGATTTTACACCTAATGGTGGCACACCCCAGCGAACGGAGTTATCCTGCAAGGTTTCCCAACCCGCAAACGTACAGGTACCCGGCACCGGCATGCCTACCAGTTTGCCCAGTTTTAAATCCTGGTAACTGTACGCAAAGCAATGCCCGTCGCTGTAGTTGGCTTCGTTGGCCAGCGCAATGCTTGGCTTTGTCCAGCGAAACGATGGTTCCAGTCCAACAGAGCGGCTGTCGGTTGTATAATTAAGAAATTGTTTTCCGCTCAGGAACATCGCCAGGTCGGCCACCAGGTCGCCGCCGCCGTTGTTTCGGGTATCTACCACCATGCCTTTGCGTGATGCATATCTTCCCATCACTTCTTCGTACACAGTGCGGTAGCTTGGGTCGTTCATACCCGGAATGTGCACATAACCCAATTGGCCGTTACTTAACCGATCGACTTCTTCCGCATTGCGGCGCACCCAACGTTTGTACAGCAAGCTGGCCTCTTCACCGATTGAAACCGGCTTTACCACCAGTTCACGCCGGGCATTTGCCGACGGATCAAACACAACAAGCAACACATTCTTTCCCGCTTTGCGGTTCAGCAGTTGTGCAT
>DATKHJ010000388.1:0-2303 GCA_035510335.1 Flavisolibacter sp. | reverse complement strand
CCCTACACAACCGCATATACCGGAACGCTAAAGCAAGTGCCGTACGACAACTGGAACAACCTGGCACCTGCGGCCAGCATCATCAGCAACGTAACCGATCTTTCCAAATGGCTGCTTATGCAACTGGACAGCGGACGGTTGAATGGAAACAGAATTCTTCCGTGGACCGTTTTGCAAAAAACAAGAGATGTAAACATTGTTACCGGCAGCCGCAAATCTTCGCTCCTGCCCA
Organism: Flavisolibacter sp.; assembly: GCA_035510335.1. GTDB lineage: Bacteria > Bacteroidota > Bacteroidia > Chitinophagales > Chitinophagaceae > Flavisolibacter. The sequence goes on along the minus strand of DATKHJ010000388.1, from coordinate 2,071 downwards.
TGCATTTCCGGGGTTACGGTTTGGGATTGTTTGCTGCCGATTACAACGGCCGCCAGATTTACTGGCATACCGGTGGCGCCGGCGGCATGGTGAGCAATGTTTGTTTTGTACCGGAAGAAAAACTGGGCATTGCCATTCTTACCAATAACGACAACCAAAGCTTTTTTGAAGCCCTGCGTTACCAGTTGCTTGATGCTTTCTTAGGTGTGCCCTATGTTGACCGCAGCTTGCAACAACTGGGCGGTGCTAAGAAAGAACTGGAGCAACAGCTTCGCGAAATTGAAGGCTGGCGTGCAAGGGTGAAAGGCACCAGGCCAGCATTGCCCGCATCGGCTTATGCCGGTGTTTACACCAACGAGTTGAATGGGAACATTACCATCAGCCAGGTAGGAAACGATTTAAAGTTGCAGTTTGCCACAAAACCTGATTTGGCTGCAACGCTTCGTTACATGGACAACGATGAGTGGCTGATGGAATACAACAACATTGAATACGGCATTTTTTCCGTGAAGTTTGACGTGCAAGGCGGAAAGGTGAAATCAATTACCACCAAACAAAACGAGTTTGTGGAGTACGATCCGTACACGTTTATCAAGAGATAAATTTCAACACAGAGGTGATTCAATTCTATCTCAAAGAAGAAGTGCCGATCAAACATTTTCAATGAATCCTGTTTTTTAACAGTTGAAAAACTTGCTAAGTCAATACGTTTTTAGCGCAGGTTTATATTTCCCCGAAAAAGAAAAAGCCTTGAAAGTCGCTACTATCAAGGCTTTTTTAATTTACTCGTGATCCGGCCTGGACTCAAACCAGGGACCTACTGCTTAGAAGGCAGTTGCTCTATTCAGCTGAGCTACCGGACCAAAGAACGGCGGCAAAGATAGGAGAAACTGACTTTTTATCGATCAGGAAATTCGGGAAAATCGAAAACCATTTAAGAAATCATCATGTTCCTTAACCGGCGCATTGGAAATATTGCGAACATAAAGCAGCGAAACCGTCTTTCCGTTGGTGTAGCCCTTGATCTTCCAGTCCTTTCCTTCTTCATCCTGCCAATAGTCGGTGAGTGTCACAATGCCGTTTTTCTTTTCAATGTGCATGGAAATATTATAGGCAATACCAAACGGACGGCGTACGCGGTTGATGTATTGTACCAGGATGTTTTCTGCCTGTTGCAGCGTGTACACTTCTTTCATTTGCACCAGTACCAATCCATACGTAACACCCTGCACGGTCTGGTCGTAAAAGCTGATGCGGTCACCGTCTTTGGTGGTTTTGCAGTGTAGCGTTTTGTTGCCGGCAACCAGCAAGGCCGACGATCCGGAGCCAATAAAATAGCGTTTGAATTTGGGGTGAGAAAGACGGAGCACAAGACTCGTGGCAAGAAAGACAAAAAGGTTTTCCATAGTGTTTTTAATTGGTGGCTTGTACCTGTAAAATAAAAAATATTTTTACCCCCTGATGATGGAAACCGAATTTTTCTACGGGCAGGACAGGCTTACCGTTCAAACCGCCATTCTCTTAGCCCAAAAAAAGCGCAAAGGCGCCCTGCACCCGCAAACAATCGACCGCATAAAGCAAAGCCAGCGGCATGTTCAGCAAATGGCCGACGAGGGAAAAACCGTGTACGGCATCACTACCGGCTTTGGCATTTTGGCAAACACAAAAATCAGCGAAGACGAAACAGCTACCCTTCAATACAAAATTTTACAAAGCCATAGCGTTGGAGTTGGCAACCCCATTCCGGAGGAAGTTGTACGCCTGATGATCGTTACCAAAGTGCAGGCACTGGCGCAGGGTTTTTCCGGTGTGCAGCTTTCCACCATTGAGCGGCTACTCTGGCATCTCGAGAACGATGTGATCCCGGTTGTTCCGGAAAAAGGTAGCGTGGGAGCCTCCGGCGACCTTGCCCCGCTGGCGCATCTCTGCCTGCCTTTAATTGGTCTTGGCGAAGTGTTTTACAAAGGAGAAAAAAAGCCGGCGGGTGCTGTGTTAAATGCTTTGCAAACAGCACCTATTCGCCTCGGTCCCAAAGAGGGCCTTGCGCTGATCAACGGAACACAGTTTATTC